>CAIQWN010000001.1 GCA_903875555.1 uncultured bacterium
GGTTTCGCTTCGCGAAACCCTGCACTGAATTTTCCTATTGACTATACCCTAGTGGCTAATTACTAGTATTTAATACTCCTTCATCGAAAGTTGTGCATCAATTTTTTTAATCACATCAAGTATCACCGCAATAGCAATAAGTAGTGATGTTCCACCAACCTGAAGAGAAGATACTCCTGTGAACGCTTGGACAATAAACGGAAGCACCGCAACTGTTCCTAAAAACACGGCACCAAAAAATGTAATCCTTGATAAAACTCCACCAATATATTCTGCTGTTGTTGCTCCTGGTCTATACCCTGGAACAAAAGCACCTGATTTTTGTAAATTTTCTGCAGTCTTTTGTGGATCGAACATTATTGCTGTATAAAAATAAGTAAATATAGCAACAAGCAAGAAATAAGCGATATCATAAAACCACTTATTAGACAAAATCTTAATTACAGTAGTTGCAACAGAAGCAAGTATAGCCACAGATGAAGTCGAAAGTAATTGTGCGATCATTTGTGGGAAAAGTAAAATAGAAATAGCGAAAATAATTGGAATAACCCCAGCTTGATTCAAACGAAGTGGAATATATGTTGAATTAGAAAACGATGATGAAGCACCCATGCGTGACTGTTTTGCATAAGTAACTGCAACTGGACGCTCAGCTTCTGTAATAAATACAATCCCTGCCACAACAACAAGCGAAAGAAGGGCAACTCCTACAACCATTGGTATCTGAGAAACATCAAAAGTCAAAAAATATTGTCCTATGTGTGTAGGAAGTGAAGCCACGATGCCTGCGAAAATAATAAGTGACACACCATTACCGATTCCTTTTTCATTTATTAATTCACCTAACCACATCATAAGCATTGTTCCTGCTGTAACTATTAATAAATTTACTGCCATACCACCCGAAGAAAGAGTATCGATAGCGTTTTGTTTTGCAAGAAGTGAAAGAAGTGCATAGCCTTGAAGTACAGCAAGTGGAAGTGTGAGTAGTCTTCCATATTGAACGAAACGACGACGACCATTCTCCCCTTCTTCTTGATACATTTCTTTAAGTCTTGGGAAAAGGACTGTTGTTAATTGCATAATAATAGAAGCAGTAATATATGGACCAACTGCAAGCATCACAATAGAAAGAGCAGATAATCCTCCTCCTGAAAAAATATTTAGAAAACCAAAGAAAGAACTTTTTTGTAAAAAGCCTTGCAAATGAGTTGTGTCTATTCCAGGTATTGGAATAATCGCCAGCACACGAGTAATAAATAAAACAAAAATAATAAATAAAATTCTTCCTCTCAGATTTGAGTCTGTAAATATTGCTTTTAATGTCTTCATAATTTAGGCATTATATCACAAAACAGAGATTAGATGCTAGGTGTTATATTTTAGAAAAAACACGAGGAAACAACTTAATTACTATCAATTATTTCTTTAATCCCCAATAAATCTTTTCATATATCAGGTATAATTAAAATTAATGAATCTTAAAAATAAAAAAGTTACAAAACCATCTACTGGTGTTTCTTGGTTTGTGTTCGATGAGACAGTCATTGGTCTTTTACTTTTGATTTGTGGAACATTTTACTACACCTATCACACTCTATCTTTCGTTAAAAAAGAACAAGATATCTCAAATACTGTTATAGATAAAACTCGAATAGCAACAATATCATCAAATGATATTTCTCCATATCTCGATGGTGTGGTCCAAATTATTTGCCTATCAAATAATGAAAAGCTTACGAGCGGGAGTGGTATTCTTTGGAAATTTGAAAATAATAAATATAATATTCTAACAAATAATCACGTGGTTTCAGGTGCAAAAAAATGCGCAATGTCTACAAATGATACGAATAATAAAAACTCTGGAATCTTTTCCGTAGAAATAACTAATAATGAAAATAAAAAGGATACAGATATATCAATTTTAAATATTGGGAAAAGTCTATCTGTTGGAAATAAAAATATATCTGATTATAATTACAATCTTTCATCTCTTCGAAAATGTCCATCAAAAAGTTCTATAGGTTCACCTGTTGCTATAATTGGTTATCCTTCTTATACCAAAAGAGACTCAACAATAAACATAAAAAACATGGGAACAGTCTCTACTGTTTACCGAGCAACAACTAATGGAATAATAAGTAGCTATGACACATCACTACTTAAACCAATAGGAAATTTATCAAACGAAAATTATTTTATCTCAGCAAAAATAGACATCGGAAATTCTGGTGGTGTAGCGCTCTCAAAAGATACTGACGGATTATGTATGCTTGGACTTCCAACATGGGTAACTGTTGGTGATTTTGAAAATCAAGGATTGGTTCAAAATATAAATAACATCATTCAATAAAGGTATCTATCTAGTAATTCCCCAATTTAAATCAAGTTGTTTTAATTCTGATTGTGAGATAGGTAATTGTGAATTTGAAGTAATAACCTGTAATCGTTGCACTTCTATTCGCAATTGCGCTCTTTGAACTAAAGTTAATGAATAATAATAATCACCATATGTTTTTACAGAAGTAACAGGAATTATTAATGCTCGAGTAATTCCCCTAGCTGCATCTGTATTGATCACGTCACCTAAAGTCATTGATATTTTTGGGTTTGAAATAAATTGATCAATAAAATATTTATCTATCGATGCTTTTTGTGTCGAACTTAAAGAATTATAATAATCACCTTGTGTTTTAATTTCCGTAACCCCAACGACTGGACATTGATTCAATTTATTTTCTGGAGACAGCAAACCACCAACTTGTATTACTTTGCCACTAGGACATGTATATGAGACTGTTATTGTTTTACAAACACCGCTTACTAAAGTTTGTTCAGAATTACAAACCACTTTTGTAGTTGTTGTTGGTGTAACCACTTTAACTGTAGTGGTTGATTGGGTTACTTGTGTGGTCGTTTGTGATGTAATTTCTTCACATTGCACTTTTATTCTTGAACTCCATTCAATTCCACCACTAGCCTCTGTTTTTGCTGTATTTATTGTTGGTGTAAAAAATCCAGTATCTCCATTAATCTTACTATACATACCAACTGCACTTGTTACAGATTTATTTGCTGGACATCTTGCGACTGCTGGAAAATAATACATACTAATCACACCAGAATCTACAACAGTTGAGTTAGATGAACTAGCGGATGCTAATGTCGTAGCAACAGAAGATGTGTTTGGTATAACTGATGTTATTGATGTATTTGATATAACCGAAGTGTTAGATGTAATAATATTCGGTACACAACCACTTGTATTTGTACTCCATGTTGTACCAGCAGGACATGTAATGTTTGGTAAATTTGATGAGGTAGAAATATTTTGTGTTGTTTGATTTATATACGACGACATACAACGACTTGAACCAATGTCCCATGAAGTACCACTAATGCAAGATGCTACCACTGACACAGAAAAAAGTACTGTAGAATTATCTTTTGCTTGAATAACATGTGTTCCAAATGGAATAGTCAGTGGAACATTATTACCAGAAGCAGCATATGAATAAACGATGTTTGGTTGAGCTGTTGAATTTATAATACTTGCAAAAATTGCATTATTAATATTCCAAGTAAATGGTATTGTGCAAGTACTTTTATCTACTTCAATTGTACAATACGATTGTGAAGAGGAAAAAACATTTTGAGCACTATTTGAAGTTGTTTGATTTAATGAACTGTTTGTTATTGAAGTGTCTGTAGATATTTGTTGTGTTTGAGAAGTATTATTTGATACTGACAACGAAGTGTTAGTATGACAAGATACATACTCTATTTTTGCTCTAGTTAAATTAAAAACATTCCCTGTTGCTGGATCTAAAACAAAATTATTATTAGCCAAGGTTTGTCTATCGGAAGCAGAAGGTACTAAATTACTATCTATTTCATTTGCAGAAACATTAGAATATTTTTGTTTTTGAAAATCAATTACTGAACCTAAAGTTATTTTTCCAAAAGTTGCGTATTGTTGTGGTTCTAACTGAAAAAATCCTTTATCGTTCAAAAATGTTTGCAATAGAAAAATGTCTCCATTAAGTGTGATGTCTGATTGTCCTTTGGAAAGATTTTTAGATAAATAAACTGGCACACACTGAGTAGAAGTATTACTAGCCACTGTAGATGTGTCTCCTAACGCTTGTACAAAAGAAAAACTAAAAATAGAAAAAAAAATAAAAAATCTAAAAAATTTTTGCATAAATAATATTACTCTAAGTATATAATGATACGATTCTAATTACTATTTTATTAAGTGTATAAGTTTAATCCACAAATTAATAAGAGCGACCCCATAGGGGGTCGCTCTTATTAATTTGACCAAACTTGTGAACGAGATTTTTGAATTTTAAATACATTGCGGAGCCTGGCGAGGCGAGCATAGGAATTTTTCAGTAGAAAAATATCCGTGTATTTAAAATTTAAAATCGAGTGAATCTTTATTTCTTGTTTTCGGCGATGTCTTTGGCGATGTTTGACGGAACCACATCATACTTACCGAATTCCATTGTAAATGTCGCACGTCCTTCTGTCATTGAACGAAGAGATGTTGCGTATCCGAACATTTCAGAAAGTGGAACAAGGGCTTTGATAACTTTATCCATTCCTCTTTCGTCCATTCCTTCGATTTGTCCACGTTTTGATGAAAGATTACCAGTAATATCACCATAGAATTTATCTGGGGTCACAACCTCCACCTTCATAATCGGCTCTAGAATAACAGGCTTAGCTTTGGCAACGGCGTCTTGAAGAGCCATACTTGCAGCAAGTTTGAAAGCGATTTCTGATGAGTCTACTTCGTGGAATGATCCATCATAAACTTCACAAGAAATATCTACCATCTTGAACCCAGCAAGAGTTCCTCTATCCATCGCTTCACGTAAACCTTTTTCTACAGCTGGTATAAATTCTTGAGGAATTGATCCACCTTTAGTTGCATTTATGAATTCAAAGTTATCATATCTCTTTGTGTTCTTTGGTAAATCTTCAGTCGCAACAGAATAATCAATTGGACGAATATTAATTTTCACATGACCGTATTGTCCACGACCTCCTGATTGTTTAATATGTTTACCTTCACCAGATGAAGATCCAAGAATTGTTTCTTTATAAGCCACTTGTGGTTTACCTGTATTAGCTTCCACATTAAACTCACGCTTCATACGATCCACAATAATTTCAAGATGTAATTCTCCCATACCTGAAATAATTGTTTCTAGTGTTTCTGGGTCTGATGATACACGGAATGTTGGGTCTTCAATACCAAGTCTTGAAAGTGCCATACCCATTTTTTCTTGGTCAGCTTTTGTCTTTGGTTCAACACGCATAGAGATCACAGATTCTGGAATAACAATTCTTTCAAGAATAACTGGGTGATCTTCATTACAAATAGTATCTGATGTTACGGTATCTTTAAGTCCAACAGCAGCAGCAATTTCTCCAGCATAAACAGTCTTCACTTCTTCTCTGTCGTTTGCATGCATACGAAGAATACGTCCCACGCGTTCCTTTTTATTTTTTGTAGCGTTATAAATATAACTTCCTGATTCAAGTGTTCCTGAGTACACACGAATGAATGTAAGTTGTCCTACGAATGGATCTGATTGTAATTTGAAAGCAAGAGCAGAAAGTGGAGCAGTGTCAGAAACTTCGACTTCCATTGCTTCCCCTGTGTTTGGATTAATTCCTTTTGGTGCTGGAATATCAAGCGGTGATGGAAGATAATCAATAACAGCATCAAGCACAAGTTGAACACCTTTATTTTTCAAAGCTGATCCACAAAATACTGGGAATAATTCATTGTTTATTGTGGCTTTACGAATTGTTGCTTTTAGTTGTTCTATTGTAAATTCTTTACCTTCAAGATAATCTGTCATCATCTTTTCATCAGTCTCAACAATTCTTTCGATCATTTCCGCACGACGTTTCTTGGCTTCTTCCAAAAATTCTGCTGGGATTTCTGTAAAACCAATGTCTTTACCCTTATCTCCTTCGAACTTTACTTCTTTCATTATAAGAAGATCAATAATTCCACTGAAATTTTCTTCTGCTCCAATCGGCATTTGCATACGCACAGCTTTCTTTGAAAGACGCTCTAAAATAGAATTAAAAGCTTTATCAAAATTCGCACCCATTCTATCTAATTTATTTATAAAACAAATACGAGGAACATTTCCTTCTGTTGCGTATCTCCAGTTTGTTTCTGATTGAGGTTCCACACCAGCTACACCATCAAAAACCACAACAGCACCGTCAAGCACGCGAAGTGAACGCTTTACTTCAATAGTAAAGTCAATGTGTCCAGGGGTGTCGATAATATTAAAACGACATTTCTTTGAAACATCTTCCTTTGACATATATGTCGGATTCCAGAAAGCGGTTGTCGCAGCAGAGGTAATAGTAATACCTCTTTCACGTTCTTGTTCCATCCAATCCATGACTGTGTCCCCTTCGTGAACTTCACCAATTTTGTGAGATACACCAGTATAGAAAAGAATTCTTTCTGTTGTAGTTGTCTTACCGGCGTCAATGTGAGCAATAACTCCAAAGTTTCTTGTTTTGTTTAATGGATAATCACGTGCCATAAATTTAGTTGATAGTTAATGGTTAATAGTCGATTCTGCGGAATCGCATCGCGCAACCGTCAGTTAAGCGCGATTTTGTAGTTTAATTCAGTAAAACGATTTTGCTTCGCAAAATCGTTACTTTTCTCTTTTTATTATATAAAATAGAAAAATAAAAAACCGCTTTTGCAGTCAATCCATGATACCAAAAAAAGAAGAAACTAGCAATCACATTAATTACGTAATAAGTAAAGAACTATTTAATTATTTACAAAGCTGTGGTTGTTGCATTACTCTTGATTGTGTACGAATTTGTTGGAAAATTCAAAATTTCAGATCCATTATATTGCTTTTGACCACCAATTATATCCATCCATTTAAATGTCTCGGCTGATGTGAGTTTTGATGTTACAGAAGTGATAGTATTTTGTGATGGATCTCCACGAACAACGGCGTATAATGATAGTGTTCTTGGTCTATCCGCAGGAATTATGTATGGATTCACAAAATTTGCAACCAATACAGTTTGCCCACTAACAAACGAGTCTCTAATCGTAGTTGTTCCTTCAGCGATTCTTACTGATTCAAAATTTGACCACACCATTCCGTTTGATGACACATCAAACGATATAGATTTAATTGCTACATCACCATCTACTCCAGCCATGACAGTAACTTCCCCTATTTTATTTTCATAACCAAGAGTTAAATTTTCTTTATCACCAGAACTAACTGTTACTGTCGGTCTAGAACCAATTATCGTCATGTTATTTGATTTGACCAAAGTCGTATCTGTAATAACATAACCAGATCCTGATACAGCTTCAACTTTTTTAAGTACTATACCAGCATCAGAAATACTTGATGTAAGTATTCCACCAGAGTCCTTAAATTTGGCAAACTTAACCGATACAGACACATCTGTTCCGCTTGAGTTTATAGGAATATTTAAACCAGAAATTACAGCTTGTCCATCTACAACCCGAGCAGTTATTCTGTTTACAGTAATACTTTCTATTGCTTCTTTATTTATAACAGAAAAAGTAAGTTCACGAACCGTAGCAACAGTACCATCAACTGATGTTTTTAATTTAAATGTTGCTATATCAAAAACTGAACCACCAATCACTAATTGAGATTTTGGTAATGATACTGCTGTTGGAATAGCAAGACCTGCAAAAATTGACGATATTGCATTTCCAGTTACTGATACAATTCTAGTTATAGTACTCGCTACTCCAGTATAATAAATATCCATATTTGATATTACTGATCCAGAAGTTGCACTACCAACATCAGCATAAACATCAAATATTCGTGAATCATTTTCTTGTATACCCACAGACTTAAAAGTAAAAATATTTTTTCCAATATCATCTGATTTCGGATTAGTTATAGGAGATCCTAAAATAATTCCACCACTTCTTAATGTAAGATTACTAATATTTTTTATATCATATCCTGAAACATTTAATCCAACCAAAACTTTTTCAACCAAAACTGCTTCTTTTCCAGCACTCAATGTAAATGATCCAATTTTTGCATTTTTTGTATTAAGAGAAACAGATTTAGTTGTAAAACTTTCAGTTTTTGTAAAAGGAATTATTTTTGTATTTATTCCATTCGAAACAACGTTGAAAGACTTATCGCTTTCATCATAAGACAACGCATTTGAAACTGGAGGATTATTTAAATTTTCTGAATAATCAAAAAGATATGCTCTAAGTTTATAATTTCCTGATGGTAAATACTTAGAGATTTGAACATCTGGCATTGTTACTCCAATTTTTGTATCAGCAACAATAGCTCCAGCAAAAGAGGCTATTTTATAACCTCCAATAGCTGAATCAAACAAAGCACCACCAACAACGGAAGTATCTTTTGTTTCACCTTTTTGTGGTATCAAATAATAAGACACAGAATATTTTTTATCAGATGGGAAATCCACAGTTATTGGTATACTTGTTTTATTTTGTGGTGATTGTCTTAATACAAAACCTTCTCCACCATTTGGACTAAAAACCCTAATTGCCGAACGTGTCCCCGTAACCTTAGAACATTCACTATCTCTAACTTCTGGTGAAGTCATTCCAATAATTTGTATAGTTTTTCCATTAGGACAAAGATATGAAATATATATAGATTTACATACACCATCAACTAATTCTTGTTCTGAATTACAAACAGGAGTTGCTGGTGTTGATTGTTGTAAATCTTTCCCATCCACAATTAAATTTAAAGAAGTTGTTGAGTTTATTGTTGTGTCTGAAGTTGATGTCGCTTCTACGTTTTGTTTTTGTTGTTCTACTTGTTGCTCAACATTTATATTTTTCTTAAAAAAACCCCAAGTGAAAGGATTCCACCATGAAGCAAACACTAGGGTTGTCATTCCAAACATGAGAACAGAAATAAAAGCAATTGTTTTTATTTTTTTCATATTAAATTAATAATAACACATAACTATCACTGACATTAAATACTTTTTTCAATTTTAGATGCATGGAAAATTCCAAACTCATCCATAATACCAACTATTTTCATCTGTACAGCAACACCTGAACCGTTATCACTAAAAGCATAGTTATCTTTTTGTAATCTTAACCAAACACTGAAATCACTTGTACGAGAAGCTACTTCATTGTTACTAATCCATGTTTCGTAATATGTAGCATCTTTATAATTCACTGTCCATTTTTTACCTGTACTATCACTAGCAACAAAAACATTATCATCACCAGAAAAAACTGTTGTTAATTCTTTCTTTTCAACCTGAACTGTTGTTGTTTTTATACTATCATCATTTAATTCACTAATGTTTCTAACACCTGAAACATTTTCATCATAAGTAATTCCCGCATTGACCATAATATCACCAATCATTTCTCCACCAATATCAGCATAAACATTAAAAGTTTTTGTATTGTTTGATGATATTGTTATTTCAGGAAAAGAAAAAGTTTCTTTCCAATAACCAAGATTGTTTACTGGTGTTCCTAAAACCGCCTGATCATCTTTTATAAAAAGATTTGTTACATTTGTAATTGGATAGCCAGAAACTTTTGGAAAAATACTGATTGATTTAATATGAATATCTTCTGTTGAACTAGAAGATATTGTAAATGATCCTATTTTTACATTTTTTGTATTTGGAGCAATAACCTGATTAACAAAATCTAAATTTTTTGAAAAACTAACTAATGTTGATGAAGCAACATTAAAAACATTATCACTTTCGTCATAAGACAATGGAACTTTTGTTGAAAAATTACCAGCCTCATTTAAATAAGCTTTAATTTTATAATTTCCTATTGGAATATCTGTTGGCACGACATCTTTTATAATAACAGGAGAAATGTTTTTCTCAGTTGTATATTCACCTGCTAAATAACCACCAACATCACTGTCAAATTTTGGATTTAAAGAACTTGAAGCGGTTATGTTTTCTGGAAGTAAATAATAAACTATTGAATATTTTTGATTTGTTGGAATATTTAATTTTATTGAATAATTTCCATTTAATTTAAAATTTTCTCCGCCATTTGGTGAAAGCACTGTTGCTGTTGCTATTAATTTCGAATAAACTGAATCAATTTTAAATGTAAAGTTATTACTTGTTCCTTTTTCTGGGTGCTTAACTTTAACTGTATAAGAACCATTTTGTGGGTTTCCAAAATCTGTTATTTTAAAACTAATAGAGGTTCCATCATTTGAAGAAAAAATTTTTGTTATATTATTTATACTTACTTGATTTAATGTTGAATGAAAATTAATTCCATAAATAACACAATTAATATTTGCTGAATCACAAGCAAATTTATCTATACGTGGAATACCATCACCAACAACAGACACCTTTTTTGTAGTTGTTGAATTATTATTTAGATTACTCAAATTTCCACAACTTATTTCTTTAATTTTTAATTTTGTAGCTGGACCAACATTGCCTTGAATTTTTATTCCGTTAGCTGATTGAAAATCTTTGACTGCTTTTTTTGTTGCTGTTCCAAAAAAACCATTTGGATTAGATTTTAAATAATTATTTTGAAATAAAAACTTTTGAAGAATAGTTACATTCCCTCCTGTCTTTATATCTTTTGATCCGGTATTTAAATTATAAATAATATTTACACAAGAACTTTGATCAGGAACAATACTCGTAATGGATTGTGCTAATGAAAAAGTAAAAGTGCTAATCAATATTAAAGTTACAAAATATTTTTTCATATTATATTAATAATACCATACAAAAAAGCAACCCTTTGGGTTGCTTTTTTGTATTTTTAACTTTCAACTTTATATAATTTGAGATATCCTCAATTTTTGTTTTAAAATTACCAGGCGAAATGAGCGAAGGCTTTGTTAGCCTCAGCCATTCTGTGTGTATCTTCCTTCTTCTTCACCGCTGTTCCTTCATTGTTTGAAGCTGCAATTAATTCATCAGCTAATTTAAATCTCATAGCTTTTCCTTTCTTTGCATTTGCTGCATCGATAATCCAACGGAAAGCAAGTAAGAAACGTCTTTCTTCACGAACCTCACGAGGAACTTGATAGTTTGCTCCACCGATACGACGTGAACGAACTTCTGTTACAGGTCCTGCATTTTGCAATGCCATATTGAAAGTTTCTAATGGATCTTCTACTTTTAATTTATCTTTAATAATATCAAAAGCACCATAAACAATTTCTTGTGCTATAGTTTTCTTTCCACCCACCATCACATAGTTGATAAACTTACCAACTTTTTCTGAACCATAAAGAGTGTCTGGTCCAACAATGTTTCTATTTTTAACTTTTCTACGCATGTTATTATTTTAGTGATTAACGTTTTGGTCTTTCCCGTAAGTCGTCGGTACTCCAAATCGTGTTTATTTTCAGTAATGACTTATATACTAGTAAACTAGTTTTTCTATACTACAATAAAAGTGTCTAAAAAGCAAAAACTCGACACTAGTCGAGTTTTTGCTTTTTTATTCCTTACTCTCCTTCTCGCGATCCATTTCTTGTTTATAAACTTTTAAATGATTCCAAAAGTGTGGCACTGTTCCTCTATTCTTAACCGCAGTCTTAACAAAACTATTACGAGACTTAGCATATAAATAAAATGATAATCTATCAAACAAAGATAACACCCTCACAAAGAAATGAAGAATATATTGAATTAAAAATCTTCTAAAATGAAGACTTCTTTTGAAGGCGATTCTTAGAATAATATGCACAGCTTCACCAACTTGTTTGCTTCCATCATAATTTTCATCAACAATAATTAAACCTCTTGTGATTTTAAAATTTTGCCATATCAAAATAAAAACTCCAGCAAAAAGAGAAATAAGACCACAAATGATTAAAGAAATAATAAACATTGTTTAATTATAACAAATTAAATTGTATAGCGAGTAAAGCGAACAACTTTTGTATTTTCACCAAATTTTTGAATAGCTTGAGCCAATCTTTCTTCAACTGTAATTGATCCATCTTTTACGAATGATTGCTTAAGTAATGCTGTTTCTTCGCCTGCTCCATCTTCATTATTTATAGATGTTGGACCCATCGCTGCGATATGCATTGCAATATCATAAGCGAGAGATTTGAATTCTTCATTCTTTGCAACGAAGTCTGTCTCGCAACCAAGTTGTACAAGCACACCCATTGTTCCTGATGAATGTATGTATGATGAAATAACTCCAGCACCCAATTCACGATCAGCTTTCTTTTCTGCAGAAGCTCCTGCGAGTGACGCTAATATTTCTTTTGCTTTTTGTTCATCGCCATTTGCTTCATCTAATGCTTTTTTAATTTGAGCAAATGATAATCCTGTTTCTTCACGAAGTTTTTTTATTAAATCCATAATTTTTTAGTTAAAAGTTTATAAGGTTCATAAAGTTTTTAAAGTAATACAAATTCAAACACTGGATAGCTCGCCGATAATTGGCGTGCACCTGTGGACGGCCTGTCTTCGCAGGTATGACACCCGAATACAAATTACGCCTTCAATACATCCTTAATGGTATTCAGAATAAACTTAACTGATTGAACTGATCCATCGTTTCCAACAATCGGATATTCAATATCTTTCAAATTACAATCTGTGTTAAGAAGAGCAACAACAGGAATGTGTGCATGTACAGCTTCTTTAATACAAATAGCCTCATGACGAGGGTCGATGATTACAATAGCCGCTGGTAAATTATTCATATTTGAAACACCACCGAAATCTCTATCTAATCTATCAATATCTCTTTGGATTAAAAGTTGTTCTTTTTTTGTATAAACAGAAAGTTCACCTTTTTCTTTTTTACCTAATAAATCATGTAATTTATCTACACGCTTTTTCATTTGAGGAAAGTTTGTGATTGATCCACCAATAAATCTTTCTGCAACGAAAGGCATATTAAGTGAAAGCGCTGCTTCTTTAATCATTTGTCTAACTTCTGGTTTTGTAGAAACAAAAAGAATTTGTTTGCCTGCTCCTTGAACTGCTTTCAAGAAACTTAGGGCTTCTGTTAATTGCTTTTGTGTTTTTTCAAGATCAATTTGATCCACTCCATTACTGTTTCCAGAAACGAATGGCTTCATTGATGAGTGACGTCTTGTTCTTGAAAAGCCGTATTGTAAACCTGCATTACTTAGGTCTTCGATTGTTATGTTTGACATACTTTTTAGTTGTTAGCCACTAGAGTATAGCCAATAGTTTAGTTGCGATGAAAATTTGCTTCGCAAATTTTCATCTATACCCTAAACCCTATTGGCTAATTACTAGTAAAATTATTAATAAACATTTGCTCGTGCCACATTATTCTTTCTCTGTTGTGTAAGTTTACACGCGTCCGCTATGCTCGAAAGATATGCTCAGGTGTCCAAATCCCGATTTGCCCGATTGGATGTAATGGATATAATCTAACATAAAAAAACTTTTTTGGGAAGGAATTTTAAAGTAACAAATTATTCCTTACTTGTAAGTTTTTTCTTTAATTCAACGTGAGCATACATCTCTAATCTTCCAGATTTTTTATCATCCTTTTCCAAAATACCAAGCTCCTCAAGTTTTTTTATATTATTTCTTGCCATTTGTTTTAAATCACCTTTTAATCCTTTCTTTTTAAGAAAATCTATGGCGCTTGTACTTGTTATATATAGTTCGTTTAAGGAATGATTAAGTATCTGCAACGCTGCTGGAGAGTGTGCATTTTCATTTATCTTTATTTCATTTTTTTCTTTCATTACCCTTAAACTATTAATCAGTTCAATATTATGTTTTGATTGTTCAATGATTGCCTTTAAGAAAAAAATAAACCACTCTTCATAATTCTGTTTATCACTTACAGACCTTAATGAAGCAATATATTTTTCACGGTTAGCATCAAAATACTGACTAAGGTTTAATACTCCTGATTCTAGAGTTTTATTTATCAGTAAATTAGCAACGATTAACAATCTACCAGTCCTTCCGTTTCCATCTTCAAAAGGGTGGACGGCTTCGAACTGATAGTGAGTTATTGCTGTCTGCAGTAAAGACGGGTAATCTTTTCTTTGTTCTACTTGTTTAATTAATTCATCCATAAACTCATCTACTTTTGTTGGATGTGCAGGATAAAAATCACCTAATTTACTATTTTGAATCATAACTTCATTTTTTCTAAAACTTCCTGGCAAACCTTTTGTTGCTGGATCATTTTCTGTAAGAATTTTATGTAAATGTCTGATCAAACTAAGATCTACTTTTTTATGTCCACTAATTATAGATTCTACTTCGCCCATAGCTATTTTATAATTTATAGCACTGAACAACTTAAGTCTTTTTTTCTTTTCAAAATCAAGAGCATCTTCCATATATAAATCTTTCAGATTTCCTGTAGTACCTTCAATACGAGCACTATTAAGTGACTCTATGTTTTTTAAAGCGGATATAATAAAATCAAATTCTAAAACATTAGACACAATGTTGTTTATTTCACCTATATACCTAGATGCGTCTTCAAGAAGTTTAAGAATTGTAACATTACCCAAGACTCTTTTAAGATCAATTTCAAATATTTCTTTTGATTGAATAAATTTTGACATTTGTAAGTATAGTTAATTATACTAGTATACATCAAAGTATTAAAAAGTACAATTTTTTTATACTTTCATTTTCTTAAGTATAACCATTTAATCTTTCGGTTATTAATTACTTAAAATTCACAGCTAATTTATACCTTTTTTATTCCTCCTCATCACTTCCAAACTCGCCTGTGAAATTATTCAAAGCTTCAAAAATTGGTTCCAGATTCCCTTCCATAATTTTTGGAAGTCCATGCCATGATTGTTTTATTCTGTGATCTGTTACTCTGTCTTGCGGGAAATTATATGTTCTAATCTTTTCTGATCTGTCACCCGTTCCAACCTGAGACCTCTTTCCTTCACGATTATTTAATTGTTCCTTTTCTTCTTCTAATTGATCAAGCTTGGCTTGAAGCATTTGCATTGCGCGTTCTTTGTTTTTTAATTGAGAACGTTCGATAGTACAACGAATAGCAATACCAGTTGGTTTGTGAATTATACGCACCGCTGTTTCTACTTTGTTCACATTTTGTCCACCTGCTCCACCAGAACGAGAAGTTTCAAACTCAACATCTGACAGTGGAATATTAACCTTCTTCACTTCGCGAATCGGCATAACGGAAACAGTAATAGTTGAAGTATGCACACGACCGTTTTTTTCTGTATCAGGAATTCTTTGCACACGATGAACACCCGTCTCATATTTAAAAGTATCCCAAGCATCTTTACCTGTAATAGAAAATGATACTGATTTGTATCCGCCGACATCACTTTGTGAATCGTCCACTTTTTCAAAACCTATTTTATGTTTTTCACAATAGAAAGCATACGCACCGGCAAGTTCCGCAGCGAACAAAGTAGACTCGTCCCCTCCAGCACCAGCAGAAATTTCTAGTATCATTGTTTTTGGTTTTGATTCTTGTTCTTGAGCAACTGTGGCAATATCTTCCATTTGTTTCCAAAGCGCATCTCTTTGAATTCTGAGATTTTTTATTTCTTCTGCAACAATTTCTTTCATTTCTGGATCATTAGACATAACTGTTGCATCTTCTTCTTCACGAGCAAGACGCTCGTATTCTTGAGCGAGGTATGTTGTGCGAGGGTTGTTTTTGAAATCATCAATATTCATAGGGATAGATGTTAGTTTTTAGACGTTAGACTTTAGAAGATAAATTCTTGATCATTGCATTTAAAATTTTCATAACCTCTGATAAAAGAGAGTATATAACATTATATTCTTTTTCTTCAATATATTTTAAATCTTTTGACAAAAGTAATTGAGTCTCGAGTTCAGCACCTGATGCAAAAGATATTCTCAAAAATTGTAAATGTTCTTTTTTACTACCCCTATAATTTCCCTCAGCAATGTTTGAAGGCAAAGACAAAGCAGATCTTCGTATCTGTGACACAAGATTAAAAGTTTCTTCTTTAGGAAAATTTTTACTAGCTTTATAAATCAATAATGTTAACTGATATGATTTTTGCCAAACAATTAATTCTTTATAAGATGCCATTATTGTATTATCTAACATCTAATACCTAAAGTCTAATATCTAGTTTATTATTTCTTAGCACCAGCCACACGCTTCTTGAACTTATCTACTCTACCTGCTCCATCTAGTACTTTATCCAGCCCTGTATAAAAAGGATGACAAAGTTTACAGATTTCTACATCTATCTTTTCTTGTGTTGATCCGACAGTAAATTTAGCTCCGCAAGCACAAGTGGCTATCGCTTTATCAAAATATGTTGGGTGAATGTCTGCTTTCATAGTTTTCCAATATTAACACAATTCAAAAAGAGATTCAAGGAGTGGTTAGAACCACTACATTCCCTCCATTGCTTTTGTTTTTGAACTTGTTGATTTAACTTTTTTTGTTGTGGTTGCAGTTTCTTTTATTTTTGTAACACTATTTTCCAAAACACTTGGATTAGGCACTTCCGAATACACATCCTCATTTACATCACCTGTCACATCAAGCACTGCCCATGCACCAAGATTCATTCTGGAAAGAGCATGATCTACTAAAAGATACTGTCCAGGTTCACGAGGTGTAAATTCTACAATTGCTGATCCACCAGGAAGCACCGCTGTTGTCTGAACATTCTTGAACACAGTAGAATCTTTTCCTATTGATCCTTCTGGGTTCACTTTATCAAAGATCGCACCAATAACATGGAAAGATGATATTAAATTAACTCCGCCATTACCAACAAAAATACGAATCTTCTCTCCGACTTTCGCATGCAAACGAGGAGTACTTTCAATTTTTCCATTGAAGGTTACATAATTTGGATGTCCGTCAATCAAAGCATTTGAATCAAAAACTTGAAGACCCCTCTTTCCTGTTTCCCCTTCTGTGTAAAGTTCTCCTTGAACAATATAAAATTCTTTATCTACTTTAGAAAGACCTTCTTTTGGTTCAACCAAGATAAGTCCATATTGTCCATGTGAATTGTGTGTACTTACATTTGGAAAAGCACAATGATAAATATAAAGTCCTGGATTAATTGCCTTCCATTTTAAAGTTTTTGTTTCTCCTGGTGCTGAACTCAAAATTTTCGCACCTCCCCCTGGACCACTCACAGCATGTAAATCTATACTATGACTATGCAAACTTGTTTTGTCGTTTGAAAAAGAAAGTAAAATTGTATCTCCTTCCATAACACGAAGCATAGGCCCAGGGACTTTTCCTTCAAATGTCCAAAAATTAAAATATATATCTGGAGCAACTTCACTTATCACTTCTTTTGCTGTGATATGTAATTTCACTTCAGCGTTTTCTTTTCTTGTTATTGGCGCTGGGACATTATTTGGATCTTGTCCGATATCTTTTACTCTCTCAAAATCATCACGATCTAAAAGAAATTTAATTATATTTACAATTGGAAGTGTTGGTGCCATTTTCCCTGGTGCCATTGAATGCATAAATGGTGGCATAGCAAAATTTGGTGTATAAGTTCTATTGGCAAGAATCGCCCCAACTATTGAAATAATTAAAACAATAAGAGGTATGTGTACCCACTTGCGTTTAAAAAAAGTTTTAACAGATTTTTTCTTTAAGATATGTTCAAGAAAAACAACAATCGCAACAAAGCCAGCTATCCACGCAATAATTTCTAAAATTAAATATGTATACATAATATTTTTAGTTTATCATGTAAAAATTTTTACTAGAGAAAAAATTGTGTATAAACTTTATAATTATGATTTAACACAAGCAAGTAATGCCACATTTTTTGGACGAGTTTCCGTTATGCCTCCGTCAACCCCCCTGATAAAACCTGAGTTAAATTGTGTTGACCCACTTGAAGCCCAAGAACCATTTACTATACCAACAGCACCACCAGTAGTTCCAACGGCTGTATAATAAGTATTTTTAATATGCTCATGGTCTTTTAAACTATCTACTTGTGTACTTCCGAGAACACGCCCTGAATCAAGACCCTTTCCATTATCAAGACCGCGGATAAACTCTCCACGTAAATCTGGGGAGGCACTTGTCCCATCTGCCGGTAACCAACCTGAAGGACAACTTGAAAGATTGAAAAAAGAAACTTCTCCAGAAGGAGTACCTTGTGGAATTGTCGGCGTCTTCCAATACGCATACCCACCTGGATCACTCGTAAGAACCTTACCATCACCTGGTGATGAAGCACCATACCAAGGACTATATGGTCCAGGAAGATAAAAATAATAACCAGACGTATGATAAAAATGACCAGAATAAAACCAGTTACCATTCATATTTAGAGCTCCGCGTGCAACTTGATCTCCCATATTATCCCCCGCTGTCTGAGGATAGGTATTATTATTTACAACAGGTGTTGGCCAAGAAGTTATACAACTAGCACCAATACAAAATGACGGAGCAGTAAGTTTTGTCCCAGCACCTAGTGTAAAATCTCCTGATTTTGTTTGTGGTAATACACTTGAGTTTATTGGTAAACTAATATTTCCAGTCGGAGGATTACTTTGTGCCCCTGTCCAAGCATACAGATATGTTGCACCTACTGTGGCTAGTGTAACTATTAATAATGATTTACCAAAGTAGTCTTTTTGCATATGCTTAAAGTATAACAACTAAGTTACTGATTTATATAAATTGAATTATAAATGTTGGGGATAAATAAAGCGTGCCGTAGGCACGCTTTATTTAAATTATTTTTTA
>CAIQWN010000002.1 GCA_903875555.1 uncultured bacterium
AGTACATAAGCTATAATCAAACGAGAAAAAGTAACTAAAGTCGCAGTAACCACTGTATGTATATCTTTTTCACTATACTCAAGACCAGGAAACTCACCAAGAGTACGAAGAATTAATAATGTTCCTAAAATAATAATCGCTGGCACAAGTATATTAAGATAAAAACGAATCCCTGAAGATATTTGTATATTTGAGTAATTAGATATTTTTCTAAAAAAATAAGATCGCTTCATTGAAAGAAATTATAGCACGAAATTATTTACTATTTTAAAATTTCAACAACACACAAAAATAATTTCGCAATTCTTGACCGTAAACATCTAAAAACGTAGACTAGTCGAAAGTAACTTTCCTGCGAAATGTTTACATTTTGCACCTTAGAATATAAATACAAGGAGACATTGTGATGAGTGGAAGATATGACAACATAAGAAATCCTAATCCTAGTATCATCTCACTGACACATGGATTGGATTTTCTAAAAGCTGGCGAAACATCGGTTTCTCAAAATGACCTTACCTTACCAGTTCCGACTGTAAGACGAGATCCTCCGAGAGATACACCTTTAAGTCAAAGACCAAAAGTCGTTACACCTTCTATTGTTCAACCGAGAATTATTCCTAACAGGCAACCAATTCAACAAGTAACGAGAAGCACTCCTGCTCGTAATCGTATTGTAGATATAGCCGAAGGTAATGTTGATGCAATAATGGAAATGATTCATTCTCCAAAAAAACCAGTATCTGAATCAACAGTTAAGGCACCAACTTTTCCAAAACCACCACCAAAAGAAGCACTTAACGTACAACTTGGTACTTTTGATGAATCATTGGTAACTTCTGCAGCCATTAGAATGGTAGCAATAACGAAAGAATCAACCTCTGAAATTCCAAGAGAGGAAATCGATGCAATGGTTTCTGAATCCCTTAAAAAATCTGTTGAGCAATACAAAATATCTTTTAGAAGGGAACTTTTTTTGTATCTGAGGAAAACTCAAACCAAAAAAAGTTTAAGTAAGAGAAAACCAGTTAACGGTGACAGTAATGTAAAAACTATATCAAGCAAATCAAAAAAGTATACCGTAACGATTAATTCACTAACTGCACGTCGTTCCAATGTGTGTTTCCTTGAATACAATTTTTCATTATCCAATGAACTGACTGACCTGTTTTGCTTCATTATGCACAGAGAAGGTAAGATAGTAACGTTTCAGGAAATAATGGATCATTTTAAAATCGCACATGCAACAACCTATTCAAAAGTACACTCTCTCAGGGCAAAACTTGGTGAAGCACACCACAGACTAACTGAGTTGATAACTTATGAGAAAAACTGTTGTTGTTTTAATCCGCATCCTACTGTCATTCTCAAGTGATCCCTCATCACAAACAAACAAAGCCGAGCGCGTCCTGCGTCTCGGCTTGTCTTTTTACTGTTAACCAACTTCTTCTGAAAACAAAACCTCCTTTCCGAAATCTGTAAGAACAAAAGAATAAATTTCAATTTGACCACAACCCACACTTCTGTTGTGTTCTATTAATCCATGATCAAGTGAATAAGCAGCACACGCAAACAAAAAGATTTGACTGCGAACATCACTATAAACATTACTTTCTAATGTTATAAAGCCATTCTGTTTCCCTCCAGTGAAAGCCTTTTTAAGAGTTGCCTCATACTCATCTATACCATAAACACTTACGAACATGCGACCCCAAGTTACAATTACGGGTTCAGTTAACATATATAATTACCTCACAAAAAGAGCATTAATCAATACTATCACACTTGAAAAAAATCCAAAAATTATTCATTTACTATAACTGGCACACCGACATCGGCCCAAGCATAAAGTATTTTTGCTTTTTCTGGTGGGAGATTTACGCAACCATTGGAGAAAACTTTTCCAAAATTATTATGCCAAAAAGCTCCATGTATCACTGCACCATCTTTTGTAAAATACAAATCCCACGGAACCCCAGGGGTATCATATTCTTTTTCTGTCGCCCCTGGTATTGGTCCTTGCATATATCTACTTGGTGTTTTTCTATAAATAATAAAGTTACCTGTTGGCGTTTCTGTATCCTTTACACCAGTAGAGACTTTTTCTTTCATAAATAAATAATCACCATCATAGGCATACAAGGTTTGTTCTGAAAGAGAAATTACAATATGTTTATTATTTTGAACAAAAGTCTTTTTATTTAACTCAACAGTTCCTTCATTATAAAATAAATTACTGACATCTGCTGAAACATACCAATCTTCTGTTATTCTGTCTGGATAACGCAACCACTCATCAAAAGATATTTTGTACCAATCTTCACCATTTCGTGTTTCTACACTATCAACTTTAAGAACTGTTCTGTTACGTAATCTGGAAACAATTTTATAATCTTTACCAGGACCAGAACGAACATTTACACATCCATCTCTAAATGAGTGATCGCAACCCTCTGTTATTTCAATATATTTGAATAAAGGTTTTGGTTTTTCAATATTTTCAGTAGTCTGAGCTAATACTTTAGTTATTAAATTTTTTTGTTTTAAAATGGAGACATTTAATGATATATCTAAAGACACCATTAGAACTAGAATGGTTGATATAAGAAACAATCTATTTCTTAATATTACCTTCATATACTTTTATCCTATTCCTTTTTAAGGAATAATGCAAATTAAAAAAGCCCATCGCAAAAGCGAGGGCCACCAGATTTGTCTGGAATTTTTTTGAGGAAGGACTCCTCTAAACTTTCTCTATTTTGGCCATTTCTTTTTTGGCATCAGCGTGTAACCTGCTTTGATCGAAAACCATACCAAACTTTTCAGCATTATCTAACGCCGAATAAAATTTAGTCTGACCCTCTACCTCCGCTTGACAGTACAAAAGAAGATTGTCCGTAGAAACGGCTAAATTTTGCCTTGCTTTAGAAAGATCATCTTGTGCGTTTAGCATTTTTACCATGAGATTTACAATCCCACGATGAATTACTTCCAAACCGTAGTCAATATTGAAAGGGTTCAGTGTTTCTACTGATTTCCTGAACTCATTAAGGATTAGACTTTTCTCTTTTAGTCTCACCTTTGATGCTTTCACTTTTTTTTCTGTGTAACCAAACACAAGGTTAAGCATAGGAATGAAAGCTACCACAAGTGCGGCTACCAATAATTTCGCAGCTTGAAGTTGTTCATCTACTGTGGCCACTCTACCCTTTGGGGCAAAATAACCAGCAATACCCAAAAGACATACAACTACGACAAACGAAATAAAAATAGCCAAAGCCTCTTTCTGGCGAAATTTTACTTCTACTTCTTTCTCTGCTTTGTATTCATCGTTAACCTCTACGAGGAATATTCCGCTATATTCTCCGTAAATTCGAACCATTGACCCTGGCAAATCTACCAGTAGATCATCAATAGAGGAATCTTTTTCATTTTGTTGATTACTCATTATTTGGTACTCCTTTTTTCAAACAACAACTTTACCTTTTGGGATTACGGCCTTCTCGGGCATTCGTGTAGGTTTCTGACCTAAAAAAATAAGAGCTTCCTCCTCGTATAATCCAGAATAGCTAGGCAACTAAACCTCTTATATAATAACACAGAATAATACACTATGTCAAGCCGTTAGATGGCTGACTACTTAACCAACCTCACCATCTTTAATGTTTCGAAATCATATTCCCCTTTTAGTTTTTCAAAAACTGGTGTTAGTTTTTCTGTTTCTAGTTCTTTAAAAGTTTTTCTGATTTTATCTATGTCTTTTTTCGCTGGCATTAAATATTCAATATCACTTTTTTCAATCAACTTTTTCTCCATTAAATCTTCAATATGATCAGTAATTGTTTTTGATTTCAAATTTCTTATCTCGGCAATTTCTTCGATATTCTTTTTTTCTAAAATTAATTCTTTGGTTAAAATTATCGTTGGTTTTTTGTCTTCAATTTCTTCTGCTTCATCAACTTCCAACTCTTTCACACTTCCATCGCAGTCCAAAATAAATTTATTCCATTTTATTTCTAATTCTTTCTCAGAATATTTTTTAATAGCATCAACCGCCTTGATACTTTTCTTTTGAAAATTCAAATCTTCCTTGGCGACACTTTCTGAAACAGCAAAAGCATTGCTATGCACACCCTTCAAATAAAGCCCTGATATAGAACGAAGACGCGAAAGAGCGACATATCCCATTCCAAAAGAAAAAGCGCGTGACAAGTCAATCTCTGCCTCATCAAGTGTCATTCCTTGCGACTTGTGTATCGTGATTGCCCAAGCAAGTTTAAGTGGAAGTTGTTGCAACTCGGCTTTTACTTTTCCATCTTCTTCAATTTTCCAACTATCAGATTTTATTTTTACCCTTTTACCATCTTTTAATTCCACAACTGGCATATCATCACTTTCAAATTCAATAATAGTTCCCATTGATCCATTCACAAATTTTCTTTCGATGTCATTTTTGATACAAATAACCTTTGATCCAATTTTTAATTTTAAAACTTCTTCTGCAAGACAATTTTTCTTTAATGATTCAACTAAATTTGCCTTACCTTTGGTAATCATTTCATAAATTCTTTCCTCGCTGTCCAATTTTGAATATTGTTCATGGTTTATTTTATCAACATCAACATTATGAGTATAAAGTTTTAAAATATCTTTATCCAAAATCACATCTCCATCGCTTTTCCTACTTTCCAAATGCTCCCAAACGAATTCATCAACCTTGTTTTCTCTAATTTGAAAAAGAATATCTGTAAGCACATCATTTTTTTGACGATGTTGTTCTGTTAAATAACAAACGACTGGTTTTGCTTCTGCCCAAGAAGTAGATTCATAAGCATAGGAAATATTTTCACTCTCGCGATTAATCGGTGGAAGTTGGAAAAAGTCTCCACAAAAAATAATTTGCATTCCACCGAAAGGTTCCTCGTTTCTTCTCATATGTTTACAAACTTTATCGAACATATCGAGAAAATTTGCCGAGAGCATAGAAATCTCATCGATGATAACGACTTTATTTTCGTTATATCTCTTGTAAAGATTTGCTTTTTCTTCGAGTGCGTCAAGATCATATTTTGTAATTCTATCTCTTATTCCAATTCCACTCCAAGAATGAATTGTTGTACCATTGATATGAGTTGAGGCGATACCAGTCGAAGCAGTTACTGCATATTTTATATTATGTTTTCTTAAATATGTTACATACTCGCGAAGCACGTATGATTTACCAGACCCAGCAGGACCAGTTAAAAAAGTTGTGTGACCAAGTTTGAGAATTGAGAGAGCTTCAGATTGAGTCATGAGTTAGTTTATAGTTAGTCGTTATTCGTTGGTAGTTTATAAATGCAGTATAACAAAATACTAGTTGAAAGTAATTAATAAAATTGATAGAGTAATAGGTAAGCAAAAAATTTTAGGAGTTCTTTATGAATAAGACAGTCGATTCTCGTTGTAAGTATCACGGCAAGTGTGCCAAGTGTGGTCGGTCTTTTTACGATCATAACAACACCGAAATTCAAGAAATGGAAAAACATCGCAAGTACAATGGGTACTCAAAAAATCTTTTGGAGTGTGAAAATTCTGGGGGATTTAAAGTACGCAGTCCGGATTTACAAAGAACAGCCGAGGTTAGCGCGTGGAGAATTTTTGTCGGATTAGACAACCCATTTTCTAACGATGAAAAAGTTCACGAGTTCACTTTGAAATATCTTGCAATAATTAAAGGAGACAACGAACGTTAAACTAATACAACGTTTGATTACATATATGAGTGTCGCCTTCAGCGACACTCATATTCTTGTTTTTACTTTACAAACTTAAAATAAATGCTAGAGTAAAGAACGAATCATTAACTTTTAGAGGTTTTGAAATGCTCAAACTTTTTATTTGTTCTAACAAACAACGAATTGTTACTATTGATGGGTGCATCTTTAACGTTTTAAAAGTGTTTGCAATAACAAATTTTTGGAAACGCGAATTAAGTAATTATCCAATGTTTTATGTAGTAGAAAATGTAGATTTCTTCTTCAAGATTTGTGGTTTTAGTTTTCGCATAGAAATAACCCCTAGACTTAAAAAGGTCATTGTTGATTTCTTAAATAATAGAGATCTAAAAAGAAAACCTGGTTTTGATTGTTATTCTCTTGCTAGCTCTTTCTGTAACCTTCCCAAACATAAAAAACGTGACCTTAATCTATTTTGGGAATTAAAACCGCTAAAAACATGGAGAGAGGTTGGTGATGTTATTTTCTTTATGGATTACGATACATATTTTCATCACGCAGCTATTTATATTGGTTTTGGTTTATATATTTCGGTTTTTGATGACGGTGGAAATATTGAAATATCAAGACTTGAAGATATAAGAGTTGGTTTTAAAGCTCGAAATATTTATCTAGCTGTTCCGCGTTTGTAGGAAGTTGTTGTATACCGACAGCTTCCTTTCTTTTTTTATTTGTATACCCCTTAATACTTAACTACGTTCCATATACTATCCAAAAAATATAATCATTTGATTACAAACTCATTATTTTCCTAGACTTTCAAATACTTTCGAACCGCGAAAAACGCAGACACCCCTGACAAAACTATACTTGATAACAAAAGTAATCCTGCGAGTGAGAAGAAATGTTGTAAATAATAACTATGCAAATTCATTCCCTCGAAGAAGAAAACTGTTTTCTTAGAAATCCACATTGTTATCGGATAAGAAATAATTAAAGTTAAAACAGTGGCGGTAATACCATAAAGCATCGATTCAATAATGAATGGTCCACGAATAAACCAGTTAGACGCACCAACTAATTTCATAATTGAAATCTCATCGCGATAAACGAAAATCGCTAAACGTATAGTGTTATAAACAATCATGCAACTCATCGCAATAAATATCATAGAAATCCAAAATCCAACTGTGTTTACCCAACCAATAATGCTATTTAATTTATCAATACTGTCTTTTAATTGAAAATAATTTATTTTATCGATCGCTGATTGTGATGAACCAAGCAAAGAAGAGTTGGTTGATAGTGATTCAGCAATTCTTTCGTATTGAGAAGTATCTTTCGCTTGAACAGCGAGCGATGCCCCGAAAGGATTATCACCTAATTCGTCTAGTGCTTGAAGTGTTAATTGATCGTTTGCATGTCTATCTTTAAAATCAGCATACGCTTGATTTCTCGAAGTAAAAACAACTGATTTAACCTCAGGAAGACCAAGTAATTTCGCTTTCACATCATTCATCTGATCCTCGGTCGCATCACCTGTAAAATAAATACGCACATCAACCTTATCTCTTATCTCAACTAAAGTATAATCAAATATCGCACGGAAAAAATAAAAAGCTGTAAGTATAAAAAGTGTAATTGTCAAAATCATTACCGACGAAAGTGACACTGTTCTGTTTCTATAAAAACCTAGCAACCCCGCTTGAAATATTCTTTTTGGTAGTGATGACTTCATAAATAATTACATTGAAAATTTACCATTCTTTTGATCGCGAATAATTTTACCATTTTCCATAGTAACCACACGACGACCCAAACTATCTACCACACCTTTATTATGAGTTGTTAAAATAACAGTCGTCCCAAGATCATTTATCTTTTTCAAAATTTGAACAATGTCGTAAGTATTGAGTGGATCTAAATTTCCAGTTGGTTCGTCAGCAATAATAACTTCTGGACGGTTCACAATAGCACGAGCAATCGCAACACGTTGTTGTTCACCACCAGAAAGTTGATGTGGAAAGTGCCCATGTTTATCTTTCAAATCAACAAGCTCGAGAACATGGGGAACATCTTCTCTTATTTCATCATCATGCTTTCCAGCTGCTTCCATTGCGAAAGCAATATTTTCGTAAGCAGTTTTATTTGGAAGCAAACGAAAATCTTGAAAGACAACACCCACCTTACGACGATAATTTGTTTTCTCTCTTTCCTTCAATTTAGAAATATCATCTGAATGGAAAGAAACTGTTCCATCTGTAGGAAACTCTTCTGCCAAAAGTAATTTAACTAAAGTAGTTTTTCCTGCACCAGAATGTCCAACAATAGAAACAAGCTCTCCTTGATTAATAGTTAAAGAAATATTTTCTAAAACTGTAGAATCTGAACCATATTTTTTACTAACACGATCAAAGTAAATCATAGAAATATTATAACATGATTACAGTATTTTTTGTCTAGCGGAAGAATGGAAATATGTGGGGAAATCAGAAAAGTTAGTAGTTATTCGTTAGGAAGTTATTAGTTAATCCAAAATACAAACACTGGATCCCCGCTTTCGCGAGGATGACAATACGGAATACGACTAACGAATAACGATTTTACAAACTTTTTTCTGCTTCAATAAATTCCTCAATTTCCCCTTTCTCCAAAACCCCTTCCACATCACTCGTCTCTACATCTGTTCTATGATCTTTTACCATTTTATACGGATGAAGAACGTATGAACGAATTTGATTTCCCCATTCGATTTCTGTTGTCTTACTTATTTGTCTTCCCTCGACTTCGGCTTTTCTTTTTTCTTCTTCAATCTTAAAAAGTTTTGCTTGTAAAATTTCAAGTGCTTTTTGTTTGTTTTGTTCTTGATTTCTTTCTGTTGCAATATGCACAGCGATGTTTGTCGGAATATGAACGATACGCACTGCGGTTTCTCTCTTATTCACATTCTGTCCCCCTGGACCACCAGATTTTGAAAATTCTATTTTTATTTCATCAGGATTAATTTCTTTCATCTCTGTTTGCGGAATTATTGGAAGAATTTCTACCATCGCAAAAGAAGTATGTCGTTTTGCATTCGCATTAAACGGAGATATGCGCACAAGACGATGAACACCAGATTCATTTTTTAAATTTCCATAAGCATTTTTCCCACTCACTTCCACAGTTATATTTCTGTAACCATTATGATCATTTGTATTTGAATGAAGAACTTGATAACTCAAATTTTGACGCGCAAAATATGCCGAATACATCTCCATAAGCATTCGTGCGAAGTCTTCACTATCATCACCACCAGCACCAGCAAGAATAGAAAGTATTGCGTTTCCTTTATCAAGTGACGACACACCATCTCTTTTATCTTTTAATTCTTTTATTTTTTTGATGACCTCTTGAGCTTTCTCTTTATTATCCCAAAAATAAGTTTCATTCATTTGTGCCTCTAACTCTGCAATCTCTCTATCGATCTCTGTCATGATATTCTTATTTTATTTTTAATTCTTTTTTCTATTTATAAACAAATAAATAACAGAAGACACTATCGCGCCTATTGTTCCAGTGAAGATATCTTTTTGTATATAGAGAATTCCAAATTTAGAAGTAGTAATCGTCGTAACATCTACAGCACCAGTTTTAATCGCATCAAAAATTTCAATCATTTCATAATCCATAGTTATAAAACCAATAATGCCAATAACTATAAAAGATGCCAGCCATTTACTATTTATTTTATTTGTTTTTAATAATAATTCAATAGAAGGATATGCATAAAAACCAAAAAAGAAATGTCCTAGTTTTTCAAAAACATCACTACCGATACTTACGATATTATTAAAAACATTTATACTGTTGTCACCAAAACCCAAATAACCACCTAAGGTACTTACAATAGGGAAAAGAATTGCTAACGTATAAGAAATATTTGAAAAACGAATCTTGAACACATACAATATTACAAAAAATAAAACAATAATTCCTGCAATTAGATTTTTATCAAGCCAAACATCTAAACTTATAGGATAAATAGCACAATAAATAAATTCTATTAAATAGACAATAAACAAAAAGTGTGGCCAATATTTTTTTATCATAAATTAATTATAACACTATAAATAAAAAGCAAAAGTTAATAATTTTCTTGAACTGTTTCTTCACCGACTCACGTTCACTATGTTCACTGGAGCCGAGAGGCAGAATCGAACTGCCGACCTTCTCGTTACGAGTGAGATGCTCTACCAACTGAGCTATCCCGGCTTAAAAGAAGTTATTATAACTTCTTTTAATTGTAAATTTTTTATTATGGAAGATTATCTGCCTTTTTTACCAGACCCACCTTTTGATGCTTCACTTCTGTTTGAATTATTTGAATTACTATTTATTTCTCTTTTGTAATCTCCCCATACTCCCTTTTTTATATTTTCTAATTCATTTTCTATTCTTTGTCTGTCTACATCTTGATCTGATGTTTTTGGAATAGATATGACCGGCGGTAATACAATCGGGTTCGTTTTAACAGGAGAAACTATTGGTTGAGTTATAGGAGTTGTTGTGGCGACAGGAGAAACAACAGGTGTTGGTGGTGTTACTATCGGTGTAATTTTTGGAGTGGTTGTAGCAATTGGAGTAATTATAGGTGTAGTTGTTGCTACTATTGGTACAATTACTGGGGTTGTTGTTGCTATTATCGGTGTAATTATTGGAGTAGTTGTTGCTATTACTGGTGTGGTTGTAACAATTGGAGTAACCACTACTGGTGTTAAGGAATTTAAATATGCAATAGCGCTATCTACTTTAGCTAAACCAAAACCAAAAATATTATCACGACCAGTTGTACCTAAATCAAGAGCTGTTTTATCTAAAATATCACGAACCTCATCATTAGTTCTTCCGTTTCCATTTAGATCTGTGACTCCTGCTGAAATAATATCTGCTGCTATACCAGTAACATGAGGTGCTGCCATAGAAGTACCAGAATAAAGTGTGTCACCCCCACCTAATTTTATAGAATTAATATTCACACCAGGTGCTGACAGTTCAACATTTGGGCCAGAAGAAGAAAAACAAGCATGAGCATTATTAGAATCAGTTGCACCAACAGAAATAACAGTACTAAATCTTGCTGGATACATTACTGTATCAGTATCCCCAGCACAAGTTCCAGAGTTTCCAGCAGATGCTACAACCACAAGACCTTTTGCTTCTGCATTTATAAATGCATCCTCCATTGCTGTTCCTGGATAAGTAGCTGTACCAAAACTTAAATTCACAACTTGTATACCATTAGCCACCGCCCAATCAAGTGCAGAAATAACACTACTTGAATAACCAGCACCTGTTGCATCTAAAACTTTTAATGCATAAATTTTAGCATCTGGTGCTTCACCTATAACACCAACACTATTACTAAGTGCAGCAACTGTTCCAGCTATGTGTGTTCCATGTCCATTATCATCCATTGGGTCTACTGTGCCATTAACAAAATTAAAACCTCTAACATAATTTGAACTAATATCTATATGATTATAATCAACACCAGTATCTAAAATAGCAACCTTAACACCATTTCCTGTAACACCAGCAAGATGAACTGTCTTTACGCCTGTATTTGTCACACCCCAAGTATTTGCATATTCCAAATCGGAGTTAAGTTTTATTGGTTCATCTTTTTCAATAGAAATAACATTTGGGTCTGTAGAAATTTTATCAATATCAGTATCAGCAACTTCAGCAGAAATTATTGGAACCAAATTATAAACTTTTTTCTTACCACCTTTCACAGAAACAACTTTATTTTCATCATCTACTGTTGGTGTATTTTTGTAACGAACAATAACTCTTGTGGTCCCGTTTGTAGAAGTAGCAAAACTCGGCTTAACAAAACCTGTCTTTATATCTTTATTCTCATTAAAAACTTTGTTATATTCTTTAGATTTTGTTCTTATTTCTGGTTGTTTATTATTTGTTTTATTTATAACAGTTGTAGTGTTTGTATTATTGGTAAGTACAGAATTTATAGATAAATTATTATTATTTGTATTTATAGTTGTTACTGTGGCTACATTTTTATTAGCAATATTATTTGATTGTGATATTTGTGTTGTGTTATTTGTTTTATTTGGTTGAGCTGTTTGATTTATTTCACTCAAAACTTTTATAACTCTAATTGTTTTTGGTCCAACATAACCAACTGGATCAATACTATATTTACTTTGTAAACTAGCAACAGCCTCAGAAGTAGCTTGACCATAATATCCGGTCACAGAACTTTTATCAAAACCAGTATCACTCTTTACTAATATTTCTTGTAAAGCCTTAACGTCTTCTCCAGACATACCCTTCTTTAAATATCTATCTAAAGTTAAAGCATTACTAAAAGAAAAAGTTGTTAAAACAATTGATAATAAAACAAATAATATTTTTTTCATATTTATTTATTTTAACATGGAAACACATCTTGTCTACTCTGATATTCTGAGCCGATGAGCAGGATTGAACTGCTGACCTCGTCATTACCAATGACGTGCTCTACCAACTGAGCTACAACGGCTTAATAACATTCTCAATCTTATCTCATTTCGTTTTATTTTTCAATTTAAAATTTCACCTGAGTCTAATAGTGAAATTTTATCCAGCCAAATTTATGTGGCCGTAATAAAAACAAACCAGCGCCATCCATTTCTGAACAGCGCCTTATCTCTTTCATTTACTGATTAATTCACGACCGAGGTGTGTTAGATAAAAAACACTAACTTTTTCATTTGCTCTAACCTCTTTCGTTTCAAGCAAACAGCCTTTTTCAACTAATGAAGCGACTGTTTCTGGAATGTCAATCCTCCTTTTGATTACTTTTTCTCCTGCGATAAGTATTCTATTTGGATAAAGTCTTGAGTACTTTTCCATTATTTCGGACTCAAAAACACCAGATTCATTAACACAGCGAAGTATTTTGTTTTCATCTTCACTAATTTTTACTGAAACCTCTTTCTTCTTTCGTTTACCCGCTAAGATTAAAATTTTATCAAACATGCTGTTCTCCCATAAAGTCCATTTATACTAATACTACCTGAAAGTAAACTTTTGTCTAATTAACAAAAGTTATAAATTTAATCCACTGAAATTATTTTTGATGGAGAATGATGACCACTAACAAGACGAATATTGTTTGTATTAAAATACTTTCTCATCAATTCTAAAATCTTGTTGTTTGCCATATTCATCTCGGCAGGTTCCTTTACATAAACACGTAAGGTGTCCTCATTTATTTTTTCTATTTCTTCTTTTTTGCTTTCTGTTAGAACGCGGAGTTTTATATACATGGTTTCGTTATTCGTTAGGAAGTTAGTCATTATTCGCATAAAACTAAGAACGAATAACGACTAACTAATAACTTATTTCTTTCCTATCTTATTTTCTTTCTTCGCACGATACTCGTCTATTAGTTTATGATTTCCAGACAACAAAACTTTTGGCACTCGATATTTTTTGCCTGCATATTCGTAAATTTCTGGGCGAGCGTATATCTCGTGACTTGCAGTTCGAGTTTCTTCGAGTGAATTCTCATCATTAAGCACACCTTTAATTTGGCGAGAAATTGTATCGATACAAACCATAGTAGGAAGCTCACCGCCTGTTAAAACATAATCACCAATAGACCATTCTTCAGCTTTCAAAATCTTTTTCACACGAGAATCTATTCCTTCATAGCGACCACAGATGAAGATAACGTCAGTATATTTTTTTGCTGTATTCTTCGCTAGCGTATTAGTAAACATTTTACCACCAGGACTTAAAATTACAATTTTGAATTTTCTTGTATCAACTTTATTCTTCATCCTTAATCCTTTATTCTTCTTAATTGCATCCACGCAATTAAGAATCGGATCTACCCACATCACCATTCCAGGACCGCCACCATAAGGACGACCATCGACGCGACGATGTTTATCAATGGTATATTCACGAAGTGCATAAGTACTCACTTCAATTAATTTATTTTCTATCGCACGAGAAATAATTGACTCGTTGAAATACGAATCGAACATATTTGGAAAAATTGTAATTATATGAAAACGCATAATTGACATACTAGCATATTTATAGTATATTTCAAAAATCTTAACATTCCAATCAAAAATGGGAGATTGCCATGACAAGAAGTAATAATCAAGATTGTATTTACGGAAAGAATTCGCAGGTTACGTACGTGATGTATTCCATTTGGATACTTGGTGCAATAATTAACATAGTGCTATGGTTCCATGGAACATACAATATTTGTCACCACTAAATTCACATCGCAGGAAAACAAAAATCGCAGATTTGTTTACTGCGATTTTTGTTTTTATATATTTAAATTCAGAAACACAAACACTGGATTCCTGTCTTCACAGGAATGACACTCGAGACTAAATATTCAGTAAAAACATTTAAATTAGTTTTAGATACTAGGAGTATAGAAATTTTTTGACCAAGATGTACGAGTAGTACTTCGCGGGAGAAAAATTTCGTAGCTCGAGGAAGCGAAGAGCAACGAAGATGTCCGAGTCAGTAGACGAGGACAAAAAGTAGATGAAATTAATTTAAATGTTTTTCAAATCGTTCAGAACCGCATCCACATCCGCCGTATCATACGCTCCGCCATTCACATATTTTATATTTGCTCCACCAACATTTGAAGTTCCTCCTTCTGGTTCGTTGATTTTCAAATTAACTCTCGCGTTATTCTTCATACCAACAACACGAAGAAGAGTTCTGATCGCTTTCGCTGTTGCTCCTTCACGCCCAATAACCTTACCCATATCTGCTGGATCAACATCGAGTGTAATTAAAACACCCATCTCGTCTACCCTTCTTGCTACGGATACCTTATCTGGATTATCTACTAATGCAAGGACAATGTATTCAACAAATTCTTGATCTTTCATATTTTTATTTTTATTTATATCTTTACAGTTTAGCAGGAAATTAAAATAGTAACGGAGAGTTATACACAGGATAACTAGTTATTATTTCTTCTTTGGAGCGTCTTTCTTCTTTGTTGTAGGACTTTTCTTTGAAAGAACATTTATTTTCTTTCCTTCAATTATTTTCTTTGAAATTAGAAGATTGTTTACTGTTGGAGAAACTTGTGCCCCCATTTTTATCCAATGATTAACACGATCAGCCTTCGCAGTAAAGTTACCTCCTTTCACATCATAATTACCTAAAATTTCATTAAATTTTGTAGTCTTTGTTTTCAGTGTATGCTCTGCAACAACAAGACGAAAATGAGGATCATTCTTTCTTCCAACTCTTTGTAATCTAATTTTTAACATAGATGCAATTCTAACATATATTTTCTAAAAAGAAAAGTGGGGCGCTAACTTGAACTAGCCAAGCGCGCCCCAAAATGTAGCAACGAAACCTTCAGCCTGTGCAGAAAGAAACCTACCCAAGCAAATTAAGTATACCCCTAAACTAATTCATAATCAATCACACGCAAGTCTAAGTTGGCACTTTTCACTTTTATTTGAACTTTGGTTCCAATTTTCCATTCAGTTCCAGTCTTTTCTCCGAACACTCTCATATTCTTTTGATCGTAAACATAGAAATCATCACCTAAATCGCGAATCTTAACCATTCCCTCACATTTACTTTTCTTTTCTTCAACATAAATACCCCAATCAGAAACCCCTGAGACTGTTCCAACGAATTCCTCGCCTACACGAACAGACATATACTCAACTTGTTTATATTTTATACTTCCACGTTCAGCGTCACTCGCCTCTTTCTCGCGACGAGAAGCCTGCAAACACATCGCATTAAAATAGCCACGCTCTTCTTCTTTTGGAAAATCTTTATCAATTACCCTTTCAAGTAAACGATGAGTAAGCACGTCTGGATAACGACGAATCGGTGAAGTAAAGTGAGAATAGAATTTAAACGCTAGACCATAGTGTCCGATATTTTTTGTAGAATATGCCGCCTTTGCCATTGAACGAGTAATATGAACTTGTAGTAAATCTTTTTCTGGTTTACCTTCCATTTTCATTAATAAATCATTCAAATCTTGTGTTGGAATAAGTCCGTCCATAAAACGAACCTTGTATCCGAGTGAGCGAATATACAAATCAAGGTTGTGCATTCTATCTGGGTCTGGATTATCGTGAACACGATAAACACAAATCGACTTTCCTTCACCTTGTACCTTTTCCTGTTCCTTTGTTATGTATTCACTCACCTTTTCATTTGCAAGAAGCATATACTCTTCGACAAGTTTATGAGTATCACCACGAGTTTTTATATAAACATCAACAGGCACACCATTTTCATCAAGTTTAAATTTAACTTCTTCTGTTTCTAGATAAAGCGCGCCATTATCAAATCTTTGTTTATGTAAAACTTTCGCTAATTTATTTAACAAATCAAGCTCTTCATAAAAATCCCCAACTTTTTCGTCCAAAGTTTTCTGTGCGTCTTCATATGTATAACGACGATGAGAATTAATCACAGATCTCCCATACCACTCGCTAAAAATTTCTCCTTTGTCATCAATTTCAAGAACAGCAGACATCACAAGACGATCTTGCCCTTGCACAAGCGAACATAAATCATTAGATAAAACTTCTGGAAGCATTGGAATACATCTATCAACTAAATAAACAGATGTCTGACGAGCAATCGCCTCTTCATCAAGAGCTGAAGTTGGTTTAACATAATAAGAAACATCAGCAATGTGCACACCAATTTCATAATGACCATTTTCTAATTTTTTAAATGAGATTGCATCGTCAAAATCTTTCGCATCGATTGGATCGATTGTGAATGTTGGAGTGTTACGAAAATCTTTTCTACCTTTTTTATCATCTTCACTTATTCCGCGTGCTTTTATTTCGTTTGCTTCTTTGTTTACTTCATCTGTGTGTTTGTCAGAGAAACCTCTTTCAAGAGCATACGCAAGCATTTCAGCATTATTCTCGCCAGGCATACCAAGGACAGTTATAACTTCCCCGATCGGAGATTTTTTGTGATCAGTCCAATCAATAATTGAAACAATAACTTTCATTCCATTCTCTGCGCCGTTCAATCCATCTTCTGGAATTAGAATATCGGTATACATTTTTTTATCTTGTGGAACAAGAAAATAAATACCGTGCTCGTGTTCGATAGTTCCCGCGTAACCTTTTCTTCCTCTTTCAACAATGTTTGTTATTTTTCCAAAAAGTTGCATCTCACCATTCTTTCCTTCCTTCTTTCCAAGTAATTCAACTTCTACTGTGTCGCCTTGAAGCGCTGTATTTAAATGACTGTGGTCAATAAAAATATCTCCCTCTTTGTCGAGTTCCACAACACGGACAAACCCATCTCTTTTCGTATTAATATTAATTGTTCCTATATAAATTCTTGAGTCTTGCATAAAAAACATAATAACATAAATAAAGAAGAATAAAGAATGAGGGATTATGGATAAAGAATAAACCCAAATATTTTTTAAAGCGACTCTATTTTTTAGATACAAAATCTATCATTTTTTCCCAATCAATCTGTCCTTTTTTCGTCAAAAATCCTTCAGAAAATTGTTTAATCATTTCATTACTTTTACCAGCATATATTTCTTTAAAATACTCACTTCTTTTCTTTGCTTCTTTGTCCAACGGTAATATTATTTGTTTGTAAAGATTTTCATCACCTGAGATTAGTTCCCAAAATTCTTGACCACATATTTTATAATAATTTTGTTCCTTATCTTTTTGCTCTTTGAGTGGTTTGTTATCTTTACCATATATACAACCATTAACAGCAATAATTTCTTTTTTAATTCCATTTTTCTTTAAAATATCTTTTGCTTTTTTAAAATTCTGCATCATTTTATCTTTCTGATCTTTGTTCCCCCAATAAATACCAGATTTAATTCCAACGATGTAATACTTCTTTTCTCTTTCAAATTCTAAGTCTACACTTTTTAGTATTCCTTCGGTTGCTTTTTTACCACCAAAAGTTTGCTGACATACAAAAATAGCAAGTTTTTCAAGCAAATTACCAAACATTGTTTCTTCTTGTGAAGAAAGATACGCATCCAAAATATACTTAACAAATTCACCACTCGTTTCAATATTTTTTGCTTTAAACAAATATGGATTCTTTCTTTTTAGTATTGTATTTAAATTTAATTCAGTAAGTTTTTCTAATCTTTTTTCATAGAAAGGCTTCATCACATCCGATGAAATAAAATTGTTTATTTTTGTATAATTTATTTTTGTCATATTTTTTAAAATAATGGTAATGTATCTTGCACATTATCAATATTTTCTTTAGCAATTTTATAATATTCATCCAAAATCTCAATACCTATACTACTACGTGCCATTTCTTTAGAAACCACACTAGTTGTTCCTGAGCCTAGAAATGGATCAAGAACTAAATCTCCGGGCTGAGTAAATAATTTAATAAACCACCGAGGAAGTTCTTTTGGGTAGGCAGCACTATGCTTTTTATTCCCACTTTCGGTTGCTAAATGTAAAACATTACTAGGGTAAGCCATATCTCTACCTATCCAATTTGAAATGTTTTTTCCAAAACCACTTCCAACACTAGAATTATCTCTAATTTTATCTGTCTCACTTAAATTTTTAAGTCTCGTCTTTGCCCAATCACCAGTAGGCACCATAACGCTCTCTTGATACATATTAAATTTTTTATCTTTATTGAACTGTAAAAGGCGTTCCCATGCATCACGAAAACGATTTGGCCATTTACCAGGATAACAATTTTTTTTATGCCAAATGAATTCTTCTGTCCATAACCATCCTTGTTTACGCATTTCTAAAATTAATTCTAAAATATAAGTATGTCTTTCCCCTTCCGAGACTTTTTCTTTTATGTTTAAAATAAAAGTTCCGGTAGGTTTTAATACTCGCAAAAGTTCTGCTGTGATAGGTAAAAACCACTCAACATACTTATCTGCTTTAACGCCGCCGTAAGTTGAACTTCTTTGATCAGAATAAGGAGGGGAAGTTATAATTAAATCTATTGAATTGTCTGCTATTTTTTTTAGAGCCTCTAAACAATCACCTAATATAATTTCAGTTTTTACACTTTTAGAAATATTGTTTTCTGATGTATTTATGTATAATTTATTTTCTGTTTGAATTATTTGCATATATTTACATAATCATTATAACATTAATAGTTATCTCTTCGTAAAAATATTAAAATATTTACATATTAACACTATTTCTCTCCCAAATTAATCGACAACAATTTACTACATCCTTCCGCGCCGAGAGTCACACCGTAAAGCATCTCGCAGTGATTCATTGTTTCTCTGTTGTGGGTAATCACAAGTAATTTACTTTTTGTAGCAAGACGTGCGAGCATTGCTCCATACTTTTGCGCATTGGCTTCATCAAGTGGCGCGTCGGTCTCATCAAGAACCATAAATGGCGGAGGAAGAAGTGAAGACATTGCAAAAAGTAAAGCAATAGAAACAAGCGCTCTCTCACCTCCTGAAAACATAGAAATTTCTTTCACCTTTTTTGTTGGAAGAGACACATCGATATCGACGCCGGTTTCTTTTATTTCATTTCCTTCTTCGTCTGTCTTTATAATCGGTACAATCGAAAGCGACGCCTTACCACCTCTGAATACTTCTTCGAAATATTTTGTAAAAAGATCAGAAATTTCCTTCACACCACTTTCGAATTTTGTTTCGAGAGAATTTTTTAAATCTTTTATAAGATCGTTTAATTTATCTTCGGTATTTTTTATATCATCTAATTCCTTTTTCAAATATTCTTCACGTTCATTCACTGATTTATATTCTTCTATCACCTCTACCTGATTTGGAATACCAGCTTCTTCGATTTTGAATTTACTTTTGTCTATCGCACGAAGCAACTCTTCCATTTTTATTTGTGACAAAGTCTCACTGATAGCAACTTCTCTGTATGAAAGTAAAATCCTACCAACAATAAGCACACCTTCGTTCATTAACGATTCAAATCTTTCAAAGCGAATGTTATATTCTTGTTCTTCTTGTTTGCGAAGAGCAATCGTTGATTCAAACTCGCGAAGTTTTCCTTCAAGTAAAATAATTTTCTTTTCTTTTTCGTATTTGTTTTCGATGATAACCCTTGCGCTTATCTCGGCATTGTTTAATTTGTCTTGAAGATTTCTGATTTCTACATTCAAAATCTTTTCTTCCTCTTCTTCTTTTTTTATTTTTTCTGAGATTGTTGTGAGTGAATTTTTTAATTCATCAATTTTGTTTTCATCTATTTCATTTTTATAAACATCAAAGAAACTATGAGAAGTTTCTAGTCCTCTATTCACATAAGTCTTGGCATCGCTTAATTTTCCAAAAGAAATTGCAGAGTTTATATTTTCAAAATCAAATTTCAAATCCTTTCCTGTTTTTATCAAAGCACTTTTTGAAACAGAGACTTTTTCATCGCTAGATAATTTATTTATTTCTCTTTCCAAAAAATTTTTCTCGGCTTCTAGTCGTCCAAAATTTCTTGTGATCTCGTCGCGAGTGATTGAAAGCCCATGAATTCTTTGCTTAATCTCCTCTTTATTAATATTTACCTCACCGTCACTTGTCCCGCGAAGCGTACTCACGGAGTGGGATTCAATTTCTAATTCTTTTTTTATTGAATCAGCAATAAGAAGAAGTGATGACACGCTTCCGACTTCGTCCAACTTTTTCTTCATCTCATTTAAAGAAACTTCTTCGCGTTTCAAATATGCACCAAGCAATTCTTCTAAATTCTTTCTTTCTTTTTCTTTACTTTCGATTTTTTCTACTTGTCTTTTTAAATGTGACAAGTGTGGTGTGATTTCTTTTCTAAGCAACTCAACTTCTCTTAAATGAATTTTTGTTCTTTCTAATTTTCTTTCACTTTCGTTTAGGCGAATATGATAAACACGAAGACCGAGTGCGTCTTCTATCGCTTCTTTTCTTGTTTTTAAATCTGCGAGCAAAATTTTGTCAGCTTCACCTTGCGAGATAATTGTATGAGCAGATGAACCAATACCAGCGAATGCAAGAAGTTCTTGAACATCTCTAAGACGAACCTTTGCACCATTCAAAGTATAATCACTTGTGCCGTCTGCATAAATTGTGCGAGATAAAATAATGGAATCATAAGCAAGATACGGCGCGAGATCTTGGCTTATCATATTGCTTTCTACTTTTTCTTTGTTGTCGATTGTCATTGTCACAGACGCACGAGAAAGTGGCGCGAGTTTTTCTGATCCTTTGAAAATTAAATCGGCACCAAGCTTGCCACGCATCGACTTCATTGATTGTTCACCAAGAACGAAACGGATCGCTTCGGCAACGTTTGATTTTCCAGAACCATTCGGACCGACAACCCCTGTCACATTATGAGTCACATCAATAGTCACCTTCTTGGCAAATGATTTGAAACCGCTGATTGTGATGTGTGAGAGACGCATGGGACTAGTTTTTAGTTTCAAGTTTCAAGTTTTTAGTTGAATACAAAAATACTAAATTGATATACAAAGTTTAACATGCAAATAAAAATAGAGGTGTTGAAAAAGAAAACTATTTAATATAACTTCTTAATAACTCTATCTAAAAGAATCGCAACGATAAGACCTGTTACAAATCCACCAATGATGTCATACCAGAAATGAACACCTGCAAGTACGCGTGCAAATCCAACAACGAATGCCAACACCACAACCGTATATCCAATCATTCTCCTATGTCTGTCGGCTGGTAAATCTTTTAAAAGTAAAAATCCGAGTGTTGTAATTAATGAAGTGTGTCCTGATGGAAAACTGTATGTTCCATCACCAATCATCGCAAGTGCTTCGTCTGGTCGTGGATGTTTGATTATATCTTTTAAAATATGAGCTAATATCCAAGAAAATAAAGCTGATCCAAAAAGCACAAAAGATTTTTTATAAAAATGTTTTGTGTGTCCATAGAAAGAAAGTAAATATAACCCTACCGCAACAATGATTACAAAAATAAAATACTTTGCAAAAAATATAATAATTAAATTCATTGTAATATTTTAACATTAAAAAGAAACAACCCCAAGCCTAGGCTTGGGGTGAAGCGATAACTCCATATTTAATAAGAATCATCGGACTCGCAAATTCTATTATTTCGAAAATTGCATCTGGGTTTTTTGTTTTACTTATTGGGATAGAGAACCTCCCGACTTTTAATTTTTCTTTATCCAAAAGGTGGTTTATTTGATACTCAATAACCCTACGATCATTATTGTCCATAATCATCATCGAGTCTTCTGGTGAGACATCCCTGCCTTGAATTTGAATATAAATACTGCTTGCCCTTTTGTATTCTCCTCTCTTTGAAATAAGTCCACACAATAAAATAATATCTTCAATCTTTTTTATCTTGACTATTTCTGTTTGTTGATGTTCGATAGCAAAATCACCATTTGAATGAACCGTTGACTGAGTGATACC
>CAIQWN010000003.1 GCA_903875555.1 uncultured bacterium
GCGATTGTTGCTTGTCTTTGTGTGTCATTAAAATATGCAGGCACAGTGATGATTGCTTGCGTAACTGTCTCACCAAGCTTTGCTTCTACATCTGCTTTAATTTTTTGGAGGATCATTGCAGAGATTTCTTCTGGACGAGAATCTTTTCCACCAAGTGAAATCAAAACTCCGTCGTTATCTCCTTTTTTAATTTTGTAAGCAACACGAGGAATGTCGTTTTGCACTTCTTTATCAGAAAATGAGTGACCCATAAAACGCTTCACACCATAAACTGTGTTTTCTGGATTTGTTACAGCTTGACGCTTTGCAATTTGTCCAACTGAACGTTCGCCGTTTTTATTCACACTCACAATAGAAGGAGTTGTACGATTTCCTTCTACGTTTTCAATTATTTTTGGTTGTCCTCCTTCGATGATTGCAACCGCACTGTTTGTTGTTCCTAGATCGATACCGATTATTTTTGCCATAGTTTAAATTAGTTGTTAGTTAGTAGTTATTCGTTATTAGTTAAATTCAAAAATACTTTTTTAAAATTATTTAATCAAGATGATACACTTTTACTTTTGCTGGACGGAGGATACTGTCACCTAATTTATATCCCTTTGTCATTACACTCTCTATTGTATCATTTTTTTTATCGTCGTCAGTCTTTATGATTTCTATACTTTCGTGAAGACTTGGATCAAATTTTTCTCCAATGTTTCCGAAAGATTTAAGATTATTATTTTCCAAGACAGAATTTAATTGATTAAAAATATACTCAATTCCAATTCTCCAATTACTTTCTACTTTTTCCCAAGCGACTGTGTTGCCACGAGCCATAGTGTAAGCATCAAGCACTGGAAGAATATCCTCAATCAATCTTTTGTTAGCAAGTTTTATATCTGCTGATCTGCGAGATTCTGTTTCTTTTTTTAGATTCGCATAGTCTGCTTGTGATCTTTGCCAACCTAATAAATATTCTCTTTTTTCTCCTTCTGCTTTTTTTAATTTCTCACGCAGTTTTTTAATTGTATTTTTTGCACTCACTTCACCATCTTCGTCTAATTCCTCGAATTCAACATCATCTGTCTCAGTCGCTTCTTCCGTTTCAGTATGTTTTGCGTCCTTCGTCTGCTGACTACGGACGTCTTCTTCGCTCTTCGCTCCTTGATCTGTGTTATTAATTATTTCGTCTTCATTTTCATTTTTATCATTCATAATTTCAAAGTTCACCCTGTTAAATAAAATTTGAAGATTACCCCCCGCTTCAAATTTTAATTTTTTGATTGTATCAAAAAATTATTTAACAGGGTAAACCTCAATTAACGAGTGTGTATTATTTATAAACTAATAGAAAAAGAAAGTCAAGAAAAATAAAATACCTCCATGCGGAGGTATTTTATTTTTAACGCTTTGACCAAGTTGGAGCCTTACGAGCTTTCTTCAAACCGAATTTCTTTCTTTCTACCATACGAGCGTCACGCTTTAGGAAACCAAGTTTCTTAAGTGTGTTCTTAACTTCTTCATTTCTTTCTACAAGAGTTCTTGATAGGCCGTGACGAATAGCTTCTGCTTGTGCGTGAATTCCTCCACCACCAACATGAACGGTTACAGCAAACTTTTCTCCTACTTCTGACTTTGAAATAGCTTCTTGAGCAATTGCTTGTAAATCTTTTGTATCAAAATATTCTGTTACATCTTTATCATTAACTAAAAAAGATGCTTTTGTACTTGGTGTTATACGAACACGAGCAGTTGCAGTTTTTCTGCGACCTACGGCTTCAATATATCTGTTTGCTGTGGATGTTGTCATATAAATATTATTCTTCTATTACTAAATTCTTCATACGAATACTTTGAAGTTTATTCTTTGGAAGCATTCCATTAACTGCATGCTTAATAATTTCTGAAAATCCTTTGTTCTTCACAACATAAGCAAGACTTTTCTCTCTTAATCCTCCTGGATAACCAGTGTAATGCTTATGAACTGAGTCATTCATTTTATTTCCTGTAACTTTAACCTTTGAAGCATTAATAACTTTAACAGATATATCTGCTACACGATTTTTTACAAAGTCAACACTATTTTTTGCATTAAGAAGTGCCGCTACTTCTGAAGCGAGTCTTCCTAATGGTCTGTTTGTGGCATCAATTATGTGAGTCATGGTTTTCTTTATACAAATTCAATAATAGCTTTTTCTGCTCCGTCAGAAATACGAGTTGGTAATTTTATGACACGAGTATATCCACCAGATACATCTTTATACTTTGGTCCATATTCTGCGAACAACTTTTTTGTTTCGTCTTCTTGGTTTATTAAACGAGACGCAACCAAACGACGATTTGCAACAGAATCAACTTTCGCAATAGTAACAAGTCTTTCCACAAATGGACGAACTTCTTTTGCTCTAGCTTCAGTTGTTTCTATTTTTCCATGACGAATGAGGTTAATCATAAGACCACGAATAAAGGCCTTACGTTGGTTTTTTTCTCTTCCGAATTTTCTGAATGATTTATGATGCTTCATAGGTTTAACAATATAACACGAATAATTATTTTAGTGAAAGTCCTAGATTTTCTAGAGCCATTTTTATTTCATCCACTCCTTTTGCTCCAAGACCATCAAGCGCTAGTAAATCTTCCTCAGTCTTTCTTGAAAGACCACCTGTTGTTCTTATTCCTGCTGAAACAAGAGCATTTAATGTTCTAGTTGAAAGAGTAATGTCTTCGATTTTCATTTTTGTAACATCACTTAGATCTTCTTCTTGTGGTGCAACAATTTCTTTTACTGGAGCATTTGTTACAACTGAGTTATCACGAAATCCAACAATAGATTGTAATTGATTGATCATTGTATTGATTGATGATTCAAGAGCTTCATGAGGAGTTATAGTCCCATCAGTCTCAATAGAAATACGTAGACGGTTATGATCTGTTCTGTCACCAACACGCATATTTTCTACTTCGTAACTTGCGCGACGAATAGGTGTAAATGATGCATCTAAAACGATTGTTCCAATGTCAGCCTTTTCTTTTTGAATTTCTTCACGAGGAACATAGCCAAGACCTTTTTCAATTGTAATTTCGATTGAAAGATCAACATTTTTTGCTGTTGATTCAAGAACATATTCATCACCATTTAGAACTTCTACTTGTGAAGGACATTTGATATCTTTAGCTGTTACGACTTTCGCACCTTTAACATGTAATGTTACTTTCTGTGCTTCATTTGAGTGAAGTTTCCAATTTATCTTTTTTAGATTAAGAATAATTGAAATAACATCTTCTTTTATTCCATCTACTGAAGAGAATTCATGCTTAACACCGTCAATTGAAACTGATGTAATAGCTGTTCCTTCGATTGAAGATAAAATAATACGGCGAAGTGAGTTACCAAGAGTGTGTCCGTATCCAGGATATAGTCCGTCTATTTCATAAACACCAAAAACACCATCTTCTTTAATAATTTTTGGTTTTGATGGTAAAATAATAGATTGTGAAGACATAAAAATTGGTCTAAATTAGTTAGCTCGCTTAATAAAAGTTATTTAATGATACTATATATTTGCAAATTTTGCAAGTATGTGTTAATCCACAGTTCTATAATTAACGACTATAAAACTCAAGAACTTTCTGAACGTCGAACATTGGCTCAACTTCACGTGGTGTTCCTGTAACTTTTGCTTCAAGTTTAGTAGGATCAACAGCAAGAACGTTACTTGATGATTTTGTATTTGTTAATTTTTCACTAAGTCCAGTAAAAACTTTTAATGCCTTACTACCCTCACGGATAGCAATAACATCTCCAATTTTTACTTTATGTGAAGGGATATTTAAACGACGACCGTTCACTGTAATATGTCCGTGGGAAACAATTTGTCTTGCTAATGATCTTCCACTTGCAAAACCTGCACGGAAAACCATATTATCTAAACGAGATTCTAGAGAATTATAAATTTTCAAAGAAGGAGAAAGTGCTTCTGATGAAGAATCTTTTGTTTGCATAATCTTTTTTACAAAAGATGAGAATTGATTTTCTGTTAAACCATAAGAAATTTTCATCTTCTGTTTTGCTTTCAATTGTTCTCCGTATTCAGAAGTACTTGATCTATGCTTTCTTTGACTATCAAGAATACCTGGGGCATATGGACGCTTTTTATAAGCACACTTCTCACGCCCACAAAGTGATTCTCCTAAACGACGACAACTTTTACATGTGATTCTACTCATAATATTATAAAATTAAATACGGCGAGGCTTACGAGCCTTTGGACCATTATGTGGAACAGGAGTTCTGTCTATAATTGAAACAACTTCTACTCCAAATGAAGAGAAAGCTCTGATTGCTGATTCGCGACCTGAACCAACACCCTTTACAACAACAGCGACTTCCTTAATTCCAGCACCTTTTGCTTTTTCTCCAAGAAGTTCACCAATTTTTGAAGCAGCAAAAGGAGTTCCTTTCTTTGCACCTTTAAAACCAAGTGACCCAGATGAAGACCAAGCAAGTACATTGCCTTCTTTGTCAGTCAAAGATAGTCTTGTGTTGTTATATGTTGATTCAACATATAATTTTCCTTCGACAATCTTTTTCTTCATCACTTTAGATAGAGACCTTGCTTTTAGAGCACTGTCTACACCTGAACTATTCTTTTTTACGATTCTTTTTTTTCCCATAGGTTTATAATTTATTTTTTATGTCTTTTCAGTCTTACGGCGCCCTGATCCCATAGTACGACGTACATTACCACGAACTGTACGACTATTTGTTTTTGTTCTTTGTCCACGAACTGGTAAATGTCTTAGGTGACGAATCCCACGGTAAGCCTTGATATCTTTTAGACGTTTGATATTTTGCTGGGCCTCTCTCTTTAGATCTCCCTCTGTTTTAAATTGTTCAATTTCACGACGGATAGCATTTTCTTGTTCTGGAGTTAATTCTGTTGTCTTCATTCCATGATCTAGTTTTAACTTAGTCAAAATTTCTTTCGCACGAGGACGTCCAACTCCATACACCGCTGTAAGAGCGATTTCTAGTCTTTTGTTTTCTGGAAGGTTTATACCTGATATACGCATATAATAAATTTAAATAATTAACCTTGACGTTGCTTATGTTTTGGAGTAACACAAACAACACGAAGAACTCCGTTTCTTGTTAACATCTTACATTTCGAACAAATTTTTTTAAGTGATGACTTTACTTTCATTGAGAAATATTTGACTATTTTACTACAAATAAAAATAAATTGCAAATTCCTTTCGCATTCTATTTTATTTATAATCTTTTTATTATACGACCTTTGCCACCATACACATCTTTCTGAACCAAAACCTTATCACCAACGAGAATTTTAATCTTATGCACTCTCATTCTTCCACCCAGATAAGAAAGTATCTTCTCACCATCTTTAGTCTCCACACGAAACAAAGTAGCTGGTAATGATTCCATAACTCTTCCTTCTACTTGATTATCTTTATCTTCGTTTTCGTTGTTGTGCATATTAAATGAGTTTTTATTCTAACAGTTAAAGTATATTAAATCAATTTTATTTATTAGATAATTCTTCAACGAACTTTATACTAGAAAGTTTATTTGGAAATGTAGAAATCCAAACAGAAGAAAACTCTGGTGTTGCTTTATCTATTGCATCCTCGTCTCCCAATACAGATCTAAAATCATTTGAACTTTTACCTAATAATTTTTTCGCTAAGTCTTCTTTATTTATGTCCCAAATAATAGTCGTACTTCCTTCCACTAAAACATCTGCCTGAGTATCTTTATCTAAATGTGTCGTATCTTTTAGAGAGAAATGTAATTTAGAAATATCATCCACGCGCACCTCTTCTCCATGATAATCCTTATCCATTGCAATCATATTTTTCGCTAAAGACTTTTTATCCACAATCATCATATATCCAATTGCTTTAACTGTATAATTTGAAGAAGCTCCGCTCTTTAAATCTCTTTCATTATCTTCAAAGATAACTTGTATACTGTCTGCAATATTAAAGTATCCTGCATGATCTTCTTTTTTCAATTGATCTTTTATTTTCTTATCGAGCATCAAACTGAGTTCATCTTTAGCAGAATTTAAATCAGAATCAGAAACAATCGGCATATTTCCTGAGGCACCACCAGCCATTTTTTCTGTACTCTTCGCATAAAACCCTTTATATTTATCACCACCCTTAAAACCAGGTATCACAAAATCAGTTGGGTCGATATTATAATTTGAACCATAACTATCTGCAACTGCAACAACCTCCACTGTGCCTGCTGTATCTCCTTTTTTACCTGGAACAACAACTGAATCAGAAATACGATAAATTTTACTGTCAGATGTTGAGAAACGAGTATTCTTTATTAATTTTTGTTCATTATTATCGTAATTATTATAAATAGTTATCTTTCCTGAGGCTTTTGATTCAACTTTTTTTGTTAAAGACATTGGTAACGATTTACTTTCAGATAAAGTAGTTGTTGCTAATTTATAAAAAACAGAATTTGGAGTCTTTTCTTGAGAAAAAATAAAAGTTTTATTACTTAAATTAGTAATCTCCTTGTGTTTTGGTGTAAAGGAAATAGTTACTGAGTTAAAAACATAAGTTGCTAAAACAATATAGACAATAACCGCTATCAAAAAAATAACAAAAGCCATTGTCCCTTTACTTGGTTTCTTTCTAATGTAAATAGTTCTTGGATCACGATAATTTACATCTGTCTTTCTTCTAAAAAAATTATCTCTGCCACTTAACCTGTCTATTTTTATAGGTGTATTATTACTTTCATCTTCCCCTTCTTCGTCTTTTTTATTTAATAAATAAGATCTTTTTTCATACTGCTCTACACGAGATGCAATATCTCTTTGTGTTGCTTTAGACCTTGAAGTTGAATGAGATTTTTTTATGTCCTGCATAATTTAATAAAATATCTTTGTTGTCATTTATTGTAACACGTATAGGAACATTGTTAGTGAAAAACTGTGTATAAGATTCTTTTTCTATTTTATCTTTTAACAAAGTTACATATCGTGGTGTTGTTAATCTAAAATCAGTTGGTATTCTTTCGTATAAAGAGATGTGTTCGAGAACATAAAGGATGCCATCAATAAATTTTGAAAAAGCAATTTTTGAAAGTGTTTCTTTTTCTAAATGTTTAATACCAAAATCATGTCTGTGTTCAACGATCACATTTTCGCCACAGACATATTCAATTAAAGTGTGGTCATCACGCACAATAATATTTAAAAAGTTTTTCGCGTTTGGATACATAAAAAAAGTATAGCACGGGAATAGTTGATGGTTAATAGTTGATGGTTGTTAGTAAATACAAATTCAAAAATCAGACAGAAAGAACGAGTCTTCGACTCGCTCTTTTAATCTTTACCAAATATATCTATAAACACAATCAATCTCTCTATCTTTTGATGAATGTCTAACAACTGATTTTGTCTTATAACTTGTAGAAATTGCTTCGTCTTTATTTAAAACAAAACCAGCATGAGCATTTTCGGATCCATCATCAAATTTAATCTTATTCCAAAAGATAACATCCCCATTTTCTATATCAACCACTGAAACAGTTTTCCATTTTTCGTTAGATTGAATCATTTTTTTGAGACTCTCGACTGTTGCTACCGGTTTATCTATTATTTGTAATAAAGATAAAAGACCACTTACAAAAAAAGCACAAGAATATTCTCCATTGTCTAAAACATCTTTTATTTCTCCTGTATCTTTATATCTAACAAACAAAGAACTAAACAGTTTAGTACCAACACTATTATCGATAGCTTTTAAATATGTTTCTTTCTTTAAAATTTCTATATTTTGATCTGACATATTGAAATTATAACATGGATAAAAGCCTGTTGGAAAAATATTCTATTTTATCTATGATACCTTTACCTCTCGTTGCTACGAGATGTATCTTCGTCGCTCTTCGCTTCCTCGAAAAACTTTTTAAGTGTCTCACTCTTTTGTATTCTTACCTGAATTTCTATTTCAATATTTTCCATAACTTAATTCTATCATATTTTTGGTATTACTAAATATTCTTCATCATCATTACCAAGGGCTTCGTATTTTCCTGCTTCATAAAATAATCCAACGATCGCGCTCGTTATCGCATCGAGTTCGTCGTGTGACACATCTGTCTTATACCAATCACCTTCTTTAATTCCAAATTCTTTCAATCCATTTTTTAAATACGGAAGACCAGCGTGCTTACGTGGAATCTGCATGATGTCTTGTGCAGCCCCTGGATAACTTTCAATAACTTTTATACCAATCTTGCGAAGCGCTTTTGCCATTTTCATTCCGCGAAAGGTTAATCTTTGCATACTTGGAATAAGACATGGGTAAACATTTACACCACGACGCTTTAGTTCACGTTCTGCCCATCTCATAATCCCAATCTCCCATCTTTTTGGGTCATCATCAAAACAACTCTTTCTTCCTTTTGGGATACCAAGAGGTGAATCAATAGATACAAGCATTGGTTTTGTTTTCTTACAAAGAGAAATCATTTCTTTATCTGTTAAACATTGCCTCGTTTCTACATGATTATCTGGATGAAGTATTGCAAAACCACTTGGACGAAGTTCGCTACCAGTTAAATCAATACCAATAATTGGGCCGTGAGATTTCTTCGCTTTCTTCCACAAATCCTTTGCATAAATTTTTGGTGTAGGTCTTTCAATAATTCTTTTCTTTTTTACATCAACAAATTTACTTTTTTGTGTAACAATTTTTGGAACTTTATAATCTAATTTTTTAAGAGCGTAAGCAAGCATATGCTTCATACCTTGTACATCGGCATGATTATATTCAACAAGTTTTTTTAATGATGATTCATTCCCTCTTCTGTATTCATGCCACAAGACAACAGCTTCGTAACCTGTCACACCTTTTATTTCTTCGGCACGCTTCATTCCGAGTTGGACCTCAATAGCTTTTTGTCCGCCGGTGTGACCAACACGACGCATAATATATCTCAAATCAATATGATGTTCTGGAAATTTTAAATCAGGAAAATGATGTTGTAAAAATTTCACATCAAATAATGTTCCGTTAAATGTCACAAGCACGTCTGCTTTCTTTAAAGCTTTTTCAAAATGATTAATCTTATCGCCTTGCACATGATATTTAAAATCATTTCCAGTATCATAACCAATCATTGTCACAGTATCGTAGACACGCGAGAGTCCTGTTGTTTCAATATCAAGAAAAATAATATTGTCTATCTTTTTTATCGCTTCTTTTAGATCTACCATAACATAATAATAACATGGACTAGGTGTTAGTAAATACAATTCAAAAAAATATTTTGAAACTATAAATTACAAATTGTTTATGTTAGTATATATTTTATGAAAAAAGGATTTACTTGTGGGACTTTTGACCTGTGTCATGCCGGACACATGCTTATGTTTAAAGAATGCAAAGAATATTGTGATTATTTAATCGTGGGACTGCAAGCTGATCCAAGTGTTGATAGACCAGAAAAAAATAAACCAGTACAAACTTTAGAAGAAAGAATGATACAACTTGAAGGAGTGAAATATATTGATAAAATAATTGTTTATCATACTGAAAAAGAGTTATACGAAATTCTAGAAGAAAATGAACATAATATCGACATGAGAATTATTGGTGCTGATTGGAAAGGAAAACCATTTACAGGTCATGATTTACCAATTAAAACAATTTTTAATTCGAGACCACATTCATATTCATCATCTGATTTAAGAAGAAGAATTAAAGAAGCTGAATTGAAGCATGATTTGAGTAAGATAAATAGTTAGTGGTCAGTAGTTAATGGTTTATAGTTATGATACAATCCAATTAATTTTGGAGTGTCGTCTAATGGTAGGACAACGGTTTCTGGCACCGTTAATTGAGGTTCGAATCCTTGCACTCCAGCTGATTTTCGTTTTTTACAAGCGAAGCGTTCCATTATAAAAAAGCAGAAAATCACTTCGCGGATGTTACGACTAGTAACACAAGAAGGTATTGATTATAAAAATCACGTCGAAACTAGCAAGTTTTAATACAAACAAATTACGTAAACGAAGCATTCCATAATAAAAAATATAATTCGGTTTGATTATAGTCAATCTTGACAAAAAGATTATAAATAAAAGGTCTTTGTGACATAAGAGTTATCCACAGGTATCCCCTTGACATATATTTCACCGGTGGTAAAATGGTACTTGTAGGTGGGCAAACAAGCAGTTAAACTTAATCATCTCGTAAGGGGAACGATCATGTTAGAACTTAAGGTTTACTATCACGATGTTCTGCGCTACACCATTACTGGTGACCAGCAAAAACTGGAAGATTTGCGCAAACAAGGATTTGTTGTTGTGGCCATACCGGTCAAATAATGATCCAAAAAAATAAAAGTTACATGAAGTAGCTAAAAGGCCAAGCGTATTCCGCTGGCTTTTTTGTTTTTATATATTAGTAAACCTATAAAGCCTTTCTTATTTCTAAAATTTTCTTAATTACTTTCTCATCTTCAATATTTCTAGGATAGTCAAAAGAAATTTCATATTCATGGGCTATCTTTTTATCTTTCACAAGAATAACTTTTTGAGACATCGACACAACATCTTCTATTTGATGAGAAATCATAATAATTGTTAAATTATTTTCTTTCCATGTCTTTAAAATATCTTCATGTAATTCTGATTTTGTCTTTTCATCAAGAGCAGCGAAAGGTTCATCTAAAATTAAAACCTCAGGGTCAATGGTCAAGGCGCGAGCAATAGAAACCCTTTGGGTTTGTCCGCCAGATAACTCATTAGGATATTTATTCGCTAATTTTTCTATTTGTAATAGAGATAATTTTTCTTTAGCAATTTTTATTTTTTCACCTTCAGATATCTTTTCATTAATTAAAACAAGCATAATGTTTTCCAAAACTGTAAGCCATGGTAATAAAGAATCTTTTTGAAAAACCATAATTGTTTTCTCTGGTTTTATTATCTTACCTTTACTTTTTTCTAAAATACCAACAAGTAATTCCATGATTGTTGTTTTTCCAGAACCAGACTGTCCGACAAAACTTAGAAACTCCCCTTCGTTAACAGAAAAAGAAACACCTGACACGTTTTCTTTTTCGTTTGTCTTAAAATACTTCGAAACATTTTCGAATTCAATTATTTTTTTAGAATTTAAATTTTTCTGCATAAGATAATAATTTTTGCCATATTGATAAATTTAAAACAACAACCATAGAAACAATAGCAATCAAAGAATAAACAAATAATACATTTTCCTCTCCACTGGCAGACATAACGAGTATGGAGCCTACACCAAACAAGTCATTACTAAGTGTACCGTGTGGTAAATACGTATGAAGAACTTCAGCAATAATAATAAAATTCCAACCATCAGCAAAAGCAAGTATAGAACCTACCGTTAGTTGTGGCACAATAGATGGTATTAAAATTTTAGTTAAATAATTAAAACCAGTAATGTTAAACATTTTTGCTGTATATTTTATTTCATTAGGTAAAGAGTTGAGTCCACTAATAATACTAAAAACAAGAGTCCAAAGCATTGTAATAAATAAAATAAAAATAGCCGCTCCTTCTGCAAAACCAAGTTTAATAAAAACAAGTATTACGAAAGGAAAAAAGATAAGTACTGGAACAGATTGAGCAATGTCATAGATAGGAAGTAAAAACTTTTTCGTCCAATTATTTTTTCCAGCAAATAAGGATAATGGTATTGCAAAAATAACAGCAAGTACATAAGCTATAATCAAACGAGAAAAAGTAACTAAAGTCGCAGTAACCACTGTATGTATATCTTTTTCA
>CAIQWN010000004.1 GCA_903875555.1 uncultured bacterium
AATTACCACATGAACAATCTTTCTTTATTTAAAAAATCACTTCATAAATATAAAAGTTTTGAACGTGCGAAAATTAATTCTTCATTTTTTAAAACTGGAAAAGGGGAATATGGTGAAGGAGACGTTTTTCTTGGTATCACAGTTCCAAATATTAGAAAAGTTTTAAAGGAATTTTTTGGTAAATTAAAAGTTGATGATGCAGTAGAATTATTGCAATCAAAATATCATGAAGAAAGATTCGCTGGTGTGATACTTCTTGTTTCGCTTTATAAAGTCGCAGATGAGAAAAATAAAAAATTAATTTTTAAAACATATTTAAAAAATTCTGCAGGTTCGACCTGCAGAATAAATAATTGGGATTTAGTTGATGTTAGTGCTTCACATATTGTTGGTGATTATTTATTTAACAGGCAAGACCTAGGTTACAGGTCTTGCCTGTATAAACTTGCGAAGTCAAAAAATCTTTGTGAGAGAAGGGTTGCTGTTGTTTCTACTTTTACTTTTATTAAAAATAAAGAATATGAAGATACTTTTAAACTTTGTGAAATATTGATGAATGACAAAGAAGTTTTGATGCACAAAGCTTGCGGTTGGATGCTTCGTGAAGTTGGAAAGAATTGCGGACAAGATATTTTAAATAATTTTTTAGATAAACATGCAAGTGTAATGCCTAGAACAATGTTGAGGTATGCGATAGAGAGGCATAGTGAGAAAGATAGAAGAAGAATGATGGATCAGATGTTAGCCAGTAGGGTATAGCCAATAGTTGAATACAAATTCCTAAACCCTAATCGCTAGTGGCTAATGACTAGTTTTTCTGTGGATAACTATTGATTTTAAAGGTGTTTTTTGATATTATTAATCTTGCACCAATTTGGTGTTTTTACGGGAGATGTACCATGAAAAAGAAACTGTTGTGTCTTGCGGGATTTGTTCTCGCGAGTATGATGGTGTCATTTGTGCAAGCGGCCGTTGAAGGTGTTGCAAGTGTAGTGATGATCGAAGCCAACACTAATGTGGCGATCGCTGAAAAACGTGGTGGCGACGAAGATCACTTCGGCAAATTGGCCAGCACGAACGTTCCGGCGTGGAAATCAGCAAGCGATAGCGGACCATTGAAGCAAGTATCCTTGATTACTGCCAGCCACACTCAGTATGCTGCCAAAAAATCTTTGTTGGTATCATCGCCTTTATTCGCATCGGCAACTGCCCTGTCTCCGCCGAGCCGCGATTTGATTGAAACCTCTTTCACCGGTTCCATTCTTGCTGCGGGCGTTTATGGTGAAAAAACTTTCAACCTGTTGACCATTGCCACCGGCGCCGGTATCAGTATTGCTCTCGAACCCAACGGCACGAGCTGGCGTAAAAGCGTTCTTTCCACATAGACCGACACCTTCGGTCGTCTCAGTTCGGTACTCGTTCTCCACGAGGGTAGAGTACCGACCTAAATTCCTGTTTAGCAATTTGCGACAGGGATTTTTTTATTTTTATACAAAATGTTAGAATAGATAAATGAAAAAAATTCCATATACACAAAAAGATTTTGATTGGGTGAAGATGACTACGGCACAGATGAAGAAATATGGAGTAGAAGCACTAGTTTACAAAAAAGAAAGTTACAAAAAAATAAAAAGTATTCTTCCAGAAAATAGAACTTACGAAAATACAGTTTATGCACTCTCACAATCAGACGGAAAGTATGGAGATATTTTTGAAGAAATGTCTTTGCTTAAAGATGTCTCTCCAAAAAAAGAAATTCGTGACATTGCGGTAGAAGTTTTGACAGACGTTTCTTCAAAATCAGTGGACATCGAATATGATAGAGAATTGTATACATCACTACTCGAATATTATGAAGGTAATTTTACTGATGAGAAAAAATCTCTTAAGAAAGAAGATGTAAAACTTTTGGAAGAAGCCATTAGAGATTATAAAAAAATGGGATTTGATTTACCAGAAAATAAACAAAAAGAATTGAAAAAACTTTTGAGGGAGGTTTCAAAACTTTCTTTTGTTTTTAGAAAAAATATAAGTGATTATGCAGATTATATTTTGTGTACAAAAGAAGAATTAGATGGATTATCAGAAAGATTTATTTCTACACTTCCAAAAGATAAAAATGGTAAATATATTGTTACTCTTCAATATCCACATATTCTTCCTTTTATGTCAGAGGCAACAAATAGAAACAAAAGAAAAGAATTATCAGAAAAGAATTTGAAAAAAGGCGGAGCAAAAAATTTAAAATTAATAAATGAAATTGTAGAACTTCGCGCAAAGATTTCTAAAATTTTAGGATATAAACATCATGCTGATCTTATGACAGAGAATCGTATGGCGAAAACAGCCGAGACTGCAATTAAGTTTCAAGATGAGTTACTCAAAAAACTTTTACCTTTAACAAAAAAGGAAATGACAGAAATGAGAGATCACGCAAAAACATTAGGTATAAAAAAACTTGAGAATTATGATGTTGCTTTTGTTTCCACAAGCTTAAAGAAAAAGTTATATGATCTTGATCCAGAAACTCTTTGTGCATATTTCTCGCTTGATCATGTTTTAAAAGAAATGTTTTCTTTGTGTGAGAATTTGTTTGGAATAAAAATCACCGAGAAGGAGATGAGGTTGTGGCACAAAGATGCAAAGTTTTTCGAAGTTACAGATTCCACAAATAAAAATTCTTTAATTGGATATTTTGCAATAGATTTATTTCCAAGGGAAGGTAAATTTGGTCACGCTTGTTTACATGACACAATAGTTTCTCATCCGAAAGAGTGGGGAAGTGAAGAATATGTTTCTCCATTTTCTACACTTGTTTGCAATTTTCCTACATCTACAAAAAAATCACCTTCACTTTTATCTTTAAGAGATGTCGAAACTTTATTTCACGAATTTGGTCACAATTTACATCTTATTCTTTCCGTTTCTCGTCATGAATCACAGGGTGGATGTAATGTTGCATGGGACTTCGTAGAGACGCCGTCACAAATTATGGAGAATTGGGTGATGCACAAAGATATGCTTTCAAAATTATCAAAGCATTACATAACTGGGAAAAGTTTACCGAAGGATATGATAGAGAGAATTATTTCTGGAAAGAAATTTCAAAATGCCTATCAATTTACGAGACAAATAATGCAAGGTAAACTTGATCTTGATTTACACACAGGAAAAGTAAAAGATGCAAATAGTTATTATATAAAAATGAATAAAAATTATTTTGGCTTAGATCTTCCAAAAAATAGTATGTTTCCAGCGGGGTTCGGACATTTGGTTGGATATGACGCTGGATATTATTCTTATCTTTGGGCTTTGGTTTATGCTTGTGATGCGTTTTCTTTATTTGAAACTGCAGGAAATAAAAATATTTTGAAGAATAAAGAAATAGGAATGAAGTGGAGAAGAGAGGTTTTAGAAAAGGGGTCAAGTGAAGATGAGATGAAGCTCATTAAGAATTTTCTCGGTCGCGCACCAAACCAGAAGGCTTTTCTGAAAGAAATAGGTATATAAAATAAAGTTAGAATAGAACATAGAAAAAACACCGTATGGTGTTTTTTCTAATTTTGTGTTATAATTTTTAGATTAAAAAGTGTGCACCGTTTTTGCGGTAAGCAAAAACGGTGTTTGAATTTTATTATAATATTATGCAACAAGAAATCAGAAATATCGCAATCATTGCTCACGTGGACCATGGTAAGACTACTCTTACCGATGCTCTTATGCAACAGTGTGGAACTGGGGAAGCAGGTCAAACAATGGACTCAAATCCAATGGAAAAGGAGCGTGGTATTACTATTACCGCAAAAAATACTTCTGTTATATATAAAGATGTAAAAATAAATATTCTAGATACACCAGGGCATGCGGACTTCGGATCAGAAGTTGAGCGTGTTCTTCGCTCTATTGACTCAGTCCTCCTTGTTGTTGATGCTCAAGAAGGTCCTATGCCTCAAACTCGTTTCGTTTTGAAAAAATCTCTAGAACTTGGACTTAAGCCAATTGTTGTTATAAATAAAATTGATAAACCAGCAGCTGATGCTGTGCGTGTTCATGATGAAGTTTTTGAATTATTTATGGAACTCGGTGCAAATGATGAACAGTTAAATTTTACAACTGTTTATGCAATTGGACGCCAAGGTGTGGCTATGCGTAAAATGGAAGATGAGAAAAAAGATTTAACACCACTACTTGATACAATCTTGGAAAAAGTTCCTCGTGCAACTGGTGATATAAATAATCCATTTGTCGCACAAGTTTTTAACTTAGCATATGATAATTTCTTGGGTCGTATGGCTATTGCTCGTGTTTATGATGGGCAAGCAAAATTAAATGAAGAGTTAGTTGTTAAGAATGATAAAGGAGAAACAAGAAAAGGACGTGTTACAAAAATTTATACATTTAAAGGTATACAAAGAGTTGAAGAAGAAATTGCTAGTGCTGGAGACATTGTGATGTTTGCTGGATTTCCGGATATTTACATTGGAGAAACATTTATGAAGAATGCAGATCAAGATGCTATGCCAGCTATTGCTATTGATGAACCAACAATCTCTCTAAATTTTTTAGTTAACGATTCACCATTTGCAGGTAAAGAAGGTAAGTTCGTAACTGGTCGCCAAATTCGTGATCGTCTAGAAAAAGAGTGTGAAATAAATGTTGGACTAAAAGTTGATTTTGATACAGATAAATTTAATGTATTCGGTCGTGGAGAAATGCACGTGGCAGTTCTTCTTGAGACAATGCGTCGTGAAGGATATGAACTTCAAGTATCACAACCTAAAGTTATTTTTCATGAAAAAGATGGAGTAAAAGAAGAGCCATATGAGGAACTCGTTGTTGATGTACCAACAGAATTTTCTGGTGCGGTTATGGAAAAGTTAGGACGCAGAAAAGGTATGATTACAGACATGACAGAGAAAGATGGAACAACAAGAATTAAAGCAGAAATTCCAACAAGAGGATTGCTTGGTTATCGTGGTGAATTCGTGATTGACACAAAAGGTCTTGGTATTATGTCTTCACGTTTTTCAAAATTTGCTCCACATGCCGGCGTGATTACTCGTCGTCCAGTTGGTTCTATGACATCAATGGCAACAGGTAAAGCTCTTGCTTTCTCACTTTGGAATTTACAAGAAAGAGGTGTTATTTATATTCTTCCAACAACTGAGGTGTATGAAGGTATGGTTATTGGAAATACTTCAAAAGGTGAAGAGATGATGGTTAACCCAACAAAAGGAAAAGCACTTTCAAACATGCGTTCATCAGGTGCTGACGAAGCTATTGTTCTTGTGCCTGCGTGGGAAATTTCTATTGAAAGAGGTTTAGAAATAATGAACGAAGATGAATATTTAGAAATTACTCCGAAGTCAGTTCGTCTTCGCAAACAACTTCTTACCGATACCGACCGCGCCAAAGCAGGAAGAAAGTCATAAATCGCGAATCTGCGTTTTGTCCTCGTCTACTGACTCGGACATCTTCCTCGCTCTTCGCTTCGTCGAGCTACAAAATTTTACTCGGTCAATGTACTAAATGTACATTTCTCTCAAAAAATCTCTATGCTCCCAGCATCTAAAACAATTTTTATTTTCTGGTTGTGATGATGATAAAGTATGAAAAAAAATATTATTAAAAAAATTGAAAAGTTTTATAAAGAAGCAAGTACAAAAACTTTAATATTTTTATTTCTAATTGCTTTTGTGTTTGGTGTTTTTGTTATTTTTATATATAGAGCAACACCAGTTCAAGAATTTTTATTTGATAGAGAAGTTCGTCATGATTTAGTTATAAAAGTACCAAGTGGAGATTTTAATGTTGAAGTTGCGGATAATAGTTTCAAAAGAGAAAAAGGTCTTACTTTTAGAAAAAAAATGCAAATAAATGAAGGAATGCTTTTTGTTTTTGATAAATCTGGCAAGTATGGTTTTTGGTTAAAAGATATGTATTTCCCTATAGATATTGTTTGGTTAAACGAAGAGGGCAGAGTTGTTTATCTTGTAGATAATATTTCACCAGATACTTATCCAGGTGCTTTTATAAATTCTATAAATGCAAAATATGTTTTAGAAATAAGTGCTGGTTCGGCAGAAAAATATGGAATATATTTAGGAACAAAACTAAATATTTCACAATAATTTTAATAAATAAATTATTATATATTGTAATGGATAAAAAATATAAAATAAATATTTTGATTTGGCTTCTTTTTTATTTTTATATAATAAAATAAATATTAACGATATAAGTCCAAATACTTCTAGTCTGGAATTTAAATATAATGAAGAAAAAGATTCTTTGTTGCGTATCTCAATAAGATTAATAATTATTGGTAGTATAAAAAGAATTATTGTTTGTGAAATAACAATGAGAGTTTTTCTTTTGAAAAAAAAGTAAAAAGCAACAATAGAAAATACTCCAGCAGCACCATAATCACTGTGTATAAAGTCTGCTATGCCAGCACAACTTATTATTATCATAGTCCATAAAAATTTGTTTTTGGTTTTGTTTATTAAATATATAGACAACAATCCTAGAAAAAGTGTAAAGACAACATTTAAATATAACAAAGGTGATCCAATTTGCTGATTTGCAAGAGTAAATGGTACTTGTGATATAACTGCAAGAAAAAATAATCTTGATAAATATTTTTTTATATCATGAGTATAGTATGCGCCATTTGCTATAAGCCACGCAAATAGAGGAAAAGCTAGTCTGCCAATAATTCTTAGTATTTCGTATTGTGGAAAAAAAAATAAACCAATATGATCTATGATCATCGTTATTATTGCAATCATTTTAATATGAAAACTTATCATGTAGAAATTGTAACATATGCTCAGTTAAGTTTGCCAAATTATAAAATAAGTGGTATTATTATTTAGTTTCTTTATTGGGTAGATGCGCTTTCATATACTTTATGTTATATGCGAGTGAGGAAAGTCCGAACACACAGCTTTTAAATAAGTGTCAGTAGTGGGTAATGCCCATCGCCCGCGAGGGTTGAGTTGCGAACAGAAACGATCCGGTTTAGTCCGGCTGAAACGGCTAAATACTTACTCGTGTGCAAGACCGTATCGATAATGATGTAAATCATATGTCGGGGAGTCGCTTGAGTTTATTGGTAACAATAGACCTAGATAAATATCTATACAAATACAGAATTCGGCTTATAGATAAAGAAACAAATAAAAGCACGACGTCTTCGATGTCGTGCTTTTATTTGCTATAATATTAAAATGATTTTTCGTAATTCAATGTTGCTCGCTTTTTTTTCTGTACTTTCAGTTCTTTTGGCGATTGTTCGTGATAGATTACTTGCTGTTTATGTAGGTGTTGGTCCAATGCTTGATGTTTATAATGCTTCGTTTAGAATCCCTGATTTATTGTATGGTTTGTTTCTTTCTTTTATTACAGCAGGGACGATTGTTCCATTTTTAACCAAAGAAAATAAAAATGGAGAAATTATAGAATCAGAAAAAAGATTTTCCTCAGTACTCATGTTCTTTTCTTTAATGATGAGTATCTTGATAATTGTTGTTATTTTTACAATACAATTTTATGCTAAGTATGTTGTTCCTGGATTTAATGAAGATCAAATCAGATTATTTATCGTTGTGACAAGAATACTTATGGTTCAGCCACTTATACTTGGTATCTCATCTTTAATATCTTGTTTTGCACAATTAAAAAATGAATTTATTTATTACGGTCTTGCCCCACTTGGTTATTCTGTTGGTATTATTTTGGGTATTGTTTTATTTTATAAACAGATAGGACTCCATGGTCTTGCGTTAGGTGTTACTATTGGCGCTTTATTTTCTTTAATTATACAGGCGATATCTTTAAGGAAATACAAATTTTCTATTAAGAAAAGTCATTTTAGTTTGAAACATATAAAAGAATTATATCGTCTCGCCATACCAAGATCAGCAACAAATATTATTTCACAACTTCGGGTTTTATTTTTTACAGCATTCGCAACCACTCTTGGTCCTGGGGTTCTGTCTGCATTTTTATTCGCACAAAAAATAACTGATGCAATCTCACAAATTATTTCTCAAAGTGTTGGGACTGCATCTCTACCAACACTTTCTCGTGAATATGAAGATAATAGAATTAAAGAACATGAGAGATTGGTTTATAAATATACAAAACTTTTATTTTTAATAGCTATACCGATATCACTCGTAACTTTCTTTTTAAGAGACTTCGTAGTGTTTATGCTTTATGATCATAGTGGAGCAAATGAACTTATCTCTACTTTTTTGGTTGGTTTTTTAATTCTACTTCCTTTTTCTATGTCTTCGTCATATCTTGCTATTGGTTTTTATTCAATGAAAAACACAAGCAAGGTTTTGATTGGTAATTTTATTGCGACAGTTCTTGCAGTACTTATTTGTATTTATTTTAAAGACAAAGGTATATATTCTCTTATTTATGGAACAGTCTCTTACTATATTATTTCTAATATGATTTATATGTTTTTATATAAAAGATGTAATTTTGCAAATAGATGTGAGTAATGTAGTATAGGTAGATATTAGACTTTAGAAATGTAAATATCATATTTTGTTAATTTTGTATTATCTAAAAACTAAAGTCTAAAATCTCTAACATCTGTATCAATTATGAATATACGTAACTTTTCAATTATAGCTCATATCGACCACGGTAAGTCTACTCTCGCAGATAGGCTTCTTGAGGTTACCAAAACAGTTGAGGCCAGAAAGATGAAAGATCAAATGCTTGATTCAATGGAACTTGAACGTGAGCGTGGTATCACAATCAAGATGACTCCTGTCAGAATGAATTATCATTCTGACCGCAGAAGTGACGCGGACGGAACGCGGAATGACGCAGAAAAAAATACAAATACGGAATTACTTTATGAAGATTTGAGTTATAAAATCAGAGGTATATTATTTGTAGTTCGTAAAAATCTTGGATTAGGACACAAGGAACAAATTTATCATAGTGCGATAGAAATTGAACTGAAGAAAGCAGGAATAAATTTTGAGAGTAAAAAAAATATACAGATTATATATGATGGTAAAAATATAGGAACATATCAACCAGACTTTATTATTGATAATAAAATTTTAATTGAATTAAAAGCGTTGCCAGAGATTGGTAGGCCACAAGAAGAACAAATCTGGTCATATCTTAAGGGTTGTGAATATAAGTTAGCACTACTTGTTAATTTTGGTTCAAAAGATTTAGAAATTAAAAGAGTTATTTATGATATTGCTCGTGAATTTTCTGGGTCTATTCCGCGTACTTCTGCGTTAAGTCCGAGTGTGTCTGCGGGTGTGTCGAATCAAGGAGAGGACTATGTCCTCAACTTGATCGATACACCAGGGCACATAGATTTTTCTTATGAAGTATCTCGATCTCTTCGAGCTGTAGAAGGTACTCTTCTTCTTGTTGATTCAACCCAAGGTGTACAGGCGCAAACTTTGACTACACTAGAAATGGCAAAAGAAATTAATTTGAAAATTATTCCGGTGATTACAAAAATAGATTCACCATTAGCAGACACAGAAAAAACAAAAGACGAGATTGTAAAACTTCTTAATTGTGACAGAAGTGAAATACTTTCTGTGTCTGGAAAGACTGGGGAAGGAGTTAAAGAATTAATTGAAGAAATTATTTTACGAGTCCCAGCACCTGATGATAATAAACAAACAAATAATTCTTCTCGTGCTCTTATTTTTGATTTTGAATATTCAAATCATCAAGGTGTTATTCTCTATGTGCGTATTCTTGATGGCAAAATGAAAGCAGGAAATGACTTACTTTTTTTACAAGCGAAACATAGATTTATTATTCGTGAACTTGGAACTCTTAATCCAGAAAAAAGAGAAACAAAAGAAATTAGTGCTGGAGAAATTGGATACATTGTAACAGGAATAAAAGAACCGGGAATTGCACGTGTTGGAGATACAGTTACTACATTCGCACACCCTCTGTTTGCTTTTCCTGGATACAAAGAACCAACACCAATTGTTTTTGCTTCTATTTATCCAGAGACTCAAGATGAGTTTGATGATTTGCGGTCTTCACTTTCAAAATTAAAATTATCTGATTCATCATTAACTTTTGAAGAAGAGTCATCAGGTGCGTTAGGTCGCGGATTTCGTTGTGGTTTTCTTGGTATGCTTCATCTTGAAATCGTAACTGAAAGGCTTCGTCGTGAATTTGATCAAGAGCTTGTGATTACTTCGCCATCAATTACTTATGAAGTTACTTTAAAAAATGGAGAAATAGAAATGGTCTATACACCGATTCATTTTCCAGATCACGGTGCATATATTTCTGTTCGTGAACCTTGGATTATTATGACGATAATTACACCGAGTGCGTATATGAGTCCTTTAATGCAATTATTCCATAATCATGAAGCGAGCATTATCAGTATGAGTGATTTCAGTGAAGACAGAATAGAAATTATTGTTGATATGCCGTTACGCGAGCTTATGAGAAATTTTTTTGATGAAGTAAAAGGTGCCACATCTGGTTATGCTTCTATTTCTTACAAAACAGGAGAGATGAAAAAAGCAGAAGTAACTAGACTTGATGTTTATGTAGCAGAAGAAAGAGTTGCAGCCTTTTCAAGAGTGATACCAGAATATAGAACTAATGAAGAGTCAGAGCAGGTGGTAGAGAAATTAGAAAAGATATTACCTCAAGAAATGTTTAGAGTAAAAATTCAAGCGTATGTGAGAGGAAAGATTATTGCTTCACGAAGTATTGCACCACAAAAGAAAGATGTTACAGGACATTTATATGGTGGAGATATTTCTCGTAAAATGAAACTCCGAGATAAACAGAAGGAGGGTAAGAAGAGAATGCAACGCGAAGGGAAGGTAAATATCTCACACGACACCTTCCTTTCCATAATGAAAAGTTAACAAAATTTTAAGCGATTACTTTGTTAAAATTATTTTTTCTCCTGCGAAGTACTATTCGTACATCTTAGTCGAAAAAAATAATTTTGCCGCGTACTCATCTTAAAATTTTGTTAACTTTTGCTGGGCGGTCTGAGTTTATTTTTAAATTTTCCTATTGGCTAGTGTCTAAGATCTAACTCCTAGTTTTAATTATTGAAACAATGGAATTAAAAGAAACGCGATCATACCCACAATAGCTACAATCGAAACGATTGCCCAAACACGATTTACCATCTTTCTATTTTTTTGATTGAATATCATAGTATAATGATAGTAACAAAATTATGAGAGAATTTCAACATCGTCATGCGGTTCGCACCCTTCTGTATTCTAAGGTTACAATGGTGATTTTATTTTTAATAGTGATACTTATGCTTCGTTCAATAATGGAATTAAATGACAAAAGATTAAGTGTGCAAAAAATTAGAAATGAAACTGATACGAAAAAGAACGAACTTCAAGATAAAGTAAATAGTTTAGAGGTTAGAAATCAAAAAATAAAAACAGAAAAAGGTATCGATGAGTATATAAGAACTACTCAGCCAGTTGTAAAAGAAGGAGAAGGGGTGATTGTTATTTATGATAGTAAAGGCGAAGTTGTTATACCAGCCAGAAGCGATATGAATGTTTGGGAGAGGCTTATTATTTGGTTTAATAGATTAGGTATTAGTCAATAGCCACTAGGGTATAGTGAATTCGTATAAATTTAATTTCGGGAAATTCCTAGACGATTTTGCAAAATCGTGTCGCATCATGTCAACTAAAATGCGACTCGTCTAGGTTTTTTCCGAAATTTATTTCGTGATATACTAACATTATATGCAAAAGAAAATAGAAATATATTCAACACAAACTTGTCATTTTTGTCATATGGCAAAGGATTGGTTAACAGAGAAAGGAATTGCTTTTATTGATCATGATGTAGCTCAAGATGCCACAAAAAGAAAAGAGATGGTAGAAATCTCAGGTCAAATGGGTGTGCCAGTAATCAAGATCGGTGACGATGTAATAATCGGATTTGATCAAGATAAGATAGAGAAATTACTAGAGATAAAGTAAAATAATTTTAATGATAAATTAAAGATATCTTTTGATTTTGTGCCTTCGGCAGGAAACGTGATTACACTTTCGGTCACCGCTACGGCTCGCTTTAAAAAGCTTTACTTTTCTTATCTCGGCACGTAGCCTCGACCCCGAGAAAAACCGACAAAAATTAAAATTAAAAATATTTTAATTCAATTTTTATTTTTAATTTCCGTAGACCGGTTTTTCGTTCGATTCCGCACGAAAGATATCTAAATATCTTTCTCTCAGGCACAGAAATATAAAATGCACAGGCAAGACCTGTGCATTTTATATTTCTGTGCCTTCGGCAGGAATCGAACCTACATCAAAAGCTTAGGACGCTTCTGTTCTATCCATTGAACTACGAGGGCAATAGAAGGATTTTAACATAAAATTAGACTCTTGGGGTTTTTAACTTCCTTAAAGACTATTTAACATGGTAAACTATTCTTATGATAGAAAAAGATTTAACCAATCAAGAAAAATTAGAAGAAATTTATAAAATGACTGTGGAGAATCATTCTGTTTTGGTGAGTCTTCGTAATCAACAAAGATTAGCGAATGTAATGCGTATTATTTATTGGTTGGTTATTATTGGAGCTTTCGCTGGGGTGTTTTATTATCTAAGTCCTGCAATAGATATGATCACAAGTAATAAAGATAAAGCAAATAATGCTTTTCAGCAGTTTAACGATTTAAGGCAATCTCTCCCAGAAACAAAAGCAATCGACAGTTTATTAAAGTCTATAAAAAGTAGCTCCACTACACAATAAAATTTAGATAAAAAATAACAACTGAAAGGCATTTTCAGTTGTTATTTTTTATGTTAATATGTAATAACTTGCTTGGATAGTTCGAGACGGCTTGGCCGCGAAGATATCGAAAACTAACAAGTTTTTGATACAGAGACAGCTCGTTTACGAAGATATCGAAAGTTAGCAAGCTTTTGATACAGTTGGTAGATATATTAAAACGTGCAAAGAGTAAGTCGGCGGTATAATTAAAAATATGCTTGGATAGCTCAGTTGGTAGAGCGCTTCCCTGAAGAGGAATAGGTCCCCAGTTCGAGCCTGGGTCCAAGCACAAAAATTACCAAGATAGTAAAGTTCTAGCTATCTTGGTTGTTGTTGGGGCTGGCATATGACAAACTACTATGGAAGTCATACAATTAATTCTTGTGTTGATGATTATACAAGAATTAAAAAAATAAAATCATCAAAAAATTAAATCTCCCGCAAGGGAGATTTAATTTTGTTTTATTTTTTGCAAATTACTATTTGCTTATTACTAGATACTCTTCACCTTCACCTTTGCCTGACGCGCCTTATCCAATTTAGGAAGTCTTAATATTAACAGTCCATGTTTCTCAACAGCTTCAGCATCTTCAATTTCTATTTCGTGTGGAAGAAGAATTGTTCTTGAAAATGCTCCCCAGTATAATTCTTTGTAGAAATAATCATCTCCAGAAACTTGTGAATTACCTTCGCGGCGTCCTTTGATTGTTACCATGTCACGAGTGATTGATAGATGTAGGTCTTCTGGTTTTACACCTGCAACCATTGCCTCGATAATAATTTCAGTAGGGGTTTGGTATACATCAACAGAAAGCTCACCTTCCTCCATATCATCTTCGTCATCTTCAATGTGTGCAACTTTTGTGGCTCCTTTTTTTAGTGAAGATAATTCTTGTCCTCTTTTTGAAGAGTGTTTTATTGGAAGATTTTCTCCGTTTTCATCTTCTTCAAAAATTGGTTCCTCGTCATCAATACTTATTGATCCTGCGAGTCTTTCAAAAAATGATTTTTTTTCTTTAAGCATATAAAATAAAAAGTTAACTATTAGTTATATAAATAGTATATATCACTATGTCAATAATTTATAAGAAGTTATACACACCCTAACGGGAAGAATTAAGAATAATGGATGAAGGATGAAGAATGAATACAAAAATTACAAATTAATTTAAATACTCCTTACAAAATTTTTCTTCTCATCTTGAGTTAATATCTCTGGTGAGTAATTTGTCCCGTTAAAGTAAACTTCAAACCCGAGCCATGTGAATCTGTGGGCTATGACAATAGAATTTTCTTTTGTGTCATAAATTTTTTTAACAGACTTTTCTAAATTATTTAATATATTTGTGATTGGTTCGCAGTTTCCATTTTCTGCAAGCAAATCATTTATGTAATCAGAATAATTTTCTTTTGTGTTTGGTTTTCCTGTATAGATTCCAAAATCTTGTTGAGCAAGTTCATTAATTATTTCAAAAGGAAGATTTAATTCTTTTGAGATGATTTCCGCGGTCTCTATTGCGCGAGGAAGATTAGAACAATATATTTTCTTATATTTAATTTCAGAAGATTTTATATTTTGAATATCATCTAAAACTTCTTGTCTACCTTTTTCTGTCATAGTTGTGTTTGCATCACTAAAAACTTTGTTCAGTTGTGCCTCTGTTTGTCCGTGACTAAATATAAGTATGTGTTGTTCTTTCATTTCGAGTTTAACTAATTACTAATGACCAATTACTAATTACCATTTTGTTACCATCAACAAGTCATCTTTATCTCTCTTGATATATTTCCAAACTTCTTCGGTGACGAATGGAATGAATGGGTGCATTGTGATAATTTGTTCACGAAGTAAAATTAAAAGTAATGATTGCGCAGAAATTTTACTAATTTGTTTCGCGTCCTCCACCTGCTGGCTACGGACGTCTTCGTCGCTCTTCGCTCCTTGAAGTATTTCTTTTTTCATTTCCTCAATAATCACATCTGCAAACCTGTGCCAGAAGAAATCATAAATTTTCTCTGTGGCTTGTCCCAATCTAAACTCTTCTAAATCTTTTGTGATCTCTGATTTCTTATCAGTCCATTCTTTGTAGTAATTTTGATGTGATTCTGTTAATTCATTCACAGATAATTCTTTTTCTAAATCGTTTGTTCGTTCAAGAACGAAGCGGGTAGCATTCCAAATTTTATTGGCGAAATGTTTGTAGGCTTTTATTTTATCTTCAGAAAGTTTGGTATCATTGCCTGCGCCGTTTCCTACGACGAGTGCCATACGTAGAGCATCCGTTCCATATTTTTCTATCATCTCAAGTGGGTCAATTCCATTTCCGAGCGTCTTACTAAACTTTCTGTTTTGCATGTCACGCACAAGTCCGTGAAGATAAACAGTTTTGAAAGGGGTTTCATTTAATAAATATTTTGAAGCGAGTATCATTCGCGCCACCCAAAAGAAAATGATGTCGTATCCAGTTTCCATGACAGTTGTAGGGTGGAATTTTTTAAGATCAATGGTGTCATTTGGCCAGCCGAGTGTAGAGAATGTCCAAAGCGCAGAAGAAAACCAAGTGTCGAGAGTGTCTTCATCTTGAATCCAATCATTTCCTTCTGGTGGATTTATTCCGCAATAAACTTCTGTATCAGAATTCTGCATTTCGCTTAATCCTTCATCCTTAATCCTTGATTCTTTTTTATACCAAACAGGTACACGATGTCCATACCAAATCTGGCGAGAGATACACCAATCGTGCAAATCATTTATCCAATGATGATAAACCCTCTCGAATCTATCGGGAAGAATTTTTGTTTCGCCGTTATCAACTGCCTCACGCATTAAATCTTTTAAAGTTTTTTCATTTCCAAAATGATTAAATTTTTTATTCACCGCCACGAACCACTGCATCTTTGGAATTGTTTCTACAAGTCCTCCAGTTCTTTCGGCTGTTGGTATTTGCTGTGTTGTTTTTTCTTCGCCAATTAAAAGATTATTTTCTTTGAGCCACTTCACAACTTCTTCACGTGCCTCAGTAACTTTTTTACCAGCTAGTAATGTTCCAGCATCTTCTGTCATCTTGGCATATTCGTTTATTACGATTCTCATTGGTAAATCATGTCTCTCTTTTATTTCCCAGTCAGCTTTACTGTGAGCAGGGGTCACACCAAGCGCGCCAGTCCCAAATTCTTTATCAACATGATGATCGGCGATTACTTTAACTTCAATTTTATTTCCAGCAAAATCACAAGTAAAAGTTTTACCAATAAATTCTTTGTAACGCTCATCATCTGGATGCACTGCCACGGCGGTGTCGCCAACTTTTGTTTCAGGGCGAGTAGAAGAAATCGCAATAGGGAAGTCCGCAGAATATTTGAATGTATACATTACGCCTTCTTTTTCTTCCGAAACTATTTCATCATCAGAGATTGTTGTTTGACCTTTTGGATCCCAGTTGATTGCGCGAAGTCCTCTGTATATAAGTCCATCGTCATACATTTTTTTGAATGCAGTTCGCACAGCTAGGTTTCTTTTTTCGTCAAGTGTGAATGCAAGACGCGACCAATCAAGCGACGCACCCATTGCCTTTGTTTGTTTGATAATTGTTTCTTGGCTTTGTTTTGCGAATTCATCAACTCTCTTTAATAATTCTTCACGACCTAAATCATGACGAGATTTTCCTTCTTCTTTGGAAATTTTCTTTTCAACAATTGATTGTGTAGCGATTGATGCGTGGTCTGTTCCAGGTAGCCAAAGAGTGTTAAACCCTTGCATTCTTTTAAAGCGGATGAGAATATCTTGAATCACCAGCATGAGAGCGTGACCGCAGTGAAGTGTCCCTGTTACGTTTGGAGGAGGAAGAATGATAGAATAATTTTCTGTGCGCGGTTGTCCATTTACCAGTGGCAAATTGTCTGGGTTAAAATATCCACTTTCTTCCCACATTTTATAAAGCTCTGCCTCAACAGATTTCGCATCAAAAGGTTTTAATAATTGCTCTGGAACTTGTTTCATAAATAATACTATTTATATTAACATAAAAACATTATTTAGTAAGGGTTTTTGATAAGAAATTTTGCTTGACTTTTTGATAGTTTTGTGCTATATTATTTAAGTCAAATTCTTGACATCTGCCTAGGCAGTTTAAACAAGTTGTACATTGATAAAAAAGGAACAGACCATGAAAATGGAACAGACCTCAAAAAGTCCGAAGTTTTTTATTAAGCTCGGCATCCTTATCGGCTTCATTGTCGAAGTTGTGACTGTCATATTCATGCAAATGAGTGAAGCGGATCTGCAGTATTGGATCGGGAAGAAAAAATTAATCCGTAAGCAATTGCGTGAGATGTTCAATCAAACCGATCTGTTCGCAGAAGAAAAAGAAGTTTGGCGGAAGTTCTATCAAAAATATTTCTCGCTTGACCTTAGTGTTGCTGACGTGCACATTCCTGAAAAACCTACGGATGGAGATTGGCGATTGATTATCGTTGCATGCGGGTTGACCTTGAATCAAGTGTTTGATTGCATGGCTAATGCATTCAAGTCTGGCAAGTACGCCAATGACCTCGATGCAAGCGTTACAAAAAATGCACGTGATACGAAGACGACATATGCTGTTTGGGTGCGTGTCGGTGTTGAGCCAGATGAAAAGTATTTGGGTAAGTCGACTAATCAAGCAGATCCTGATATGAAGATCGGCGTGACCCTTCTTGAAAGATTGCTTCTCGAAATCATTTACTTTGACGAAACAGGTAAACATCTGGATGTCGTTGGAGGAACACTTTGTAGCGGTTCGCGCCATTCCGATGGCTATGTTCCCTGCGTGTATTTGTGCAGCTTTGGCTGTGTGTACGTGGATTGGGGCACTCTTGGTGGTTCTAGTGCGAGTTATGGTGTCCGTCGAGCAGTTTCCACTTGATCCTTTTTCCTTTTTAACTTTTTTCATTTTGAGCAATGCTTCGGCATTGCTCTTTTTTATATTATACTTTGTTTATCGGTTGATAAGCTAGTCTTGAAAAAGATGATAGTTTGCCAAAATAATTTGAAACTGCCTGTGAATACTTTTGCATAGATATTGCGAAAATATACTGTAGATGTATTATTGAAAAATTAAAAATTTTTTTAATTGTGTGACCATTTTCCTGATATCAGGAAAATGGTTTAGTTTTATTAACTAATAACTACAAACTAATAACTAGTTATGTTATCATATCTTGATGTCAAAAAAACAATCGAAAATTTTAAAGAAGGGAAGTAAGAAAGTTTCATTATTAAATAAGAAAAAGAAAACAGAAGGTGAGGTTCAATTGCCTGCGCATCATTTTAAAAAAGTGAAGGTTAAACGCGGGCTTGCAGGTCTAGGTCTTTATGCTGGTGAGGATATAAAAAAAGGTTCTATGATTGTAGAATATATTGGAAATATTTTAAATAAAGAAGAAGCTGATAAAAAAATCACTGCGCAATATTTGTTTGAAGTAAGTAGAAATAAAACGATAGATGGAACCCCAAGATGGAATACGGCAAGATATTGTAATCATTCTTGTGGAAATCATGGCAACACAGAAAGCGATGTTATAAAAGGAAGGGTCTTTATTAAGGCAATAAAAAATATAAAAGAAGGAGAGGAAATCACATATGATTACGGTAAAGAATTTTTTGATGAGCATATAAAACCTTATGGTTGTAGATGTAAAAAATGTGACAAGAAACAAGAAATAGAAGATAAGAAATAAAAACAAACCACCGACGCAAAGCATTGGTGGTTTGTTTTTATTTTTAACTTTTTTCAAATTTTTATTTTTTCTTATTTTGCAAATGCGACTCATTTGCAAAATAAGAAAAAATAAAAATTTGAGTTATCCACAGATAAATTTTATTTTTATGTTGTGTGTTATTTTACAGATGACATAATTATAAATAGAGAGAAGCAATCGTGGTCGCGATCAAAATATTATAAGCGCTCTCTCAAATATTTTAAATAATAAATTTATGGCAGCAAAAAAGAAAGCAGCTAAGAAAGTTGCAAAGAAGAAAGTAGCAAAGAAGAAATCAGCAAAGCGTGCTTAGTCACGAAACTGGCTTCAAAGCTAACAAAACACTCCACTCCCATGGAGTGTTTTGTTTTTTTGTTAATATATAAAAAGAAAAATCTCACCAAAGGTAAGTTTTTTCTTTGATGAGATATTTGGTTCGTTCAATATATGATTGGTAAAAATTTTGTAGCAATTTTCTTGGGGACAATAGCAGATATTTCTGTTTTTAACTCCTCAGGAAAATCAGATGGAATACAAATTTCTGTTTCTTCTGCGTCTCCCATTTCTCCACGGACTTTTATTTTTGCTATGGGTAAATATGAAGTAGGAGTTCTTATTTCGAGATAACCAGTTTTAGGATTAAACCAAGCCTTAACAGGTTTCCATTTTTTTGAAATCATTGCTATAACATCATCCATTTTTCCCATATAAGGGTATATATAGTAACTAGATGTACAATTTGTCCACGTGATTCTCCAAAAAAAGAGAAGTTGTTTCAAGATGTTTAGTATAAACACGATGTCTCCCTTCGTTGTCTTATTTATTAATTCGAGCTTTCGCTCACCGATAGAACATTTATTGAAATACTATCATAGTTTTTTATATTTTTCTAATTAAATTTTACTCGCAAATATGGCTATTTTATGATAATATTCTTGTATTAACTAGTCTCTAGTATCTAGAGACTAGTAACTATATTTATGTCTTTACTTTCAAAGATTTTTCCATCGGAAAATGAAAAGTTAATAAAAAGATTACAACCTATCGCGGATAAGGTTTTTACTTATGAAGACGAACTTAAAACTTTAACAGATGAAGAGTTAAAAAATAAATCTTTAGAACTTAAAGCACAAGTGATGAAAGATATTGAAGGTTTGTCAGGTGAAGAACTAAAACACACAGAGAAAAAAGTTTTAGATGCAGTTCTTCCATACGCTTTTGCTCTTACTCGCGAAGCGTCTCGTCGTGCACTTCATATGATGCATTACAAGGTGCAGGTTATTGGGGGTATTCTTCTTCATCGTGGACATATTGCCGAAATGAGAACAGGTGAAGGAAAAACTTTGGTGGCTACGCTTCCTGCATATTTGAATGCGCTTACAGGTCGCGGTGTTCACGTTGTGACTGTAAACGATTATCTTTCTCGTCGTGATGGTGTTTGGATGGGAAAAGTTTATAGTGTGCTTGGTCTTTCTATTGCTGTAATAAATAACCAATCTTCATTTTTATACGACGCTACACATATCGATGACAAAAAAGAAAATGCAGACGAACTTGCTTATAAAGTTGTACATGAATTTTTAAAGCCTTGTGACAGAAAAGAGGCATACAGAGCAGATATTACTTATGGAACAAATAATGAATTTGGTTTTGATTATTTACGCGACAATATTGGGTACAGCAAAGATGCATTAAATCAAAGAGGTCACCACTTTGCAATTGTTGATGAAATTGACTCTATTTTGATTGACGAAGCGCGTACTCCTTTAATTATTTCTGCGCCTGCGCAAGAATCAGGTGAACTTTATAAAACTTTTGCTAAAATTGCTGAGAAATTAGTTGAAGGTGATCATTATATTGTTGATGAAAAACAAAGAGCAATTTCTTTAACAGAAGAAGGTATAAACAAAGCAGAAGAATTACTTGGAATAAATAATATTTATACAATAGAAGGAATGAGTTATGTGCATCATTTAGAAACAGCAGTACGCGCTAAAGCACTTTTCTTGAAAGAAAGAGAGTATGTTGTAAAAGATAACGAAGTTATTATCGTTGATGAATTTACAGGACGTATGCAACCGGGACGTCGCTGGTCAGATGGCTTACATCAAGCGGTAGAGGCTAAAGAAGGGGTCAAGATTGAACAAGAATCAAGAACTCTTGCTTCTATTACTTTCCAAAATTATTTTCGTTTTTACGAGAAACTTGCAGGAATGACCGGAACAGCCGAAACATCCGCAGAAGAATTTTATAAAGTGTATGGTCTTGTTGTTACTCCAGTTCCAACACATAATCAAATAAAAAGATTAGATCATAATGATTTAATTTTTCAAACAGAAAAAGGAAAATGGAAAGCACTTGCTAGAGAAATTAAAAAATTAAATGAAAAAGGTCAACCAGTACTTATTGGAACTATCTCTATTGAAAAAAATGAAGTCCTTTCAAAATATTTAGAGAGAGAAGGAGTTAAACACTCAGTTCTTAATGCAAAAAATCACGAGAAAGAAGGAGAGATAATAGCAAACGCAGGAAATAAACACGCTGTGACGATAGCAACCAACATGGCTGGTCGTGGTGTGGATATTAAACTTGGTGGTCCAAACGCAACTGACGCTGAAAGAGAAGAAGTTTTAGAACTTGGTGGATTGTTTGTTATTGGTACAGAACGTCATGAAGCAAGAAGAATAGATAACCAGCTTCGTGGTCGTTCTGGTCGTCAAGGTGATGTTGGAGAGACACAATTTTTTGTATCTCTAGAAGATGATTTGATGCGTGTCTTCGGTTCTACAAATATAAAAAATATGATGGGGAGATTTGGTATTGCAGAAGATGAAGCAATAAATTCAAAATTAGTATCTCGTGCTCTTGAAGGTGCTCAAGAAAAAATTGAAGGATTTCATTTTGATACTCGTAAACATACACTTCAATATGATGATGTACTTAACCATCAAAGAAGAAGTATTTATGAACGTCGTCGCAAGATTTTATTTAAAGACGAAAATTTTATTGATGAAATTTTAGGAACACTTCCTGCTTACAAAGAAAACTTTGATAAATTTATAAAAGACAAAGAAGAAAAGTACACACGAGAGACATTTATTAATGTTGTTTCAGTGATGTTACTCCAAATAATAGACAAACTTTGGATGGATCATCTTGATCAAATGGAGCATATGAGAAATTCTGTGAACCTACGTGCATATGGTCAGCGTGATCCACTTATTGAATACAAAAAAGAAGGTTTGAGAATGTTTAAGAATCTAGAATCTCAAATGATGACTGATTTAATTCTATTTATAGAAAATATTGATGAAATATTAATGGCACAGCAAAATAACAATCAAACACAAACAGAAAACAAAAAAGAAGTTGGTGAAGTTGGAAGAAATGATCCTTGTCTTTGCGGAAGCGGAAAGAAATTGAAGAAATGTGATTGCGATGGATATAAAAACCTGAGATAATATAAATATATGCTAGAATCAGGACCAAATGAATCAGGTTTAGAAATTAACGAAAATATAAAATCATTTTTAGAAGATCTTCCTCGTGAAAAAGAAGGAGAGAAAAAACATAATGTTTCGCCAATCTTAGGAAAAGACGGTTCCTGTCTTTTGGTTTTTAGTTTTGATAAAGATGTTACTATGATTGAAAAAGAAGAAGAGTCAGCAGTAACAGTAAAACTTTCATTTACTGGAGAAGATAAACAATGCTTAGAAATAGAAAGTATAACTGACCTTTCTACTATTAATGATGTAAGTAGTAGATTTCTTAGAATGACTTTATTAATATTGAAAAATAAAGCAAAAGGAAAATTTTCTAAAATTAAAGCAAATAATATGATGGGAAAAGGGTCATTGTGGATTGATAACGGTTTTACAAAATGTGAAGGAGAGAATAATAATTTTGAATTAGATTTGAAATAATATGTTAGAACAAGTAGCAGAATTTAATATTGAACAAGAAATAGAAAAGAAAAATCCAAAAGAATTTTTGAAAGTACTTTCACGTCTTGGTTACGTTGTGTCTACAGTGGTTAATGAAAATAATTCATACAACCTAAGTCTTACTAACGGTAAGACGATGACATTAAAAGTTTCTTTTGAAGGAGATGATCAAGAAAAATTAATTATTACTGATTTGAATAAGGGTACTGATGATGATTTTGTTAAAAACTTCACTGAACTCGCAAAAGAAAAAGGTGGGTTTATAGATGTTAATATAAAAAAATAATTTTATGGCAATCAATCCCAAGTGTGATAAATGTAAAAAAGAGTTAAAAGAATTTGGTGGAATATTACTTTCTCCGCCAAACGAGAAAAGTGAAGTGAAGAAATTTCATCTGTGTGTTGGTTGTTATAAAGAAATAGAAAAAGACTCGTTTTAATTCGGGATTAACTTTCGGGACATTGATTTTCTGTGTTAAAATATTCAGTATAAACTAATAACTATCTCATGAAATCTCTATTTAAAAAACTCGTCGTATTTGTTTTAACTTTCGAAGCTATACTTGCTCTTAAAAAACACAACCCATTTATTATTGGTGTGACAGGAAATTTGGGTAAGACTTCCACCAAAGATGCGATCTATGCAGTGATGAAAGAAAAGTATAATGTTCGTAAATCACAAAAAAGTTTCAATAGTGTATTTGGTGTACCACTCACAATACTTAATGAAAATTCTGGATGGAATAATCCACTAAAATGGCTTTGGATTATTGTTCGCGGTTTGTTTGTTCCTTTTGAAAGAGATTACCCACAATATTTGGTATTAGAAATAGGGGCAGATAGAGTTGGTGACATAAGAGATATTTGCAAATGGTTAAAACCAGATATAACAGTAGTTACGCAATTTGGTGAAGTGCCTGTACATATAGAATTTTTCAAAGATAAAGATGCAGTAATAGAAGAAAAAGGCCACCTTGTCGAAGCTCTTAAAGAAAATGGTTTGTTTATTTATAATGCTGATGATATTGATACACAAAAATTACTTTCAAAAACACATGCTCGTAAAAAAAGTTTTGCAATAAAAGAAAATGCTGATGCAAAAGCGTTTGATATAAGATCATATGGAAATATTGATGGTGTAGAGGCAGATATTTTGATTAATGAAGAAAAAGTTCATGTTGTTCTTCCAGAAGTTGTTGGTAAGAGCCCAGTTTATTGTGCATTACCAGCATTACTTGTTGCCCAAGAATTAAATATTCCGTTTGATGTTGCTTGTGCAGGGCTTCGTGATGGAGAAAAACCAAAAGGTAGAATGAGATTATTAAAAGGGGTGAATAATTCTGTGATTATTGACGATACTTATAATGCTTCACCGAAAGCGACAGAACACGGACTGCAAACATTAGGAACTTTGACTGGAAATAGAAAGATTGCGGTGATTGGAGATATGATGGAACTTGGAAAACATACAAGAGATGAACATTATAAAATTGGTGTAGTGGCTGGTGGTATTTGTCATAAATTAATTTGTGTTGGACTTCGAGCGAGAGCTATTACAGAAGGAGCGATGGATGCAAAAATGTTAGATGAAAATATTTTAGAATGTGACTCTTCTATGGAAGCAGGTAAAGAATTAATAAAAATGATAAAAGAAGGAGACGTTATTTATTTTAAAGGTTCACAAAGTATGAGAATGGAAAGAGCAGTGAAGATGGTATTAGTAGATCACCATAAACAACATGAATTTTTAGTTCGTCAAGAACGTGAGTGGTCTAAAAAATAGTAAGTATTCATATATTTTAATGCATTTTTTTTAAATTTAAAACGTATATACGAGTATGCAGAGATTTTTAATTCTGCGATTAAATTTTTAAAAAATCTATATAATTATGAAAAAACAATATATGTCAATCGTTATGGCTACAGCACTCGGTATTGCTACTGTAGTTACAGTGTTTGCTCAAAGCAATAACCCAACAACAAATCACATAAGAAAAGGAGGGTTATCTTATCAAGAAAATAATAAAAGTGGTAGAGGTCAGTTTATGAGAAGCAACAAAGTCAATCCGATGGTTATTGGTACTGTAACTTCTATAAATGGAAATAATATTATAATTTTAGGACAGAGAGGTTTTATGGGTACAAGTACTCCAAATGTAACTTTTACAGTTGATGCAACAAATACAAAAATTACGAAAGATAATGCGACTACAACTTTATCAACTATATTAAACGGCGACACTATTTTTGTTCAAGGGAAAATAAATGGCACAAATATTATTGCAACAATAATTCGTGATGGTAAAAATCTACAAAGAGATAATAAAGATCAAATGCAACAAAATGTAACAGAAGGTAATGGTCAACCTGTTATTGCTGGAAATGTAGTGTCTATAAATGGAAATACGCTTACTATAACTAATAAAAGCAACGTCTCATATTCTGTTGATATTACAAATGCAAAAATAATATCAAAAAATTCTAGTATTACAGCTACTTCAATAGCAATAGGTGATAAAGTTATAGTTCAAGGACAAATAAATGGAAATTCTGTTATTGCTTCTATTGTTACTGATAATGGATCACAAAAAGTTGAAACAAACACGAATAATCAACCAAAACAAAATTTATTTAATCGCTTCATACATTTCTTTGGGTTTTAAGTTTATTTGCACCAAATATATTAATATGTCGTATATATAAAGTGCTACTCAATACCAGAGTAAATACAAAAAGATGTGCTTATAGCACATCTTTTTGTATGTGCTATATTAAAATGATGAAAGATGTATCTGATGAAAAAGTAATAGAAGAATACATGAACGGAAGCAACCTAGCTTTTAAAGAAATAATTGATAGATATACCACTGTTTTATATGGTTTTGTGCGTCGTTTTGGTTTTAATAACGAAGAAACAGAGGATATTCTACAAAATGTTTTTATAAAAGTTTGGAGATATATGTCTAAGTTTGATGGAAATAAATCTTCGTTTAAAACTTGGATTTTTACAATCACAAGAAATACAATTTATGATGAACTTAGAAAGAAGAAAGACAAAAATATTATTTTAAGCTTGAATCAAAAACACGATGATGGTAATGAAATAGAAATTGAAGATACGGATAAAGATATAGTAAAACTTTTAGAAAGAAAAGAAAATAAAAAAGTTTTGCTTGAGGCGTTAGAAAAGCTTACATTTGAAGAAAAGAATATCATCCTTCTTCATTTTGAGGAAGGAATGACATTTATAGAAATCGGGGAAATGTTTAAAATGAATTTAAACACAACAAAAAGTAAACATAGAAGAGCAATGATTAAATTGAGGGAAATATTAGAAAAGCACCAAATTAATAATTAATTCGTATATACAACCATGCAAGACATTTTGCAAAAAATATTCAAAGAGACACAATTTGTTCCAAGTTTAAATTTGAGTAATTTGATTTGGAAGAGAGTACAAAGAAGGATTATGATTATCGTAAGTGTTAGATTTTCTTTCTATTCTTTAATGGTGATATTGTCAGTAGTATCATTTTACAAGTTATTACCAGATATTTATAGTGAAATATCATCATCTTGGATTGGTAATATTTTTAGTTTGGTATTTTCAGAAAGTATGAGCAGTCTTGTTGTTATATGGAAAGATGTTTTGTATATGTTTGTAGAATCGTTACCGATAATGAGTTTTGTTGTTGTTTGTGGAATTATATTTGTGTTTGCATTATCGCTTCGTGGGGCTTTAACTTATAAGAGAAAATTA
>CAIQWN010000005.1 GCA_903875555.1 uncultured bacterium
CATGGTTTCCAACACAACACATTTTAATCCCAGCAAAAAGTGCTTGTCTTGTAACCTCGAGCAATTTTTTATTTTCATCTGAAATTTCTCCAACCGGAACTGTGATTGCACAATCAGAACACATTCCTTTATGAACCAACCCGCCGTCGATTGAAACAATATCGCCATCTTTCAAAACTCTTTCACTTGGAATTCCGTGAACAACTTCATCATTTACCGAAACACAGGCCGTTCCTGGGTATGGAAAGTCAGCACCAAATGGTTGATATCCAAGATACGACGGTTTATCGCCGCCTTCAATAGTTTTCTTATAAACAAAATCATTTATCTCTTGGGTAGTTACACCAGGCTTAACAAGTTCTTTCACTTGCATCAAAATATTTGCCAAGCGACGATTTGATTCTCGTAGGTTTTCTAGATCTTTTCCTGATTTTAGTTTGATGTCGTATTTCATTTAAACTATCCTACCACAAAATATAAATAATTTATATTTTTGAAATTATCTCTTGATGAACCTCGTCCAAACCATTCTCTCCATTGATATGAATAAAATTATATCTCTCGTCTAATTTATAAGAGTTAACTACGGGCAATACTTCTGTTTCAAACCAACTCATTCTTCTCTCTACTTCTTCCTCGACATCATCCTCTCGTCCTCTACCTAATAATCTCTCTCTTGCCCAATTTTCAGAAACATCAAGATAAATTACTTTTGGTTTTTCAAATCCAAAAAATTTTATCGCACTGTTAAGCATGTTTATTTCAAAAAGTTTTCTTGGTGCCCCATCCAAAATCATCGAATCATTTTCTCCTAATTTATTTATAAAAAGATTAGACCAATTCCATACAGCCAAAAATTCTGGCTGAAGAAAACCTTGTTCGTTTGTATATCTAGATAATGTTGCTACGTAATTTTCTTTTTTACCAAACTCTCTAAAACCTTCACCTGTTGATATATGTAAAACATTTCCCAAACCTTTTTGTGATAAATATTCTTTCAATAATTCTGCTTGTGTTCCTTTGCCACAACCAGATCTACCAATAATTATAAAAAATTGTTTCTCCATATATTAAGTTTAACATAAACTAATATAAAGGATATCTTGACTCGAATACTTTAAATATTAATTATGATTTAACACAAGCTATTAATGCAACGTTTCGTGGGCGAGTTTCTGATCCACCAGTAGCACCAGTTTTTCCTGCTGATGTACTATACCAAACACTTGTACTATTACCTGATTGTGGTTGCATAGACCCATATGATGTATATGAGTGTGTGTGAGATTTAAACATATCTTCTTGCCAACTTGCTAATGTGCGACCAGAGTCAACTCCACGCCCATTATCTAATCCACGAATAAATTCACCACGTAAATCTGGGGTACCACTTGTACCATCTGCTGGTAACCAACCAGAAGAAACAGGGCAACTTGAAAGATTAAAATACATAACAGCACCTGTAGGAATTCCTACAGGTGGAGTAAATGTCTGCCAATACCCATATCCACTATTATCACTAACAAGAACTTTACCAAGACCTGGATTAGTAGAAAGTTTAAATGCGGAGAGATTAGCATTTATAATATTAGCTACACCAATATCTGCGGTTCCAATATTACCAATATTATTAAAGTTCATATTCACAGCAC
>CAIQWN010000006.1 GCA_903875555.1 uncultured bacterium
ACTTGATTTGGAATCCAGTGCCCGAGTTCGCATCAACTAGTAACCAGTAACTATCAACCATAAACTACCCCTATGAAATTAAAAATTAAAAAATTAAATACTGGTGCGGTGGTGCCGAGCTTTGCTCATAGTTTTGATGCAGGTATGGATTTGTATTCGAACGAAGATATAAAAATAAATCCGAATGAGGTAGTAAAAGTAAAAACTGGAATAGCGATGGAAATCCCCGAAGGCTACGTTGGTCTTATTTGGGATAAGTCATCTGTTGGAAGTAAAGGACTTAAGACAATGGGTGGCGTGATTGATTCTCATTATCGCGGAGAGGTTATGATTTTGATAAAAAATTTAAGCGATATGGAATATTTTTTTGAAAAAGGAGATAAGGTCGCACAAATGTTAATTCAAAAAGTAGAACATTTTGAAATTGAAGAGACGAATGAACTTCCTGAAACTCTCCGCGGAGAAGGAGGGTTTGGAAGCACAGGGAAATAAAATCATTCAAGTAAGTTAAGTATAAAAAGGAAAGCCGCACTGGTGTGCGGCTTTCTGGTATATACCAGAAAAATTATTCAGGTAACGATAGGATGAAGTTTGCTAATGCTTCATCGCCTCGGCACCCAGAGAGTAAGGCTTCATGTGATATGAGTTTCGTGAAGTCTCCCTCGGACTCCATTAATTTACGGAACTGGGTCCAAACTTTTGAATAGTTGCCACAGCTTCCATCTGGATCACCTTCTTCACGCGGACGTGCAGGGTGTTGGAAGGGAGACATGTGACCACAACTCTCAAGGTCGTTAGCAAGCGTCAGATCTTTATTGATTGACCGAATTCCATCGTGTGTGAGGTAACTCGTTCTTGCGCTCTTTCCGGAGGAAGCCTTTGCGAGTATTAATTGATCAGAAACCTCATTACGATCTTCTTTGCTGATATAAGGTAAATGCCATTCACCGATTGCAAGTTCCGTTGGTTGACTGTTCATCATTGCTCTTGCGATTACGATACCGAAGTCGCATGCTTCAGGTTGTGCTTTAGTGCTTGCACGTAACCCGAAGAAGTTTCTCCAGTGTGTCGCAGTTACGAGAACAGTGTGAAAAGAATAGACTTCCAGAACGCGATTTGCATGTTGTTTGTGCAAACCTTGGTCTTGTTGAAAGAGGTGTTGTTTCAAATTGTACACATCTATCAAATTATCGACAATCGCACAAATGTTTTCGGCTATGGTTGGGTTATCTGCTTTCTTTGCGAACTCTGAGATAGCATCGTACCCGCCAGCTAAAAAGAAAGCTTGGACGACAGAAATGTCACGACCGACCAACCAGTTCGAAACGGCTTTTTCTTGGTCTGATTCAGAAAGTGTTTCCCCTGCTTGCATACCAGCTTGATTTGCGCCGAACGAACTTGGAATGTATGGACGTTCGAGAACAGATACCATACGTTTCCAAACAGGTATTGCACGTGAACTTGCGGAGTTGCGAGAAAAACGAGTGTGAGTGTTAAATTCCGCTAGATATGGCCTAGGGAATTCAACTTCAACACTCGTAAGACGTGAACCTTGGTGGATACTATCGCAAATTACTTTCGCTCTTGCGCTACTTTCTTGGAACTCTTGCGTCATGACTTTTCTCCGATCTTTTGTAAATGTTTGTGAAAGGGGTTTGTTACAACTTCTTCACTTCATCCGTAACTTTACACCAATAAAATTCTTTTCTCAATCTTGCTTAATTACAAAAGTGGGTTATTATTTTTCAAAAAAACATCAATTATTTTAATATTGTCAATCTTTATTTATTCTTAATTAAGAGTATTATTGATTGCGAGTATTGGTTCATTGGTTTTTTAATTTCACTAACATTTATCGAAATTCGGAGGAGAAGAAAATGACAGCACGCACAATTGCTTTCGAAGGTTCAGATGGTGCAGGTAAAGCAACTCAAACAAACATGCTCGTTAAATATCTTGAATAGCAAGGTATGAAGGTCGCCAGGGTTTCTTTCCCGAGATATACCGAGACAGTTGGAGGTAAATTGCTCTATGAAGTAATGAAGAGTGATCGTGCTGACGAATACAACTGGTCAAAAGTCGATCCGCTTGTTGCAAGTATGTTGTATGCAACATGTCGCAAAGAATCGGAGATGTATTTGAATGGACTGATTGCAGAAAATAATGTTTTGATTTTCGATAGATATGTCGAGTCGAATTTACTTCATCAGGGTGGAAAGTTTTCTTCTGAAAAAGACAGACTTGCTTTTGCCGAGTGGTTGTTTGGTTTGGAATATGATTTTTTGAAACTTCCACGGCCACAAGAGATTGTTTATCTGACGATTCCATTTTGGCTTTCGCGGAAACGAGCTCAGCTTCGGCAGGATGGTGGTGGAGCAAAGCTTGATGCTGTCGAAAAAGATATTGAATACGTGAAGGCTGGTCATAATGCAGGAATTTTTTATGCAAAACATTTCCAGTGGCATACTGTTGACGGCTTTAAAGATGACAAAGAACTATCTGTCGAAGAGATTCATCTACAGGTTAAACTTGCTCTGAAAGTCTGATTGGTAGGGTAGGTTTTAGGCAGGTGGCGCAAGCCGCCTGCTTTTTCATTTCTGTTTTTTGTAAAAAATTGTTAGGATTAGAGTTATGAATAGTTTTCAGAAAATTAAAGACGTTTTAAATGAAATTGCCGGTGGAAGTAATTTTGCTCTTGATGTTCCAGAAGAAATGACACACGGGGATTATGCAACTAACATTCTTTTCGTTTTTAATGTCGCTGAGGAAAAGGGACTTTATCCATCAACTGCATTCGAAGAAATATATCCAATTCTCAAAGAAAAATTAAAAGATATTGTTTTAGATGGTGGTGAAGGTGTAAAGTTTGCACACCCAGGTTTTATAAATTTTTATTTAAAGGATGAAATTGTTAGAGAAGAGAATAATATAGAGATAAAAAATATTAAGACAAAATATACCGGACAAAATATTTTAGTTGAACACTCTTCGCCAAATTTATTTAAACCATTTTCTATTGGACACTTAATGAACAATTTTGTTGGTGAGTTTATTGTGCGTGCTACAAAGATTGGCGGAGGAAATGTGCGAAGTATGTCGTTTCCATCTGATGTTTCACTTGGTATTGCCAAAGCTCTTTTTATAATTGAGAGAGATATTCAAGAAGGAAAAATAAATTTAAACTATTTTGAAACAACAAATGAAGATGAGGTTATAAAATATTTAGGAGAGGCTTATGTAAGAGGTGTGAAAGAATGTGAAGAAAATGAAGAGAGTCTGAATAAAGCCAAAAAAGTTTTGGATAGAATGTATAACATTAAAGATGATGATTTCTATTTGCTTGTTAGCAAAACTAGATTAATAAACGAAAATTATTTTAAGAGAATATTAAATGAGATCGGCACAAATATTGATGGTTTTGTTTACGAAAGTTGGGCAGGAGATGTTGGAAAGAAAATAGTTGAAAAAAATACTGGAAATGGAAAAGTCTTTGCTGAAAGTGAAGGTGCTGTTGTTTATGTTCCAAGCGAAGAAAGAAAAGATATAAATATATCTGTGTTTATAAACAGTCAAGGTTATCCAACTTATGAAGCGAAAGATTTAGGGTTGGTTGAAATTAAATTTAAATGGCTTTCACCAACAATAGCAAATTTTTTTCCTGATATTTCTCTTTTTGTAACCGACTCGGAACAATCGCAACATTTCAAAGTTGTTTTTGATGCAGCAGAGAAGTTAGGGGATGATTGGAAAGAGTGGATTGCAAAAAGTAAACATATTCCTCACGGTAGAATGGCATTCAAAGGACAGAAGATGTCTTCTAGACTTGGTGGTGTGCCACTCGCACTTGAGACAATAGAAACTGTTTGCGAAGAGGTTCGCGTGCGAGCTGGAGAAAAAATCGCACATTTAAGCGCAGAAGAAAAAAATAAATTAGAAAAAGATATTGTGCTTTCTGCGCTTCGCATCGCTGTGCTTCGTTCAAAGCCAGGGTTAAATATAAATTTTGATCCAGAAACATCATTGTCCTTCGAAGGGGATTCAGGTCCATATTTAATGTATACTCACGCTCGCTGTGTTTCACTTTTAGAAAAAGGAAAAGAAAAAAATATTGAACCTAAGTTTGGTAATTATGAAAAATCAGAACTAGAATGGAAATTGCATTCATTTGAATTAGTTTTAAAAGAATCAATAGAAGAACTTGCTCCACAAAAATTAGTAACTTATTTATTTTCACTCGCACAAGAATTTAATTCTTTCTACGGCAACACACAAATATTAAGTGATGACAAAGAAAAAACTGAACATAATTTAGCAGTGGTTAATTGTGTAAAAAATGTTTTAAAAACGGGACTTTATGTTTTGGGTATTATAGCACCAAATAAGATGTAGGTTTTGCACACAATAAACATTGCTTTTGTTTGTTGATTTTGATAATATACTTTTTAAGCACAAAAGGAGGAGAGATCTGAATAATGTGTGAAATCGTGAGTCAGGAAGAGTTTCCTGTCTCGCACATTAACCGCCGATATAGAGGGGTCATTATGACTAACTTCTCACCGCATCAAACTTCGCTGTCCACATCCGTCCTGGGCATGGCCGAGAAGCAGTAGTGCCGCAGCTCTAAGGCTGCTTGCCAGCTATGAGCTTGGTAGTTCCCTCAGATGAAAGTCTGGGGGATTTCTTTTTTTATACTTAAATTTTTGTTATATTAGATAAATGCAGACAAAACTTTTAGAGAAACTTAAATCAGCGAAATCGGTAGACGATAAGGAAAAAATTGTCCAAGCTTTTTGGCAAGAGAATAAAATTTTTGAAAAGACTGTCGAAACTCCCGCCTCCGCTGGAAGCTACGGCGAGGCAAAGCCCGCTAGTAGTTTTTCGTTTTATGACGGACCACCATTTGCAACTGGACTACCACACTTCGGTCATATTCTCGCTGGAACAATCAAAGACGCGATTCCTCGCTTTCAAACAATGAACGGAAAGTCTGTTCGTCGTAAATGGGGTTGGGATTGTCACGGTCTGCCAATTGAAAATCTGATTGAGAAAAAATTAAGTTTAAATAGTAAAAAAGAAATTGAGGAATACGGTATCGCAAATTTTAATAAAGAAGCGTATGAGAGTGTGCTTACTTATGAAAAAGAATGGAATGAAATAGTTCCGCGTCTGGGAAGATTTGTTGATATGAATCACAATTACAAGACAATGGATGCGACTTACACCGAAAGTGTATGGTGGGCGTGGAAAGAACTTTATGACAAAGGTCTGGCTTATGAAGGAAGTAAGTTAATGCATATTTGTCCTCGTTGCGAAACAACACTTGCGCAATCAGAAGTGGGAATGAATTACGAAGATGTAACAGATATTTCTGTGACAGCGAAATTTGAACTTATTGATGAACCAAATACTTTTGTGCTTGCTTGGACAACAACACCTTGGACTCTTCCAGGGAATGTGGCGCTTGCGATAAATAAAGATATTGAGTATGTGAAGGTGGAAGTAGTAAGTAGTACGGAGCAAGCAGTAAGTAGGTTCATTCTTTCCAAGGAAAGAATGAAAGATGTTTTGAAAGACAAAGAATATAAAATCGTAGATGAATTTAAAGGTGAAAAATTAGTTGGGAAAAGTTACAAACCAGTTTTTAATTATTTTGCCGACAAAGAATTAGAAAACAAAAATAACATTTACAAAATTTGGTCAGCAGATTTTGTAACCACAGACACAGGAACAGGTGTAGTTCATATTGCGCCTGCATTCGGTGAAGACGATATGAATTTAGCGAAAGCAAATAATTTGCCAATCATTAAACATGTAAAGATGAATGGTGAATTTACAAATGATGTTATAGATTTTGCGGGGATGAAAGTAAAAAAAGTAGGCGATACACAATCTGCTGATATTGAAATCATAAAATGGCTCGCGCATAACGGAAAACTTTTTGCTAAAGAAAAATTAATTCACTCCTATCCACTTTGTTGGAGGTGTAAAACTCCGCTACTAAATTATGCGACTTCATCTTGGTTTATTGATGTGCCTCAGATGAAAGAAAAGTTGCTTTCAGAAAATCAAAAAATAAATTTCGTGCCAGCGCATATTCGTGATGGTCGTTTTGGAAAGTGGCTTGAAGGTGCTCACGAGTGGGCAGTGTCTCGTACCAGATATTGGGGTGCGCCACTTCCAGTTTTTAAATGTAAGGATTGTGATGCGGTAAAAGTTATCGGCTCACTAAAAGAATTATCTGAGGCGAAGAAACCAAAAAATAATTATTTTGTGATGCGTCATGGACAAGCAAATGGAAATGTAGATCATATTCTTGATTCGTACGGCGACCCAAATAATAATTTAACTGATGAAGGAAAAAAGCAGGCTTCAAATTCTGCAAAATTATTAAAAAACGAAAATATAAATATTATACTTTCATCTCCAATTCCGCGCGCACAAGAAACTGCAAAAATTGTTGCAGGTGAATTAAATTTATCTATTGAAACAGAAAATAGATTAAGAGAATTCGAACTAGGAATATTTAATGGGAAAAGCTATAACGAATATCTTGCGAGTGGTTTATCTTTTGACGATCTTGATAAAAAATTAGAAGGAGGTGAGTCACATCGCGATGTAATGAATAGAGTGATGGCTCTCATTGCTTCCCTTGAAGAAAAATATGAAGGCAAAAATATTTTGCTTGTAACCCACGGATCTCCTTCGTTTATGCTTTCGTCTTGTTCGTCATTAAAAACTGATGAAGAAATAATGTCACAAATGAAAGAGGATAACACCGACACATTTCTAAAAAATGGAACGTTTGAAAAATTGATTTTGAAAATTGTACCAAGAAATGGTGATGGACAAATAAATCTTCATCGTCCCAATATTGATGATTTTAAATTTGCTTGTTCTTGCGGTAGCGAGATGAAAATAATCGGCGATGTTTTTGATTGTTGGTTTGAATCTGGCGCGATGCCCTTTGCTTCTGTTCACTATCCGTTCGAGAACAAAGAAATATTTTTGAAAAATAACCCAGCAGAATTTATCGCCGAAGGATTGGATCAAACGCGCGGATGGTTTTATTCTTTGCTTAATTTAGGTGTGGGACTCTTTGGTAAATCTCCATATAAAAATGTGATCGTGAATGGAATGGTGATGGCAGGTGACGGCAAGAAAATGAGTAAGAGTGAAAAAAATTATACCGACCCGATGATACTTGTAGAAAAGTATGGTGCGGATGCGCTTAGGTACTCTCTTCTTTCTTCTCCTCTTGTAAAAGGAGAAATAGTTTCATTTTCTGATGAAAATGTTGATGAGGTTTATAAAAAAATAATTTTGAGAATGGATAACGTTGTTTCACTTTACGAGATGAACAAGGATGCGAACGTGGAAACAAAAAATAATTCTCAAAACATTTTGGATAGGTGGATAATTTCTCGATTAAATGAAGTGATAAATTCTTCGACAAAAGGTTATTCAAATTATTTACTTGATGATGCGGTGCGTCCAGTTGAACAATTCGTTGATGATCTTTCTGTTTGGTTTGTTCGTCGTTCACGCGCAAGATTGAAAGGTGACCCCACTTCTCCTAAAGGCTCCGACGGGGCACGTGAAGGAGAAAAAGAAAAGAAATTCGCTCTCGGTACGCTTAAATTTGCTCTTACAGAATTTGCAAAAGTTATTGCACCAGCGATGCCGTTTATGGCGGAAAGAATTTATAAGGTCGTAGATGGAGAAAAAGAATCTGTTCATCTTGAAAAGTGGCCAGTAGGTGGCGAAGTTTCGGAAGAAATAATCAAGAATATGAAAGAGACTCGCGAAATTGTATCGCAAGCACTTATGGAAAGAACAAAAAATAAAATAAATGTTCGTCAACCGCTTGCAAAACTTTTTGTGAGGACAGACCTTGCAAATGAATATCTAGAAATTATTAAAGATGAAATCAATGTGAAGGAGGTCAAAGTAGTAAGTAGAACGCAGGAAGTAGGAAGCATAAATACGATTTCATTAGATATTAATCTAACTCCAGAATTAATTCGCGAAGGTGAGCTTCGTAATTTGATGCGTGCTGTACAAGATGTGAGAAAAGAAAAAGGATTATCGGTTAAAGATTTGGTGACACTAAATATTTCAATCGATGAAAATTATTTCGGAGCAACATTCAACGAACAATTAAAATCAACTTGTAATGTGAAAGAAGTGAATTGGAATGGATGCGAATTAAAAGAAGGAGAAAAGATTTCGTTTGAGATAATTAGTTAGTCGTTAGTCGTTATTGATTTGTGTTTTTGAGTTTTGGGTGTCATCCTCGCGAATGCGGGAATCCAGTGTCCAATAATTTAAACCTAGATTCCCATTTCCATGGGAATGACAACAAGATGGAATTCTTGCAAATAGTTTGTGTTTTGTTAGTATGACGATTAAGTGTTGTTTCGATCAATCTCTTAAATTTAGGGGTGAAATTATGGGTAAATTTTTATGGTTACCAAGGCCTTTAGTTTTTCAAATGCTAATAGCAGGAGAAGAAACTTTAGGAATTCAAAGTATTGTTGAAGTTGATGGAGAAAAAACAGAAGACCAAAAGCTTTTTCCATTACTAGGCCGCGCAGATGAATTGGAAGATTTGCTTGCGATTAATCAAAGGTTCTGGCGAGTGTTGTATATCGGCACCGTCGGTGATTATCAAAACATCCGCAATAAACAATTTGAAATATACACAGGTTTAAATAACAGCGCGCATATTGCTGTTCTTGTTGCGAATGAGTGTCGGTATCTAAAGCTCGAAGTTCGTATTTTCCAAATTGTTTATGTAGGGGAAAGTGGAGTACTTTATAAACCTGCGCACTATTACAATCCTGACACAGTATCGGAATTGCCAGATCATATGTTTGATTCTGATTCGCAACGTAAATTGCGGGAACTTTACTTGTCGGGCGAAGATAACATAGAAGAGAAAATGTTTGCATTTCTCGATGTGTTTGATAACTCCTCAAAGTGCCTGTATGTGGAGTATTTAGAAAAACGAGACAGGTTTAATTCTGGTGAAGGTGATAGACCGCCATCACGTATTGGCTGATTTTTTTGGCAGGTTTCGCGAAAGCGAAACCTGTTTTTGCTTTTCAAAACTATTGGCTATACACTACTCACTAATGTCTATTCTGAAACACACTACCAAATCAATAGTTGTAGATATTTTTGATCAAGGGGAAAATGATCGGGTGTATAAATTATTCACTCGCGACTTCGGGATGATTTTTGCCCACGCTAAAAGTATTAGAAAATTAGAAAGCAAACTTCGACCACATTTGGCAATCGGTAGATTACAAACGGTGACCGTTGTTAAAGGTCGCGAAGTTTTTCGCATAACTGGCGCGTCAGATAGCGGTGAGAAAAATATTTTCCTTCACGACGTCACTCAAATATTAAATAGATTCATTCGTGGAGAAGGGACGCACAAAAAACTTTTTGATAAAATAATAGATCTTTCGCAGAAGATAAAGATTTTTGATAATACAAAATTAAGAACACTAGTTTATTTTATTATTCTTGTAGATCTTGGTTATGCTGATGCGAAAATGATAGGGGTTAAAGATATTTCCGAGTATATAAATTTAAATGTAGACGATCTATATACTCACTTATTATTAAATTATGAACAGATCAAAAAATTCGCCACAGGGAATCATCAAAAAGCAAACAAATGATTGATCGCAGTAACGAGAAAACAAAATAGCACGCAGGGAAATAAATTAAGAT
>CAIQWN010000007.1 GCA_903875555.1 uncultured bacterium
AGTTCATAACATCTAATTTTGTTATAATACTTTAATGAAAATAATTACAGTAACACAAAATAAAAAAGGATCATTACAAATTACTTTTACAAAAGAGTTCGGAGTAGATCAAACATTACTCACAGGCGGTCATCCAAATATTATTTTAGGATTAAAAGATGGATTTACAAAATTCACACTCGCTCTTGTCCTACGAAATATTTCACGTTTAGCAATTTCTTCTAAACAAAACTCATTCGAATTAAATTTCGATGAATGGTATTCTCTTGTTTCAGAAACACACAACAAAGAATCTTTTGCAGAAATGTTAGCATATGAACTAGTGAACGCTTCATATGAATTTGAGAAATATAAAAAAGAAAAAAATAAACAAACTATTTCAATAATAACAAAAGAAAAATCAGTCACAGAATTTTTAAAGAAAGGTATTCTTATTGGTGAAGAATTAAACAAAGCCAGAGAAATTATAAATATCCCAGGATCACATTTTACACCGGATGATTTAGCAAAGCATGCAGTATCAGAAAGTAAAAAAGTATCTGGAGTAAAAGTTACCGTTCTTGATTCTAAAAAAATGAAAGCATTAAATATGAATGCAATACTTGCTGTTGGAGAAAGCTCTTTAAACAAACCAAAATTTATTTGTATGGAATACGCAGGCGGGAAGAAGAATGAAAAGAATATTGTATTTGTTGGTAAAGGAGTAACTTTTGATACAGGTGGTACTGATTTGAAGACAAGTATGTATGGTATGCATATGGATATGTCAGGTGGGGCAATCGCAATACATACACTGATTACACTTGCTAAACTTAAAATAAAAAGAAACGTAGTCGCTCTTGTTCCAGCTGTTGAAAACAGGGTTACAGGAAATAGTTATTTATCAGGAGATGTTATTGTTGGTATGAGTGGACAAGCGATTGAAGTTTTAGATACAGACGCAGAAGGTAGGGTTATATTATCTGACGCTTTGACATATGCTAAAAATTTTAATCCAGACGTCGTAATTGATATGGCAACTCTTACAGGTTCAGCAATAAAAGCTTTTGGAACAAGATCGTCTGCTTTGTTTTCTAATGATGAAAAACTTACACAAACATTAAAAAACATCGGAGAAAATGTTAAAAATTTTATGTGGCCAATGCCATTATATGAAGAATATAAAGAAGATATTAAAGGTAATTTAGGTGGTATTACAAATTTACACAAGGGTATCAAAGGTGATGGTGATGTAATAAACGCCGCTATGTTTTTATATCAATTTGCAAAAGATTATAAATGGGCACACATCGATATTGCACCCCGTATGGAAAGTATAAAAGGTGACAATTTAGGTACAGGCGCCACAGCTGAACCATTATACGCAATGGTTAAATTCGCAGAAACACTTTAAAGTCTAGTTTCTAACATTTATTCCTGTTATAATTAAACCTATGGATTGGGCGACAAGAAGGAAAATTACATATGCTGTGGCTATTATTATTTTAATAGTGGTTTATTCTTTGTATCATTATCGTAGTGTTATTTCTCCTGCACCAACTTGTTTTGATGGTAAAGCAAATGGACTTGAGAGCGGTGTTGATTGTGGTGGTCCTTGTTCATTAATATGTCAGAATGACACGAAACCTCTAACAGTAGAGTGGTCTTCGTTTATAAAGACAGAACCAAATACTTATGATTTGGTTGCGTATGTTTCTAATAAAAACATAAATAGTGATCCAATGTCTACGACTTATAATTTTTCTTTAGTTAATAAAAGCGGAGTTGTTATTTATGAAGGAAAAGGTGAAATAGTTGCTCCTATTAATTCTAGTTTTCCAATAATTCTACAAAATATTCATTTAGAAAATATTCCATCTAAATTAATTGTCTCATTGTCTTCTGGTCAGTTTTTTAAAACTAAATTAGACGGAAATAAAAAACTTATAAACATTAATTCAAGTAAAATAGAAGAAGGGAAAGATATTTCACGAGCTTATGCAACAATTGTGAACAATACGTTAGATACTTTGTTAAATGTAAAAGTTGATGTTGTATTGTTTGATGAAAATAAGAATGTGGTTGGTGTAGGGGAAACATTTATTGAAAAATTAGAAGGTGAAGAAAGTAGAGAAATTATTTGGACATGGAATACTCCATTTGAAAGTAAACCTCTAACAATAGAAGTTTATCCAATAATTAACCCTTTTACTTTAAATCTTAAATAAATAATTTATGTTGAACTATTTATCTCAAAAGATAAAGAGTATAGATATTGTTTTATCTGTTTCAATCCTTTTTATTTTATTATCAGGTTTACTTACAATGAGTTCTTTTGAAAGTAATGATCAGTATTTTTATAAACAAAGTTTTTGGATGTGTATTTCTCTTTTTGTATTTTATTTATCATCAAAAATTGATTTTAGATTTCTTAAATCTTCAAACACAGTTGTATCTATTTATTCTTTAATGCTTGGTATACTTTCGTTACTTTTTATTTTAGGTAAAGTTTCCAAAGGTGCACAAAGCTGGTTTTCTTTTGGTGGTTTTTCTTTTCAACCTTCAGATCTTATGAAGCTTGTTTTGATTATTGTTCTTGCAAAATATTTTTCTCGTAGACATTCTGAAATTGCAAATATAAGACATATTATTGTTTCTGGAGTATATACAATCATTCCCTTTATACTCGTTTTACTTCAACCAGATCTTGGGTCGGCCATGGTTTTATTTTTTATTTGGTTGGGAATGGTACTTGTTTCTGGTATTTCTAAAAAACATTTACTCGCAGTATTTTTAATCGGGTTAGTTATTTTTACATTATCATGGAAACTCGTTTTTAAGCCATATCAAAAGGCTCGTATTATGAATTTTATCTATCCGTTAGCAGATACACGTGGAACAGGTTATAACGCTTACCAGGCTACAATTGCTGTTGGATCAGGTGGGTTATTTGGAAAAGGTATTGGTTATGGAACACAGTCGCGACTTAACTTTTTACCAGAATACAAAACAGATTTTATTTTTGCAGCTTATGCTGAAGAGTGGGGTTTTATTGGTTCTGTTTTTTTATTTATTTTTTATTTTTTAATTTTATATAAACTGGCAAGGTTTGCAACAGTTGCTCATAGTAATTTTGAAAGTCTTTTTGCTTATGGTGTTATTATATGGTTTCTAACTCATATTGTAATTAATATTGGTATGAATGTAGGACTTATGCCGATTACTGGTATTCCACTTCCACTTATGAGTTATGGCGGGTCACATTTATTGGCAGAATGTTTAGCTCTTGGTATGGCCCTTGGTATGTATAGATATGCGCGTGTGGCCCATCGAAATAAAATGGGAAATGAATTCTTGGGATTAGAATAAAGGATAATGGACGAATCAGCAGGTTCGCGTCTCGGATATTAAGTATAAAGAATAGAAAATATCAAAAAATACCTTAATTTATAAGGATTTTAACTGCTATTGACTTTTTATTGCTTTCGTGCTATATTTTAGGTCTGCTTGTTCTTTTACATTATTTGCGAGAAAAAGTTTACCATAGCTTTAAGTTTTATATTTTTATAATTTAAGATTTAAAGCTATGGTAAACAAACATCTGTTTGAACCCTCTAGTAGGTAAAGCTGTGCGTATTGCATGGTTAGCCAAAAGATATAAAGGAAAATCAAATGAATAAGCCTTCACAAGGTCAGGTTCTGAATGCACTTGCAATTCTGATGAATAATGCAGACTGGGACTCAGTCGATAGTTCTGTTTTACAAACTGTCATTGACAGTCCGCAAGAATCAGGTCAGCAGTTTACTGCTTTCTTGAAGAATGGTGGGCGTGTCGTTGTAGGTGAACCGAAGATTGTATCGATTGATCGTTCTGCTGCCTTCGGTCCAGTCGCTTTCATCGGTGCTGGCTGGTCTGTTGTAGAACAAGATGAGCGTTCACTTACTCTCACCGAAATTGATCCGACGAAAGTTCAGTTCAAAGTTACGCTGAAGAACAGTGAAAGTTCTGTGGTTGGCGAAGAGAAATTGAAACGTCTCATTGCTTCCGGTGAAATTCGCCTAGACGCGAAAATCCTTCAAACACTCTGGGAAAATCAGTATCTTATTCCTGAGAGTTGGAAGCAGTTGACTAACGGTAATACAACATTCATCTACTTCGATGGCACAGTCCTTCAGGACTCGAGCGGTGACCGCTATGTCCTGTGCTTGTACTGGAACGCTGGTAGGTGGCACTGGTACTACCTTTGGCTAGGCTACGAGTGGCATGCTAACCACCCGTCTGCCGTTCTCGCAAGTTGAACTTTGATTTTGGTTACTGTGATCTTTTAGTCACTTTGACCTTAGTCCTACGCCTCGTACTTTATTGTTCGGGGCGTTAATTTTTTATATAATAAATTGTGAAAGTAGGTTAATGAATGCACGATCAAGGTTTTGCATCGCCGAAATCAGTATCCATACATTGAGAATATTTTAGATTAAGATTTGAAATAGAGTGGTGTATGTAGACACTTCAAAAAATGAAGTTACTTGGTATAAAGTATTATGACATTTAAGATGTCGAATAAAATACAATCGGAAGAGTATTCAACTGATGGTGGAATTGGTGGTACTTTATACAATCCTTCAGAACTCGAACGGTAACCGCTATGTCCTGTACTTGTACTGGAACGATGGTAGGTGGAACTGGAACTACAATTGGCTAGACAACAAGTGGAATGCTAACAACCCGTCTGCCGTTCTCGCAATTCACTTCATTTCTAAAACGCACATTTGTGCGTTTTAGTTTTTCTTTTCAGTTTGTTTTAATAATTGTCCATACCAACCACCGAGCATTTTACCAATTTCATTTAATTTTTCACTAAGTTCAATAAATTTTTTAGTATCGATAGATTTTGTTTCAAATAAAATTAATATAAGTATGTTTATAGTGTCTAATTTTCTTATTCCAATACGAATGAATGGTAATTTTTCGTCTTTTAATAAAAATGTTGCAACAGCAAGTGACTCAATGAGTTCTATAAACAAAGAATCAATTTTTGTGCCAAGAGAATAGCGATGAATTTTTGGAAGAGTGTTATATGTATTGTTCCAGAGTTTATAAATTTCTTTTGTCTTCTCTAGAACTGGGAGCAGTTTTGCTTTTTCTGGTTGCAAAACTGCTCGGGGGGGGGTAACATTTGAAGAATGCGAAGTATTTGCGTTCATAAATATAATGATATCATATCGATTGAAAATCTTTTGTGTGCATGGCAAGAATTTCAAAAAGGAAAAACTAAAAAAGAAGATGTTGTGGAATTCAAAAGACAGTTAATGAATAATATTTTTTCTTTACATAATGATTTAAAAAACAAAACCTATAAACACGGAGCATATGAACATTTCGTCGTGAATGACCCAAAGAAAAGAGATATACATAAAGCAAGTGTGAGAGATAGACTGCTTCATCACGCAATTTATAGAAAACTCTATCCATTTTTTGATAAAACATTTATCGCGGATTCATATTCTTGTCGAAATAATAAAGGAACACATAGAGCTATGAAAAGGTTTGATGTATTTGCCAGAAAAGAAAGTAAGAACTATACAAAAACAGTTTGGGTTTTGAAATGCGATATTAGAAAGTTTTTTGCAAGTATCAACCACAACATTTTAATTAACATTTTAAAAAGAAAAATAGAAGATGAAGATATTTTATGGTTGCTTAAAAATGTGATTGGGAGTTTTGATTCTGGTGGTGTCATTCCCGCGCATGCGGGAATCCAGGGACAGAACCTAGATTCTCGCATGCGCGGGAATGACAAAAACAAAGTTGGTCTTCCTCTTGGTAATTTAACCTCACAACTCCTTGTAAATATTTATATGAATGAATTTGATCAGTATGTAAAACATAAAATGAAAATTAAATATTATATTAGGTATGCAGATGATTTTGTGGTGATGAGTAGAGACAGAAAGTGTTTGGAATGTGTGTGTAAAAAAATCGAAGATTTTTTTACACAAGAATTAAAACTTTCACTTCATCCAGACAAAGTTTTTATAAAAACTATTGCTAGTGGCGTGGATTTTCTAGGGTGGGTTCATTTTGAAAAACATAAAACATTGCGGACTGTTACGAAAAGAAGAATGTTTAGAAAAGTTAGTGAGAAAAATGTAGCGAGTTATTTGGGGTTGTTGTCTCACGGAAACGGATTTAAATTATCAAATAATTTACAATTTTTACACACTAAATTAAACTCTTTTCTAACGTCTAACGTCTAACGTCTAACGTCTAACGTCTAACGTCTAACGTCTAACTTTTCATAAACTTTCTCTGTTTCCTTCACTGTCTCATCAAAACTAAATTCGTTTTTTACTTTTTTAAAACCATTTTCTTTAAATTTATTAGTAAGGTTTTTGTCTGTTAAAATAGTTTTTAATTTATCGTGTATATCTTTTACACTTTTTGATTTTGCTAGTAATCCCGTTTCTCCATCAATAATTATTTCAGATATACCGCCAACATTAGTTGCTACAACTGGAAGTCTGCCGTAGAGAGCCTCAGTTAGGACAAGTCCAAATGCCTCAGTTATTGATGTTAAAAGAAAAACATCAAAAGCCGACATATATTTTCTAGCGTCATTAACAAACCCATGCAGAGTCACAAAATTTTCTAAGTTTAGTTCTTTGATTTTGTTTTCGATTTGTTCTTTATATTTTCCTGTAGAGATTATGTGATAGTGAACAGGTAAACAATCCTCGTGAACTATTTGATGGATAGCACCTAGAGCATAATCATAACCTTTGTTTTTATTTAGTTCAGCATTAGTTACAATATGTGTTTTCCCATCTTCTTTAATATTTAAAATTTCTCTTGCCTTGTTTCTTTCTAATAATTCGTAATGAGTCAGACCAATATAAATTTTTGATATTTTACTTTTAATAAAATTTAAAAAAGGTGTTTGTTTTAGGACGGCATTTGACCCAACGATTATTTTGTCAGACATTAATACAATAAAAGCCATCATCATTTTTAAAATAATTTTAACAGGAAAAGTCCTGTCCTCGTTAAATGGCCAACCATGACATGTAAAAACTGTTTTATTTTTCCCATAAATTTTTGAGGCGATGATACCAAGAATAGAAATTTTGGAACTGTTTAAATGAATAATATCTGGTTTTTCATTTTTGATTAAATTTAGAATTTCTTCAATATTTTCAAATACAGAAAAAATATTAAAATCATTAATTAGTGAATCTAACGGAAGATGTTTAATGTTGTACTCTTTTAGTTTATCTAGAAGTAAACCTTTTCCACCACTGGCTACCACGATTTCATAATCACCTTTTTTGTTTAATTCGTTTGCGAGTTCAAATACATACTTTTGCGCTCCACCCCAATTACTCTTCGTTATTAAAAATAGAATCTTTTTTTTATTTACCATAGGTTTGTAGTCTTAAAATTTTGTGGGGGCGGAGCAGGGAAAGGGGTCGGGAAAACGGGAGTTTTACCGTGGCGGAAAACAGCGAGCTTGCGAGCCTTAGAAACCGAGGGGTTTCTAAGGAGGAACGAAGTGACGACGCTCCACCCCAATTACTCTTCGTTATTAAAAATAGAATTTTCTTTTTAGTCATTTAGTGTTATATTTAACTATATAATATCATAGATTTATGCTTAAAATAAAATCAAAACAAATAATTTTGTTTATAAGTGACATAATTTTATTCGTCGCGTCTTTGTATCTTGCTCTTTTTGTGCGTAATTTTGATAGGACTGATAGTCTTGCTTTGTCTGATCATATATTTGTTTTCTTTCCAATTTTTGTAATTTTGATTGCTTTATATTATAGTTTTGATTTTTATGATTTTGAATTATTTCAAACTAAATTAAAGAAATTTTCAAGGTTGGTAAATATACATGTCTTTCTTTTGTTTATCTCTTTCACTTATTTTTACATATTTTCATCGTTTACATCTCTTACACCAAAAACCATATTGTTTTTATTTGTTGTGGTAAATGTTTTACTAAGTACGATTTGGAGGGTAATGTTAGTTCCTTCATTTCTTAAACCTCTCAAAAAAGTAAAAACATTATTAATCGCCGATAGTGAAGAATATAACGAATTAAAAGAAACTGTTAATAGTCATAATTTTTATCCATTTTATTTTGTTTCTCATTTGAACGTGAAAGAATACGAATTAGAAGAAGATGACACTGCTGTTGAAAAACTAAGAAATATTTTGGAAGAAAATAAAATTAGACAAGTGGTTATTGATATTAGAGATGAGAGAACAAATAATTTATTGCCATTTCTTTATAACTTAGCGTCTCAGAGAAAAATAGATGTCTTTGATGCTGCTGGTGTTTATGAAGATATAATGAAAAAAATGCCAATGAGAGGGGTTGGGCATTTTTGGTTTTTTGAATCAGTTAAATTAAATATTCGTGCTTATGAATTTGCAAAAAGAATAATAGATATTATTTTGTCTTTACCTATTTTCGTTGTCTGGATTATTCTTCATTCATTTGTTGCTCTTGCGATAAAATTAGATAGTAAAGGAGTCATTTTTGTTATACAAGAAAGATATGGACAAGGTGGAAAGATAATTAAACTTTATAAGTACAGAACAATGACTTTTTCGGACGAAGGGATGTGGCTTAAAGAAAAAAATAATCCAAACAAAGTTACTCGTGTTGGATACTGGCTTAGAAAATCTAGAATTGATGAATTACCACAAGTTCTTTCCGTGTTAAAAGGAGATATATCTTTTATTGGCCCAAGACCAGACATGCTTGCGTTTGGTGGTAGATTATCTGCTGCAATTCCATTTTATATGATGCGTTATACTGTTCGTCCAGGACTTTCTGGTTGGGCACAAGTCAATCAAGAGCTTCCACCACAATCGATAGAAGAAAATAAAATTAGAACTCAGTATGATTTGTATTATGTAAAAAACAGGTCACTTATACTTGATTTCTTTATTATGGTGAAGACGTTTAAAGTCCTTGTTCTTCGTAACGGGATGTGATTTTTTGCCAGGGTCCACGAGCAAAAAATCACTCAGACCAACTTGTTGGGGTGAGTTGTTTTGTTTCAAAATTATTTCATTTACGTTTTGTTCTCGACTGCTGGCTCGAATATCTTCCTCGATCTTCGCTTCGTCGAGCTGCGAATTAATTTTTAGTTTCTAATTTTAAATTTTCAATCAATTGTCAATTTAAAAAAATAATAATTAAAAATTGTTTAGAAATTAATTATTTAAAATTAAATTTTTAAATAATGAAATCACAGCAAGTGGACCAACACCTCCGGGGACAGGGGTTATAAACGAAGCAATTTCTTCGCAACTTGGGTCTACATCACCAACTAATTTTCCTGATTGTTCACTTGTTCCAGCATCGATAATAATTACTCCTTCTTTAATCATTTCTTTTTTAATAAAGTGAGGCTGTCCAACTCCAGAAATTATTACGTCTGCATTTTTTAATTTTTCTTTATAAATATTTTCTTCAGTTTTTTCTGTAACCATATCAAATGGAATTTTGTTTTTAGAAAAGTAAAATGACGCAACTTGTCCGACCAGTCTTCCATTTCCGATTATTAAAACTTGTTTGTTTAATAAATCTATTTTTGTGAATTTTAATATTTCATCAATCGCATTTGCAATCGGTGGCACAAAATTTACAGGCCCGGCCTGTAAATAATTTTTTATGGCTTCTTTTCCCAAAACATCAATATCTAAACTTGCAGGAATTTTATTTAAAATTAAATCTAGACTCAGATTTTTTGGAAGAGGAAGTTGTACAACAACACCATCATAAAATCCTTTAGGTCCGACCTGCAGGATTTTTTCTAAAAATTTAATTGCGTTTTTATTATTTATTTCTCCTTCAAATTTTAAAATTGAACAATCAATTCCAAATCTTGTGCCGACTTTCATTTTCATTTGTACAAACTGTTCAATGGCTGGGGTATTTTGAAACATCACAAAAGCAACCTTTTTCTGGTTTATTTTTTCTAGTTTGTCGTTTGTTTCTCTCTCTATTTCTTCAGCTAATTTTCTTCCATCGATTATCATAGGCTATAATTTTATCACATTTCTGTTTTTCTTATTTTAAGTTTATAATGTATAAATTATGTCACATAAATTATTTATCACAGGAGGTTCAGGTTATGTTGGAGCAATGCTCGCAGATCAGTTCGCAAAACGCGATGATGTGGAGGCGATTATTGTTTTGGATAAAGAAGAGGAAACAGATCTTACAAAAAATAACGTTAATAAAAATAAGATTACTTTTATAAAAGGAAATACCTCAGATAAATCTTGGCAAGAAACTTTAAAATCTTTTGCACCAGATGTTGTAATTCATACTGCGTGGCAAATTCGTGAAATTTATGGTCACAGAGAAATTTCTTGGAAATGGAATGTTGACGGCTCAGATGAAATTTTTGATTTCGTTTTTAGTACTCCTTCGGTTAAAAAACTAGTTTACTTCTCAACGGTTTCTTCGTACGGAGCATTTCCAGATAACAAGATGGATTATTTTTATAAAGAAGAAGACCCTTTCCGTGTTTCTGAATATTTGTATTCCGAAGAAAAAAGAATAGTAGAAGAACATCTAGAAGAAAAATATAAAAAAGCAAAAGAGTCTGGCTGGAACGGACAAGTGTTTATTGTTCGCCCTGCGGCTATCACAGGTCCTCGCGGTCGCTATCAGAGAATTCGTTTCGGACTTCAGTCTGCACTTTCTGGACAACTTGAATCAAAGGGTGTTTTTAGAATTGTAAAACTTTTAACTTCATTTGTGCCAGTTACTCCAAAGTGGCTTCGTCAATATATACACGAAGATGATGTTACAGACATTGTTGCAAAATTTTCTTTTGAAAATTTAGAAGGTGAATATGAGGCTTTTAATATTTCTCCAGCAGGTGATTGTGTTCTCGGAAAAGATATGGCAGATGCGGTTGGTAAAAAAATTCTTCCAATCTATCCGTGGATGGCTCGTGTTGCATTCTTTTTCTTCTGGCATCTAACTCGTGGGAAAGTTCCTACATCAGCTGGATCGTGGCGTGGTTACTCATATCCAATTACTGTTGATGGTTCAAAGCTTACAAAAAAATATGGATATGTTTATAAATATCCTTCAAAAGAAGCGTTCGTAAAAAATGAAGGAAGGTACAAAATTAATCTTTAAACAGAATAAAGGATGATGGATGAAGGATGTGGAAAACAAAAATACAAAATGGGTTTCGCTTCACGAAACCCATTTTGTATTTTTGTTTTCCACTAGTGGCTAGTGGCTAGTGGCTATATACTATATTAAATATGGATAAAAATAAAAAACTTCGTGTGGCAATTAATGGTTTTGGTCGTATCGGTCGTGCTTTTTTAAAAGTTTCTCTTGAGAGAGATGATATGGAAGTGGTGGCAGTGAATGATTTGGGTGATGTTCATAATCTTGCCTACCTTCTTCAGTACGATACAGTTTACAAAACCTCTCCTTTTGATGTGCATGCTGATATTCATGAAGGATCACAAGATCTTGTTCTTGAATATGAAGGTGGAAGTCAAAGAGTGTTGGTGACACAAGTAAAAGATCCTGCACAACTTCCTTGGAAAGATTTAAATATTGATGTGGTTGTAGAATCAACAGGATTATTTACAACTTATGACAAAGCCAACGCACATATTGTGGCAGGTGCGAAGCACGTAGTGATTTCTGCTCCAGCTAAAGCAGGTGAAGACACTTCAATAAAAGGAGAAACAATTTTACTTTCAGTTAATGAAGAAAAATTTGGAACATGTAATATAACTTCAAATGCATCATGTACAACAAATGCATCATCACCAGTGATTGCGATTTTAGATGAAGCGATTGGAGTTGAAAAAGCAATTTTAAATACTGTTCATTCATACACTGCTACACAAGGAATTGTTGACGGCCCAAATAAAAAAGATTTTCGTGAAGGTCGTGCTGCTGCGCAAAACATTGTGCCATCATCAACAGGTGCTGCGATTGCTGTTACAAAAGCCTTTCCATCACTCACAGGATTGTTCGACGGAATTTCAATTCGTGTTCCAACACCAGCAGGATCAATCGCAGATATAACTTTTATTTCAAAAAGACCGACAACTGTTGAGGAAGTGAATGAAATTTTAAAGAAGGCAAGCAAAGAAGAAAATTGGAAAGGAATTATTGCTACAACAGAATAAGAATTAGTTTCAAGTGATATTGTCGGACTTCCATATGCTTCGATTGCAGATTTAAAAATGACTCGAGTAGTTGGTGGAAATCTTGTAAAGGTACTTGCTTGGTATGACAATGAGATGGGGTATACAAACACACTTGTATCTCACGTAGCTAAAGCTGGAAAAACTATTAAATAATTACTGTGGATAACAAGAGTTATCTTTATTTTGTTTGTGTTATAATAATTTAAACTGAGAAATCAGCGAAACCAATTTACAGTAGGATGTTGTTAAACGGGGGGAGATTAGCCACAACTTATCTTATTAGCAGTTCATTAATCATGGTACGCGCCGTTTTGACGGCACTTAGGAGGGGAACCTCTTGTTAGTGACAACATAAAGTCACACTCGGGACTGTCCAAAAGATAGTCCCGTTTACCTTTTATAGTATAATAATCAAATGCAACTCGAAACCCACAAACAAAAAATGATCGTTTTTACTGGAATTATTATTTCTATTTTACTTTTCGCTGTTGATTTTATGATTATCGTTCCAGCAATGCCAAAAATTTTAGGAGATATCGGTGGACTAAAATATATTAACTGGGTTTTCACTGCTTTTTTACTTACTCAAACCACTACCTCTCCAATTTATGGAAAATTATCTGATATATTTTCTCGTAGAAAATGTTTTTTACTGGCGATATTTATATTTGTTACATCTTCAATGTTCGCTGGTTTATCTCAAAATATTTATGAACTCATAATTGCCCGTGCTGTTCAAGGAATTGGTGGTGGTGCGATTATGGTAATGGCAATGTCTATGATTGGTGAAATATTTTCTATTAAAGAGCGCGCTAAGTATCAAGGTTATTTGTCAGCAACTTTTGGACTCGCGTCAGTCGCAGGTCCTATGTTTGGTGCTTATATCACTGATGTTTTTTCTTGGAGATGGATATTTTTAATAAATTTACCGATAGGTATTATTTCATTTTTGATTATTTATTTTTATTTACCAAAAAGTTTACACCAAGAAAAGAATACAAAAATAGATTATATAGGTTCAATTCTCCTTACTTCTTTTTTGGTTCCGATGATTTTAGGATTTTCATTTATTAGTCAAAATAATAATTTCAGCACTACATCTATTTTGTTATTCGTTGTGTCAGTAATTTTATTTATTATTTTTTATCTATGGGAAAGAAAAGTTTCTTATCCAATTTTCTCCCATCATCTTTTTGTGGATAGAAATTTTGTAATCCCAGCTAGTATGACATTTATAACTGCTATATTTTTATTTGCAGTAACTTTGTATACACAAATTTTTGCACAGAAGATTCTAGATTTACCTTTAACAGAAGTAGGAACGCTTACAACTTTTATGGTCGTTCCAATGACTCTTGTGTCTGCATTCACTGGAAGATTTATTTCAAAAACAGGCAGATATAAACTTATTGTTAATGTAGGGTCGTTTATTATTTTTGTTGCTATAACTTTGTTTGCCACTTTCTTTTCTTTCGGATTAGGAAAAATTGGGTTTTTATTGTTACTTGCTTTACTTGGACTTGGAATGGGAACTATGATGTCCGTGTTTAATATAATTATACAAGTTGTTTATGGTCGTGAAAGATTGGGTGAAGTGATGGGTGCATTACAACTTTCTCGTGGTGTTGGTGGTGTTTTTGGAACCGCGCTACTCGGTGTTATTTTTGGTTATTTTGTAAAAGATATAAATGGAGATAAAAGTGATTTACTTCACGCTTTAATAAATATATTTTATTTACTATCTATTTTCAGTTTTATTTCGTTCATTGTTTCTTTGTTTATGAAGGAAAAGAAAATAGTTAATAGTTGATAGTTAATGGTTTGTGGTGTTACAATTAAAGAATATGATGAAGTGATGTTATTATTAGAATCAGTTATGAAAATGTTATCTGTATTTATTAAAAAACTATCAACTATTAACCAATAACTATAAACTATGAGAGTATATTTAGGGGCAGACCATGCAGGTTTTGAATTAAAAGAAAAAATTAAAAGTTACTTACAGGCCCGGCCTGTAAAAGTAGAAGTTATTGATTGTGGAGCAGAGAGATTTGTTGATGGAGATGATTATCCAAAGTATATGGCGGATGTTGCAAGACATATTAAAGAAGATGCAGAACATAATCCATCTCTAGGAATTATTTTTGGTGGGTCAGGAACAGGCGAAGCAATAGTTGCAAATCGTTTTGCTCACGTGCGTGCTGTTGTTTATAACGGAAATGATTTTGAAATTGTTAAACTTGGTCGTGAGCATAATGACTGTAATGTTCTTTCTATTGGTGCAAGATTTGTAAATGAAAAGAAAACTATCGAAGCAGTAGAAATGTTTTTAAATACAAACTTTTCCCACGAAGAACGCCACGCAGATAGAATCATAATGATAGAAGAGTTGTCTAAAAACTAATAATTAAGAACGACTAGCTAACAACTAACCTATGCAAATCACCCCCGCAATACTTCCACAAAGTTACACAGAGTTAAACGAAAAGATAAATCTTTTAAGAGGCTTGTCTTCCTCCGTGCAAATTGATTTGTGTGATGGGGTTTTTGGAAAAACAAAAACTTGGCTTCCAGATGAAGAAAAAATATATTTACCACAGGGTTTTGATTATGAATTTGATGTGATGATGTTTTCTTGGAAAATTTATATTCCAATTTGTATTTCTCTTGGTGCAAGAAGAATTGTTGTGCACGTTGATAATTTTACAGAAGAAGAATGTTATAGACTTCTTTCTTATTTTGAAAATACAAATATAAAACTCGGTATTTCTGTGAGTAATGATACAAGTATAGAAGAACACATTAAGTATATTAGATTTTTTTCAGAAAAAAATAAAAATATTTATGTACAGGTGATGGGAATAAGAAATATTGGCGCACAAGGAGAATTTTTTGATGAAGAGTGTTTACTTCGCATAAAAGAAATCAAGAAAAATTTTGGAGATGTTGTTGTGCAAGTAGATGGTTCTATGAATATAGATACTGTCCGAAAAGTAAAAGATTCTGGTGCAGAAATTGCTGTAGTTGGGTCATATCTTTTTGGACACGAAGACATAGACACTCGGTTAAATAGTTTGAAAGAGGTCTAGACGATTTATTATTTTGATGTGCTTGTCAAAATATATCGTGTATGGTAGGGTAAGAAATATCACTTTTTAACAGTAAAGAAGCAAGATAAGATGTACCTTTCAATCAAAATAATAAGACAAATTGGGGGAGATCACTTTTTTAACCAAAAGGAGGTTTCCATGCAAGGTCAGATACCGCAAAGTTTACCATCTCGGTTATCGAATTTATCAGGTTTCGTTTCTACATTTTTACGTGGAGAAGTTCATCCTCCACCACGTCGTAGTTACAAGACACCTATTTATCCTGTAATTGATTTGGACTCCACGCCAGCGTTACCAAATGGTTGCACTCTCGAGTGTAATCATTTTGTCGGCAAAATGACTTGGAATAAGTCTCTGGAAAGCAAAAAGAAATTTCTTGCTCCAGAGAACGAAACGATACCCAATTTGAAATTGTCAGATAGGATTTCAATCTTTCTTAACCGCCATGAGGTTCCTTACGGTATAAGTGTTTGCAACTTTCTTACTTCTTCTCCGGATCAGATTCCAGAGGGGTGGGAAGGCCTCACTATAACTTTTAAGGGATCGATACTCAGGTATAGTGATGGACTAGCTTATCCGTCACTCATCTGTCACATCGGTGGAGGATGTTTACAAAGTCGTTCGTCGCTACATATTTCAACCAGTGTAGGAATTGGAAGAGATCTGTAATTATGAACACCCATATAAACCCGTCACGTATTCGAAGAATTTATTCGGATCGTGGCGGGTGTTGTTTTTTATATTAAATTAATTTAGAATTTTGTACTTTACTATTCCACAATACATAACATCTAATCTATAGTTTTCTCTGATATAATATATCTATGAATTCACTGACAGATATAGAAGTAAAAGAATTATCACTTCGTGCGGAAGATATACGCGAGAGTATAATTAAAATGTTAACAACAGCAGGTTCGGGTCATACAGCTGGGCCACTTGGTCTTGCAGATATTTTTACACTTTTGTATTTTCGTGTATTAAAACATAATCCAAAACATCCAGATTGGGTTGGTCGCGACAGAGTAATACTTTCAAATGGACACTGTGCACCTGTTCTATATGCTTCACTTGCTCACTCACGATATTTTCCAATTGAAGAATTGAATACATTACGAAAATTTGGCTCAAGACTACAAGGTCATCCACACCGTGAATCGCTTCCGGGTATTGAAACAACTTCTGGTCCGCTTGGATGTGGACTTTCGCAAGCGGTTGGTATGGCGCTTGCTGACAGATTAGAAAATTACAAACCAGAAAGATATTTTTATGTAACTATTGGCGACGGAGAATTAAATGAAGGACAAAACTGGGAAGCATTCCTCCATTTAAATAAATATAAATTAAATAAAATAATTACAATCATCGACAGAAATTCAATTCAAATAGACGGATTTACTGAAGATGTTTTACCGACAGAATCTTTGAGAAATAAATTTGAAAGTTTTAATTTTCATGTGATTGAAGTTGATGGTCATAACTTCCGTGATCTATACACTGCTATTGGTCAAGCAAAAAGTACCCTCGAAAAACCAACTGTAATAATCGCACACACAATCCCTGGGAAAGGAGTTCTTGAATTCGAAGGTGATTTTCATTGGCATGGAAAATCTCCAAATAAAGATGAAGCCAAGCAAGCGATAAAAGAACTAAGAACGCTTCGCGGTAAAATAGAAAAAGAATAATATGCTTAACAAAAAATTATTTACAATAAAACAAGAGGAAAAACCAACACGCGAAGGATTTGGTGAAGCACTACTTGATATTGGTAAGACAAATGAAAAAGTTGTTGCTCTTTGTGCTGATTTAACTGAGAGTGTGAAGATGGATAAATTTAGAGATGCTTTTCCTGAAAGATTTTTTGAAATGGGAATCACAGAACAGGGAATGTCAGGTGTGGCCTCAGGTCTTGCTTCTTGTGGGTATAATCCTTTTATGGCAAGTTATGCGATGTTTTCTCCTGGGAGAAACTGGGAACAGATTAGAACAACAATTTGTTACAATAATGTACCAGTAAAAGTCGTTGGTGCTCATGCAGGTATATCTGTTGGACCAGATGGAGCGACTCATCAAGCAATAGAAGATATTGCACTTATGCGAATACTTCCAAATATGAATGTGTTTGTTCCTTGTGATGCTGTTGAAGCTTATGCAATAACAAAATTTTTAGGAAAGTTTGATCATCCAGCGTACCTTCGTCTCACTCGCGAAAAAACACCAGTTATTTTAAATGATGATTATGAATTTTCTTTTGGGAAAGCAATTGTTATGCAAATTCCAAAAAAAGATTTTAAAAATAAGGTCGGTATTATTTCTTGTGGGCCTATTATTTACGAAGCACTTAAAGCTGCGAAGGAATTAGAGAAGGATGGAATAGGGGTGACGGTTGTAAATATGCCTACGATTAAACCACTCGATACAAAATTCCTACTTCGCTTTGCAAAAAATGTGCAAGCAATTGTAACAGTAGAAGAACATCAGATTGCGGGCGGACTCGGTTCTGCTGTTGCTGAATTTCTAAGTGAATATCACCCAATAAAAATCGCCCGTGTGGGTATCGATGATAGATTCGGTCAAAGTGGAAAACAACCAGAACTTTATGAGGAATATGGACTCACTTCGAAACATATTGTAGAGAAAGTTAAATCGATAATATAAATTCTAAAGCACGACACCGAAGGTGTCGTGCTTTAGAATTACTATTTTGATTATAAACTTTGCAACTTGTAATTCTCCGGTGCCTTTTCTAAATACTCATTTATTTTTTCGTCAGTTAAGAGTCCTCTTTGAGCGCCGATTTGTTGCACGACACTCATACTGTTTATTGGGGCGCGAGTAATGGCGTGTTTTTCATCAAAACCTTTTGCAAGATAGGCGATGAATGTAGAAAAGAAAGCATCGCCGGCACCAGTTCTTTCGAAAGGTGCCGCGATGTCTGGATATGCCGGCATAAAGAAATATACTCCGTCGTACTTTAAGAAACAACCTTTTGAGCCATCTGTCATAATTACAGTTTTGGAATTTATTTTTTGAAGTCCGTCTAATAATTCTTTTTCATCATGTGAATCTGTATTAAGAATCTCTTGCGCTTCTTCTTTGTTCATACAAATCACGTCGGCCCTATTGTAAAATTCTTCAAGTTCTTTGAAAAGTTTTAATTGATATGTTCCTGGTTGAAAGGCGAGTTTTGTTTCTGGATTTTCTTTTAAATATTTTAATATTTCATGATGTAAATCCATTGCATGCTCACCAAGAGATGACAAATAAATCCATTTTGTTTTTCCAATATTTGGAAGATGAGAAGTAAACGGTGTGTGCTTGATCAAAATTGTTCTGTCATCTTTATACCAAAGAGCGTAATGATAGTTCGTATTCTTTCCTTCTTCGATATTTATGAATTCAGTTGTGATACCTTCTTTTTTTAATTGATCGATACAGTCTTGTCCGTGTCTGTCATTACCAACAAACGACACAAGCCCAGTACGAACGCCGATGCGCGCACAAGAAACCGCTGCGTTTGGACTATTTCCAACAGCTGGGATCACATCTACTTCTTCATAAGGGACTTTCGCCCCGAAAGGAATACAGTACTCACTACCTCTTGCACCTTCTTCTATGTGACCTATATTTAATTTTATAAAAGCATCTATTACTATATCGCCAACCGCGATGACATCATGTTCATTTTGCATTCATTTAGTATATCAGAAAAAATAATGAGCAATGTGAATTGCGATTATATTTTTTCTGACCCAGCCACAATTTCACAAAGTTTAATTTTAAAACAAATTTATTTTTTATTATTTATTTTATTTTTTACAAGAATTTATTGTATTAAATTGTGGCTGTGGACAATAAAATAAATGTTTGAGTGTGGAAATAAAATGGAATTAAACAGTTAATAAGATTCCTACTATACCAAATAGAAAACCTGCTGATTGTTTTATTGTTGGGATGTTTTCTAAAACAAGATAAGCAACGACAGGTTGCATTACTGCTATTGTACAAACATAAAAAATAGATACCTGCCAAATACTTTTCATATTCTTGTAACCATAATAATAACAAACAAGAAGAATTACCACACCAACAATATTTAAAACAAGAGGTAATCCAAGAGCGTTAACAAAAGAAGATTCGTGTCTTTGTGCCATTATCATGTCTCCAAATGTTACAGATAAAACACCGATAAATATTAAAAAGAAAATAGAAATTTGTCCGAGCATGATTTAAAGTATATCAAAATATAACATAAACTACTTATTAACCAAAACCTCCAAATACTCGTAACCATCATCCCCAACAGTTTTTCGGCTAACATTAAATTTTGGAAATCTTTTCTTAAGATAAAATTCATACAGTTTTGATCTCTGGTTTTGTTTCTTGTTATTACCAACATCGTTTGGATTTTGAATATAGCCAAGTATGTCTGTTAAAAAATATGACATATCTATTTTTGCGATATGTTTGAAATCACTCATTAATGAAGAACTTACTGGAATATTAATTTTTGACGTAATTCCTAATCGGTTTTTAGTTTTTACTGTTGCGATATTATTAATTATATTTACTTCAATATTTTTATCTTTATCGATCAAATTTAATCCGTTTAATTTTTCTGGATGTTCTTCAATAATCTGGAAGACTCTTCCTTCTGTGTCTTTCGTATAATTATCTGGTGACGAATATATACAGAACTTTTTTATTTCTTCTTTCTTTGAAATTTCCTCATACATATTTGTCATCTCGTCGACGAGTTTACCAAAAGTTTCTAGTCCTGCATTTGTTATTGGAAGAGTGCGAGTATTTGTTAAACTAAAATCAATATCAAATTCACCTTGTGCTAGTGGATTATTATGCACGAAACGAATAACATATCTGTTATCACCAATAGTCACACACTTTTCATATCTATAAAACAAATCATTCTCCTCTACTTTTTTAACAACAATACCATCTTCTATATTTTCGTATTCATTTTCTGGTTCAATATTTTCAATTTTTTGTTTAAATGGATTTTTCATCTTTATAATTTAAGTATATCAAAAAAAATTATTTAAAACCCCAACCTTTCGCATATTCATAAGCAGGACCGATTGTTAAACCGTAGAAAAACCAGAAAATAAATTCTTCGATCGGGAAGTTATAAATTGTAACCCCGGAAAGAAATTGATACTTGTAAGTTATCAAAGCCCAATCAGGTGAAATAAAATGTATTATCGCATAGAAAGGAATGGCTACTATCAGAGTTAGTGCGCCACTATAAACCGAACTTTTTATTAAATCCCTTCTTATTGATAGAACTCCTAATGAAATTAATATCATAGAAATTATGATCGAATAAAAAGAATTAAAATTAAACAAGGAAAATAAAACAGCACAAATAGCAAATGTCAATAACACAAAAAGGGTAAACATTTTTTTATGTGGCTTTCTGTTTTTACTTAAACCTTTACCGAAAGAAAATTCATAGATAACTGCGGCGATACCACCGAATAAAAAACCTAGAAGGATATCTTCTGGAATAAATGTGTAATTTTGCCCCCCCCACAAACTTGGTGGTAACCACCAATCTTTATTCCACCAAAGATAAGAAGCAACGGGGCTTACAATTGCAACCAAAAAACTCATAACCAACATTTCTTTTTTGATTTGCACAGAACCTCTTACGTTCATATACATCCAAACAGGTATATATGGGATTAGAGCTAATAAATAAATTGAGTTCATTTTTGTTTTTTATTATAAAAAATTTTTATGAATAAATTATATCATTTTTATTTTTTATAAACCAAACTTAACAACCAGATATGTTCCAAACCAAGACCCTATTGCAAGCGGGAATATGTACAAATAGTTTTGCACATAATTTAATACACCAAATGCAATCATAAAATGCATAACCGCACCAACAGAAGCTGATATTACAGGTTTCTTTTTTGTAACTGCTATTGTGTAATACGCATACATTCCGTCAATCATCAAATACGCAACAAGAACTGTTAAGGCAATTACAAAATCAAATTGTTGCCAATTAGTTAAAAGTTTTTCCATAAAATAATCATATCACATAATATAGTCAAGATTTGCCAAACAGTCAGTTATTTATCTGGTATAATATGTTGATATGAAAACATTAGAAGTACAATCACCAAAATATTTAGAAATTATTAATGATTACAAAAGACAAGGAAAGGCAATTGCTCATTTTAATATTTCTAATCTTGATCAAGCAAGAGTAATTTGTGAAGTCGCAGAAGAACTAAACCAGCCTGTAATTATTGGTGCGAGTGAAGGTGAGCGTGCTTATATGGGTGTTCCTATGGTGAGAAAGATTGTTGATGAATTAAATCAAGAATATAATATTCCAATTTTTTTGAATGCAGATCATACTTATTCATTTGAAAAAGTAAAAGAAGTAGTCGAAGCTGGCTACGATAGCGTGATTGTTGACGGTGCTAAACTTCCTTACGAAGAAAATGTTGCACTTGTTCGAAGTTGTGTTGATTATGTTCGTGATTATGAAGAGAAAACAGGTAAGAGAGTTTTGGTTGAGGCTGAACTTGGATACATCGGACAGTCATCATCATTAAATAGTTCTCTTCCAGAAGGTGTGAGTGAAGCAAATCTAACCACAGCAGATCAGGCAAAAGATTTTATTTTGAGAACTGGTGTAGATATGTTTGCTCCTGCAATTGGAAATGTTCATGGAATGTTGGTTGATGCCGAAGAACCGAAACTTCATATTGATAGATTAAAAGAAATTGTTCGCGTGGTTGATGTGCCGCTTGTGCTTCATGGAGCCAGTGGAAATACAGACGAAGATTTGAAAAATTCTATCGATGCAGGGATTGCCATTGTTCATATCAACACAGAAATTCGTAAAGCATTTAAAGATGGAGAAAAGAAATATATGGATGAACATCCAAATGAAGTTGCACCATATAAGTTTGGAAAAGAAGGACAAGAAGAAATGAGAAAGGTTGTGAGGGCGAAGATGGAACTTTATATGAAATAATATAATAAGTGATATTCGTATTATTTTGTGTTAGGATAAAAAATCTACATGTCATTTTCATTTGAAATAAAAAAGAAAGATTTCGGGATTATTTTTTGGATACATTTAGTATTGATTGTATTGGCTGTTTTTTCTCCATTATATATTGATTACAAGTTAATTATATTAGTCAATGTTTTGCTGTGGTTACAGTATTATATATTAGGAAATTGTTTTTTAACTAAGAAAGAATTTAATACGAGAGACGAAGATATGACTTTTTGGTTTTATTATTTAAGTAAAGTATTTTACAGTCTCGATAAGAAAAAAACAAAGTTTTTTGTGCGTGTGATTTTACCATTTCTAATAATGATGATAGCTATTTATTTGCAAACTAACATGTTTTAAAAAATGAAAAAAATTTTTTTATTTTCCATTACAAATAAAAGTAAAGAATTTCCACTGGCTCGTGTTGGTGTGATTCATACTCCGCATGGCGACATTCACACACCTGCTTTTATAACTGTGGGAACAAAAGCCACAGTGAAGTCTTTGACACCAGAACAAATAAAAGATTATGTTGGAGCGCAAGCAGTACTCGCCAACACTTATCATTTATATTTACAACCAGGGGATGAATTCGTAAAAAATCATGGAGGCTTTGCCAAGATGATGCACTGGCATGGACCTACGTTCACTGACTCAGGTGGCTTTCAAGTTTTTTCTTTGGGGCAAGCTCTCGGTCACGGTGTTTCAAAAATCGCAACGAGTGAAGAAATTTCTAAAAGTGAAGCAAGTAAAAACAGAAGAGAGAAAAAAGAAGATGAAAAAAGTGTTCACGAAAAATTAGCATTCATAGATGAAGATGGAGTGACTTTCAAATCTATTCACGATGGAAGTGAACATCGCTTTACTCCAGAGATCAGTATGCAAATTCAACACAACCTCGGTGCGGATATGTTTTTTGCTTTTGATGAATGTACTTCACCGCTTGCGCCGAAAGATTATCAAGTCGAAGCAATGGATAGAACTCACAGATGGGCGAAGAGAAGCTTGGATGAACACAAAAAATTAGGTGTGTCAGAAGCAACGGGATTACAGCAAGCGCTTTTCGGTGTGGTACAAGGTGGTGCTTATGAAGATTTACGTCGTGAGTCTGCACGCACACTTGGTGCGATGGATTTTGATGGATATGGAATTGGTGGATCTTTTACAAAAGAAGATATGGGAACAGCTGTGCGATGGGTGTGTGAAGAACTTCCAGAAAATAAACCTCGTCACTTGCTGGGTATTGGCGAACCTCTTGATATTTTACTGGCGATTGAAAATGGAATCGATACATTTGATTGTGTGGCACCAACTCGCATTGCTCGCAATGGTGCGATCTATACCAAAGACGGCAGAATAAATTTGAATAATGCAAAATATAAAAATGATATGTCACCAGTTTCAGATGACGAGAGTTGGTACACTCACAAATATACAAAAAGTTATTTGAATCATCTTTTTAAATCAGATGAGATACTTGCTTACACTATCGCATCTATTCATAATTTAAAATTTATCACACAGTTGGTTGATGATGCACGAAAGAGTTTAGAGAAAGGGACTTATAAAAAATTTAAGGAAGAATTTTTAGAAAAATATTACAATGATAGGTGTTAGGTCGAGGAAGCGAAGAGCTCAACGAACGAAGAGTGAGGAAGATATCCGAGCTAGCAAGCGAAGACAAGAAAAAATGATTTAGTTAGCAAACGAGGACTATAGGGACTAAGTATTAGAAGATATACAAAAAATAAGAGGCGCACATTGTCGTGCGTCCTCAAGTTTCGTTTTTATTTTTCTTCTTTTCCGAAAACTACTTCGTCTATAAGTGGTTGATTATTAACGTTTGTAAACGCCATAATCATTATAATTAAAATAATTATCCCGCCTATTACAAAAACACTTTCTTTTAGCGACATATCTAGACACAAAATCATTGTTAGGATTATCACCGAGGTTAATAATATTCCAAGAAATATGCACAGTATAACGGTGTATATTTTTGGATGATCTAGTTTACCTCCTTCCCAGGGACAGATTTTTTTCATGATCTCTCCCTTAACTTACGTGTCTTATGTATGAGCAGATATACCACCCAATAAAGCATAAACTGACAATGTTCAAAAATAAAAAAATTCGTTTGTCTTGCTTAGTGGTATCATTTACTTTTTCTGCTCCCCAAGTCTCGTTTTCATAGCCAGTTTCTTCTTGTGTCATATGACCCCCGTTTAATGTTCAGTGTTGCATTATGATTAAATAAACCTATTTACAACTATCACGTAATACTACTATAATTTATTTTTATGTCAAAATTAAATTGTGCATAAGATGATATGACTCGCAGTGTAAGTGCGAGCCATCAGTGTTTGAAAATATCTTTTCCTGTTAACCATATATCTCTGATAATAAATATCACACCAATCCATGCGAGGTTGAATGAAAAAAATTTTCGAGAAATATAATATGCTAAAAGAAAAATAATAATCCAAAGGAACGTTTCTGTTTTTGTCATCATTCCTCCCAAGTGAACAAATTTATATTATATGTTATAATAACAATTCATATATGTCAAGCAAAAAAAGTGAAGGAAAATTTATTTTGAAGGGATTTACTCCGGCAGGTGATCAACCGAAGGCGATTTCTGGTTTGTTAAATGGTCTTAAAAAAGGTATGAAGAAACAAACACTGCTTGGTGCTACAGGAACTGGTAAAACTTTTACTATCGCTAATGTTATCAATCAAATTCAAAAACCAACCCTAGTCATTGCTCATAATAAAACTCTCGCGGCTCAGCTTGCTCAAGAATTTCGTTCATTTTTTCCAGATGCCGCTGTACAATATTTCGTTTCCTACTACGATTACTATCAACCAGAAGCATACATGCCGGTTACTGATACGTATATAGAAAAAGATGCACAAATAAATGAAGAGATAGATAGATTGCGTCATGCCTCAACGCAAGCATTACTTTCAAGAAAAGATGTGATTATAGTCGCGTCAGTTTCTTGTATTTACGGACTTGGTTCTCCAGTTGAATATGAAAGAGAAAATATAAAGATAAGTATCGGAGATAAAATTTCTAAAACTGAATTAATGCAGAAATTTATTTATGTTCAATATGAAAGAACAAACGCAGATTTGTCCCCAGGAACATTTCGTGCTATTGGAAATAGAATCGATGTTATGCCTATTTCAGAGACAATTATGCTTCAAATAGAAATTACAGATGGAATAATTACTCATCTGACCACCACTGATCCAGTTTCCATGAAAATAGTTGAAGAGGTAAATAATTATTTTTTGTTCCCGGCGAAACATTTTATCTCAGATGAAAAAACTCGTCTTCGTGCTATTAAAACTATTCAAGTAGAATTAAATGAAAGAGTAAAAGAATTAGAAAAGGAAAATAAGATTTTGGAAATAGAAAGAATAAAAAGAAGAACAACTTATGATATTGCCATGATACGCGAGATGGGGTTTTGCCAAGGGATAGAAAATTATTCAAGACATCTTTCAGGAAAGAAATCAGGTGTAGCACCTGATACTCTTCTCGAATACTTTCCTCATAACGCAAAAGGCGAGCCAGAATTTTTAACTATCATTGATGAATCACACGTAACTCTTCCACAACTTCGTGCTATGTATGCAGGTGATCAATCTAGAAAACAAACTCTTGTTGATTATGGATTTCGTTTGCCAAGTGCGAAAGATAACAGACCTCTTAAATATGAAGAGTTTGAAAAAAGGATCGATGATGTTATTTATATGTCAGCAACTCCATCAATATACGAAAAAGAAAACTCTGAGCAAATAGTTGAGCAAATTATTCGTCCAACAGGTCTTATTGATCCAGAACTTTTTGTTCGTCCTGTTATAGCAAAAGGAAAATATGTAGCTAAACCATCCACAGGGTCCAAAGTGGATGGTCGCTCGACTCAACAAGTTGAGTATAGAGGACAAGTTCATGATTTTATTAAAGAGGCAGTTTCAGATATTAAAAAAGGTGGCAGGGTAATAGCGACAACTCTTACAAAAAAGATGGCTGAAAGTTTATCAGAATATTTGAAAGAACAGGGAGTTAAAGCGGAGTATCTTCATAGTGATATAAAAACTATGGACAGAATACAAATACTTACAAGTTTTCGAAAAGGAGAGTTTGATTGTTTGGTTGGGGTTAACTTGCTTCGTGAAGGTCTTGATCTTCCTGAAGTGACTTTAATTGGAATTCTTGATGCTGACAAAGAAGGATTTCTTCGAAGTGAGACTTCGCTTATTCAAACCATTGGTCGTGCGGCACGTAATGAAAATGGTCGGGTAATTTTATATGCAGATGTTATGACAAATTCTCTATCTAAAGCAATAGAAGAAACCAATCGTCGTCGCAATATTCAAATTGCATATAATAAAGAACATAATATTACACCAACTACAATTATAAAAAAGATAGAAGATATTACTGAGCAAATTGCAAGTAATCATGACAGAGCAGTATCTCTCGAACTTGATCTTGATAAAAAACTTTTTGCCAAAAATCCAAATAAATTAATTAAACTAAAAGAAAATCAAATGAAAGAAGCGATTAAGATTTTGGATTTTGAAACGGCAGCCATACTTCGCGATGAGATTAAGGTTTTGAAAATGAGAATGGAAGATAAGAGCGATAAAAAATAAACATTTTCATTAAATACTGTCAATGTTTTTATCTTTTTAAAAAGGCGTATAATATAGATATATGAATCAGAATAACGGGATGGGAGGTGGTCAATTTACAAATAATGGGAGCGGTGCAGTTTCAAAAGAAAATATTTCTTTTTTAAAAAAATTAAAAAATTTAAACACAAAAAAGAATATTTCTATTTTAATGAGTTTAATAGTTTTGATTGCAGTTGTTTTATTTTTATACAAATCTTTTTCTAAAGAAAATAAAGATTTTGATGTTCACACTCCATACCCAAATATGGTATCAGTAGAAGGAAAAGTTAGAGATGTTTTTGAAGGAACAAATGATTTAAATTATGTTTTTAATATCCCAGATATAGCAACTACTACAAAAGTTTCAGAAGATGGTTATTTAATTAAAGTAATAGATGGAGATGAAAAACAAGCCTCAATTTATTTTTCTTATCAAGGAAGTAAAAGCTTAACTCCAGAAGATTATATTTCTTATGTTGTTGCTCCACACGTTCCTGTTATTGAGACAAAAGAAACTCAAACTATTGGAAATTATGATTGGCAACTTGCCGAAACACAGGGGAGTAATTGGTATGTGACAACACTTAACGATGGAATGTGGATTGTAGCGATTGAAAGTAAAAAGACTTGGGAAGATCAAGCAAATGCACTAGTCGAATCATTCAAATTAAAATAGGAATTCCCTTGCGTTTTTTCAGAAAAGAATCTAATTTGTTTATAAAGTATTAATTTATAAGCATTTTAAAGTGAGTTCAACAAGTAAGTGCAACACTTTAATATATTAAATATAATTAAAAGTGTATGAATTATAAGCATTTTACGATTGAAGAAAGAGAGAAAATACAAGAACTGTTCTGGCAAAAGAAATCAATTAGATACATAGCAG
>CAIQWN010000008.1 GCA_903875555.1 uncultured bacterium
AATATTGGATAGAGTTTGTCGGAATTTGGCTTGTATTAGGAATGTTTAGTAATTTTATAAATAGTTTTAAACACACCACTCACCCAGTTTTAAGTATCTTATTGTTTATGTTTGCGGTGTATATTGAGTGGTTAATATATTTATATTTAAAAAAGATAACAAAAAAAGAAATTTCAAAAACTGAATATTCAGACAAAGAATTAGCTAAAATTGAAAAAGAAGAAAGAGAATTTCTTTCAGCTGTAGAGGACTTGGATAATTTATCTAAAGAAACAGTTGATTCAAATAAAATTTAAAGGTTTTCAACTTGGATAAAAAGGAGTAGTATAGAATAATGACAACTAAATGGAGTGAACAATTTAAACCTGATAACAAAGAACTCTCAACCTTGCGTGAGACTATAGAGAAATCTCTAGTAGAATCTAAATTATCAAAAGAAGAAATAACTAGTCTTCATAAAAATATAAGTGAGCTGATTTTAGAGGTGGTTCCAGAGATTGTATTTATTGACCCTTCTGATTCATTTTTATTTGAAGGAGGATTTGAGGAATGTACAAAACAAACGTTTCTTAATCTAGAAAAGATTGGTGTAAAATAATTTTAGTTTTTAAAATTATGGCTTTATCTGCGACAAATATTAAATACATAAGATCAATTAAAGAAAGTGGTTTAACTATTTATGATCAAATTGAAGTAGGAGATCCAACTCTTTGGATTCCTTCAGTAGAACTTGAGACTATTCTTAATATGAGTCTCAAAGGACTGTCATTGGATGGTTTACCACTAAGAACAAGATCTAAAGTTGTTAAACAAAAAGTTTGTGAATCGCTTGGGTATCCAGTTCCTGAAACTTTCAAGAAAACACAGCCACGATTTGTTGGACAGTGTTTTGATACTTATATACAAAAGTCAAATAATCTTCAAGTGTGGAACGAAGAATTATCCCCAACACGGAGGTACGTACTTATTAAAGTAAGCGAAAATGATGTGGTCGAGAAAGTTAAGGTTGTTAATGGTGATACATTAGCAATTCTTGATACAACAGGAACCCTTACTCAAAAGTACCAAGCCAGACTTTCTGTTGGTACAAAAATAACAGAATTAGTGTCATCATCAGATACAGATAGATTAGTAGATATTATTGATGGTTTTGACAGCAAAAAAGTAAATCTTGCTAATCCGACAGACCATCCAAGTGAAATTAATCTTTTACCTATAGAAGTTCTATACGGAAAGTTAGTTAAAATTATTGGTAAAACTTTTGAAAATTCTGGACATGATCAAGAAAGAAATCGTGGAGGGTCATTACATAAATTAGTTTGTGAAGCTTTGGGGTATAAAGAGTATAAAGATAATGGGCAATTCCCAGACGTCCCTAATCAGTTACTAGAAGTAAAACTTCAAATGTCTCCGACGATAGATCTTGGACTTGTAACTCCTGATAGTGAAGAAGTTTTAGATACTCCAAAAATTAAAGGTAAACAAATAAGACACTGTGATGTTAGGTATGCTTTGTTTTATGCAAAGTTGGAAGGTAAACAAATTGTGGTGACAAATCTATTTTTAGTTACTGGTAAAGACCTCTTCTCTCGTTTCCCTAGGTTTGGTGGAAAAATAATAAATAAAAAACTTCAAATACCTCTACCTACAAACTTTTTTAGTATTTAGACCAAAAGCCTCATAAACAAGGTGGTTTAACTTTTCTTCCAATTCAAGAACTTTTTTATTTTCAGTTTCTGTATATATCTTTTTGGCGACAGCTACAATCTCCTTTGAACCTTTCATTGAAGGGTCTGGTAAAGGAAATTTTTCAACATATTGAGTAATAAAACGTCTACGACCAGAATATAGTTTGTTATTAAAACTGTGGTCATAAAACTCTTCTATAAAACTTGAATTTGCGACAGCAAGAGCCAACCATAGTAAGTCTGATTCTCCTTTATTATTTAATGATAACCAATAGCAATCACCATTTACAATATTTCCACTTAAGTCCATCCAAAATATTGGCTGTTCAGAAATATCCCTAAAAACAAGTTTGGGGTGCTTCCATGAATCGGGGTCATGTGGTACCCATATTTCAAACCAATTACGGTTAGATTTTGCTATATAAGTTCTATCAGATAGTTGTTGTCTGTGTAATTCTAGATATTCTTTAGTATTTGGGTATTCTGAGAGATTAATAGCCTTTTTCCCACGCTCATCTGACTCATGTGTGTAAACTATATATTTTATTGGGTCGTTTGCTTTAAATCGTTTAGCGACATGATGTGTAATTAAAGGTTTTAATGTTTCGGGTATCTTTCCATAAAATTTTTCCATGTCAGATGTAATAAAAACATTATCTGCTGTAGTCTTTATCCCAACCTTTACTTTTCCTATATCTTTAAAAAGAAATTTCGTGTTTGATTTTACTTGATCTAACCAATCGTCGGATTGTTGTGTTGCCAGTCTCCAAACATCTCCATATTTATTACCGTGGTCTAAAGTTCCATGTATAACTTTAAATAAGTTATTGCCACCATCTCTCAAAGCATCAAATACTAACATAGGATCATTTTTTTGTGTTTTACCTTCAACATAAATTGATGTAAATTTTGTTTTACTTGATTTATCAAAATTATCCTTTGTTTTTTCAAGTAGCAAAACAGCAGGTAATACCGCGGCATCAAATAATCTTGTATCTCCTAAATCCCAAACATGAAGAATTTTGAAATCATCCAGTAAACCTTTTCTGACCAGTTCTCCTGATTTAGTAGTTAAAAATCTATTTGATACTATAATACCAACTGTACCTTTTGGTTTTAGTATCTTTTCAATACCTTTAATGAAAGCGTGATAAAGATCCACTCTCCCCGAAAGATTAAACTCTTCTGCGAGCTGTTTTGATTTCACAGAACCCATAATCTGAGTTCTTACATAAGGGGGGTTTGCAATAACAATATCAAATTTTAGTTTCTCTGATCCTGAAAAAAGAGATTCATTATAAGTTTCTAAAACCCAATCTAAAAAATCATTTTTTTTAATATCCAAATATACCGTTGGGAACTTCTCTTTTATTGTTTTCTTTGTAGTTTCTACGGCATCATGATTAATGTCGAATCCAAATACTTCTAAATTATTAAAACCTCTTTCTTGAGCAGTTTTAATTAAGTTATATAAAAGTTCTCCGTCACCAACAGCAGGGTCAATAATTCTTAATGGTTGGTCTTTACTATTGGTTTTAGACTCATACTCATCTAATATTTGTGTTGTAACAAAACTAGCTAAAGAAGCAGGGGTATAGTGTGATCCTGTATCTTTTCTAAGCTTAATATTCATTTTTTTATCTAGCTGTAGCATTATTATCTATTTTAGCAGATTATAGACCTATATTGATAATGAAATTACTTTATTCTTGAGAAGTATATTGATCTTAAAACA
>CAIQWN010000009.1 GCA_903875555.1 uncultured bacterium
AAACCTTAAAAGTGAGCAATACAAAAGCTACAAAAATTTGAACTGAAGCAATTAATTTCGCACGATTAGTAATTACGGCGTAAATAAAAAAAGTATTTAGAGATTGTAAAAAAATAACAAACATCATTATAGTAACAAGCAAAGCAATATCTCTAGGTAAAATATACCAAGCTGACGAAATACCAACAACGGATAATATAATATATATGTTTAATTTATGCCCTATGTATTTTTTCAACTCGACAAAAGGTTCACTGCTTTTGGTCAACTTCCAAGTAAAATAAAAATCCATACCCGATACAACAGTAAGAAAGGCTCCTACATAATTTTGTACAAAACTATATAAGCCTAGATTCGTAGGCCCAAGATAACGAGAAACGATGACAACACTAATAAAACTGGCCCCTTGTATAAAAACTTGAGCTATCGTATACCAAGACATTTGCCTAAATAAGTTTGTCTTAAGTATATAGGACGTAAACGACCTTATTTTTAAAAATGATAAATTATATTTTTCCATATATTATTTAGCTTATTCTAGCATGTTTGCAAACAATAATTAGTTCTTATATATAACAGCGCACATGCCATACATATATCTTGTTAGTGGTTTGTTTTTTTGTAAAAATTTTAAGTCATGATATAAACACACCAATTTCATATAAAACCACGCAGGGAGTATTTTCATTAGAATATCTCTATATCCTTTTTTTCTTTGTTGTATAAAAAGCCTGTCATTGTTTACAACAGGCCCACCTTTTGGTGCTGTATAAGCTGTGCCAACATGTACGCTCCAGATTTTATTTTTTGTATAATCAGTGAAATCAACAAAATTTATTTCACAATTAAAATTTTTAGCGACTGACTCTATCCCTTTTTCCGTAAACCACCACAAATGAACTGGAGCAGGTTCAGTTTCCCAAATTGTTCCCTTTGGATGTATATCTTTTATCGGTGTTGTTAATATTAATATTCCGCCAGATTTTAAAACCTTTAAACTATTTTCAATAAAAGCGTTTGGATCGACAACGTGTTCTATGACTTCAGTTGCAATAACCACATCATATTTATTTTCATTATTTTCTGAAAAATTTTCTATGGTACCCTGTTTATATTTTTTACCAAAAAAGTTATTGGCAAAATCTGTTGCAGTATCAGAATAGTCTAAACCTTCACAATCAAAACCTGATTTATTAAAAGCGTAAGTTAAATAACCCAAACCTGAACCAATTTCTAAAATTTTAGCACCTTGTTTAATTTTATTATCTTTAACAGCTTTTATCACCCCCCAAAATATAGCACTATAATTTTCTAAATCTTTTAAAGGATTACTCAATTTTTTTGTTCCCTTTGCTAAATAGTAATAGTAATCAGTATTAGAATCTTTCTTTTTATCTCCGCCGTAAATAATGTCATACTCTTCTTTTAAATTACTCATTGGAGAAACAAAAGAGGAATTACAATTTTGACATTCATAAACATCGTACTTTGTTCCTTCTACATAGCCATTCATATCAGAAAATACTAATCTAGATTCATTAGCACATAACAAGCACTGTTTAAAATTTGTTTTTAAAGTTTCACTCATGTAAGATAATAATTACTCTATTTCTTTAAATCTTTTCATTACTGTTTCAATAACAACTTCATCTTTAATATTAAAGAGGCAAGCCATATAGTCTACTCCTTTATAATTTACCATTGCACATTCTTCTTCAAATGGATTACAGGTACAGCCATCTTCACTTGTTAACTCTGTTGTGTTTTCACTAAAGTATCTTTTGAAAATATTAATACCACGAATGTTTAAAACCACGAGCGGAATATGAAGCATGTTCATAAGGATTGCGTTTCCAGTGTGCACAGTTACAGTAAGTTTCGCATTAGCATAAAGAGTAAGTAACTCTTGCATTGGAAGAGAGTACGCAAGAACATTATTTGGACTTGGAATATTTGCTAACACCTCATCAATAAATTTATAATCTAAATTTCCACCAGTAAAAACAAATTTTGTGTCTGGAAAAAACGCTCTCAAATTTGTAATTATTTTATTCCATCTATCTGTCGGCAAACTTCTGTCTGGGTGTGAAGAACAAAGGTGAAAAACCATGTATTCTTTTTCTTTCAAATCATATTTCTCAAATATATCGTTTTGTTTTATATAGTCGAATTGTGGTGGACGAACCACATCATCAAAACCAAGAAATTTAAGCATTCTGTTTGCTTGTTCATGGAAATATTCTTTATCTAAATTTGGCGGAATGTAATTATATTTACCGAGAAAATGACACGATCCTTCACCAACTGGAAAATTTTTAGTCCCTTCTAAATTAAAACCTACGAAACGACTTTTAGTAAAGAAACGAATAAAGTATGCAAATAATTTATATGAAACAGAAGCCTTGTTTGGAATAATATCTAAATAACAATAATTATGAAAAATACTTTTAATAGCAAGATTAAAAACATTTATTTTACTAACAGAAGAAATATCTAAATATTCAATATGGTCACGATAAGGAATAAACATATCTCGAAGAAATTGAGAATTATCCTTCATTAAAATAAGTGAAGAAATTTTTGTACTCTCAAAAAAACGATTAGCGTAATCAATAGTAATCGCATGATCCCCAACTGAACCATTACCCCAAAATATAAATTTTTCGTATTTCTTTTCTTCCATATTACTCAAATTATATCAGAAATAATCACTTGATACTACCAAATACATGATTAACAATAGAAATCATAATATGATGTATAATAAGGATTATTACTACACATGAAAAATAAAACATATTATTATGGACTGGATTTGATTCGATTTTTTGCGGCTTTCTGGGTAATGAATCGTCATTATTTTTCTGCTTTTGATAATAACGTTACTTGGTTTGATTTGTCTAAATATGGTCTTCTTGGTGTTCCTCTATTTTTCATAGTATCTGGTTTTGTTATATCTGAAAGTTTGAGTGTCTCATCAATTAAAAATTTTGCGATTAGTCGCTTCATAAGACTTGCTCCAATATTTTGGATTATTTGTACTGCAACTTATATCTTTACCTTGATTATGCCAAATGGAAACCCAGTATCAATTCCAGAATATTTAGTAAGTATGAGTATGCTTGGAGATAACTTTGGTGCGTTGTTTCATTTATCAAGAACTGTTGATATAGTTTACTGGTCACTAGCTGTAGAAATTATTTTTTATTTTGCTATCGCTTTATTTGTTTATTTATTTAAATGGAAAAATATTAGGTGGTTTTTATTTGGATGGTTACTTATAAGTATTTCTGCTTTTTATTTTAATTTAGACCAAACTTTTATTGCAAAAATGTTACTTGTTCGTCATGCTTCATACTTTATTTTTGGAGCAATACTTTCTTTGATTGTAAATGAAGTTACCACAAGAAAACAAAAATATCTTGATTGTGTTTTGTTGTTAGTGACAGCTATTTATTCAACGATTATTTCTACTAAAGTATTTTCTAGTTATCTTGATGTAAACAATATGAACTCTAAAATGGTTACACTGTTTCATATATTGTTTTTTATAACAACAATATTTTTAATTTATGTTTCTAAGTATATAAAAGGAAGATTACAAAAAATATTTATGATTCTTGGTGGACTTACCTACCCTCTTTATTTAATACATCAGACAGTCGGAAGTATTTTGATAGATTATTTCAAAAACTACGGAACAGAAATAACAAGACCTTTTGTGATGATTATTTTTATGATAATAATAAGTTACTTTGTTTATAAACAAGATAAAAAACTTAGGAGTTATCTTAAAACAAAATTAATTTAATTATTTAAACCAAGAATTAAACACGTCTTTAATCCAAACAACTATTTTTCTATCTTTTTTCTCGTATTCTTTAGTTATTTGTGTGGTTGTGGCTATTTCACTTTTAGTTTCTAGCTGTTTTGGTTTTACAGAGATCTTTGTATAATCATTCTTTGTTGCTGACACAGCGGTAATTGGTCGTATAATTGTTGTAGTAGCTTTTTGTGTTTCTTTTTTGTCTTCTGGTATTACTACACTAGTCGTTGCATTAAAGTTTAATACAAAACTATGGTCTGGATAAAACAGTTTTGTATTTATAAATCCATTTTGTATAGAATTTATAGTACTCGTCGAAACACCAAGTGAATTACCAGAAATTTTTGTTATAGAGTTTGCAGACAAAATCGTATTTTTTGGAATTGTATAAAATTCAGAATTAATATCTAATATCCAGTCTGATATATCGACCTCTGTTTGTGAATTATTTTTTAAATCTATATAAAGTCCAGCAACACCAACATTACTTTCTATAATAGAAATTTGTGGAGCTGTAACAATTGCCTTTAATCTATTTCTCTCGAAATATCCAATACCGCTTGCTTCAACCACAACATTATAAACACCTGGATAAGAATAATGATATGAAACATTTTTTCCAGTTTTTGTTCCACCGTCACCAAAACTCCAAACATATTCCAGGCCATCAATTTCTTTACGTGTTGAATTAACTGCTTTTACAGAAAAAACTTTATCAGCTCCGGCTATTGCATTTATTTTTTCTGGAATCAATAAAAATATATCGGGAAGAGCTACAGATAAGACCGGAGAAATAACTAAAGAAGAAGTTGTTGTTGATACAGTAGATGTCGCGATTAATTCTTCTGTGTTAACGACACCTGGAGTGGCCATTCCTCTTGTCCAAGAAGAATTAATAAATGAAAGTGTACTTCCATCATCATTGCCACCAATAGATGCAGAATAATTTATAGAATCAATAGCAATCAAGGAATTATCTTTTAGAACAATTAACTCTCCTGAATTGGATAATGAAAAAGAAGAATCATAAAGTACACCTGTATAACCTGGATTATCAATTAAAAATTTTGCTGGATTGTCTGCGATCACACCATAACTTCCTGCTCTTATAATTTTATCCACACTATAAGCAGTGATGCCATGATTTGTTCCTGCTTCATTAAATTTCCAAGAAGTAAAATCTATATCTCCAGATGTATCATTAAAAATTTCTACCCATTCACGACCAGTATCAGACCCTGCTGGATCATACATAATTTCAGAAATAGAAATAGCTTTTGCATTATTTATCAAACTAATAAAAAATAAGACGATTGCTAGTTTTTTCATAAAATTATTCCTCTTTAAAATCCCCTACAAGTTTACGGAGAGTTTCTTCATCAATTTCTTTTTTTGTCTTAATAGATTCTTGTGAAGAATTATTATCTTCTTCTGTTTTCTTTTCTATATGAACAGGTTGCTGTATCACACTTTCTTTTTTCTTTTCTTCCAAAGCTTTATTTAGCGCGTCTTTTAATGATGTTGCTGGCTTCTCATCAAATAAAACTTTTCTCGTTTCTCTGTCTGGTATTACACTTTTTGTCTTGTCACTAGAATACAACCTTGAAACAGGGTGTGGAGCACTCTGACTTTTAACGTATTCTGTTTTTGGAGTAACAGGACTGATTGTCGATGGTTCTTGTTTTATATCTGTATGATTTCTTAATCCTTCATCTTTCATCCTTGATCCTTGCGCCACAACATCTGGTTTTATATTTTCTTTATTTGATGTTTCATTTTTAACACTTGATTCTTCTTTTGCTTCTGGTTTAATGATAATCTTATCGCGTTTATATTCTTCTTTCGGATAATAAGTTTTATTGGACTCATACGCAGGCTTTCTAATATTATCAAATTTCTTTTCTTCCCTTATTGGCAAAGTTGTGACTCCCTCTTTACTTATTTTCTTTTCAGGTGCGAATGATTTGTAAAAATTTTTTATTTCGTCTTCTACTTCGACAAGTGAACGACCGTAAGTATTCCTTGAATAAGCAATTACTGCGTCAGCATGACTTATTTCTTTTTTAACAGCCATATCAAGAGTTCTTGCAGAAAAAGGCCTAGAACCAGCGCCATCTATCATCAATCTTAAATATATTTGTCTAAATGAAAGATTAACCAAATCATCAGCAACGAAATATGGAGCAAATTCTTTTTCAAAAACTTCCGCATCTGTTGCTCCAACACGAAAAGTAATCATTGTTCCAACATTACCAAATATCGCAGCTTTCACTTCATCTGTCATTTGTTCTACATATTGATGCGCCACAGTGAGTGCTAAATTATATTTTCTGGCTTCTGAAAGGATTGATGCAAATGATTCATTGGCGAAGTTTTGAAATTCATCTACATAAAAATAAAAAGGTGGAAGTTTATCAAGTTCATATGGTCCAGCGTCAGCGCGTGACATCGCCGCCAAATAAATTTTTGTAATTAAAAGCGAACCAATCAAATTTGCATTACTTTCCCCTACTTTTCCTTTTGACAAATTCACAATCAAAATCTTCTTTTGGTCCATTATCTCACGAAGATTAAAAGATGTATGTGATTGACCAATAATATTTCTAATTAACGGGTTCGCTACGAATTGCCCAACTTTATTTTGAATCGCAGGTGCTGCTTCTTGTGCAAATCTATCTGTATAATTTGCATATTCTTTTTCCCAAAAATCTTTCACTGTTGGATCGGTTACATTACTCACAATAAATTTACGATAATCTTTATCGGTTAACATTCTATTTACACCTAGAAGCGATTGCCCTTCATTTTCCATAAGAGCAAGAATAATATTATTCAATATATATTCCATTCTGGCAGAGAATTGATCTTTGAAAAGTTTTTTAAAGGCTGCCATGAGACCATTGGCAACTAGATGTCTTTTGTTTGCTTCAACTTTTTCTAAAACATTAAGACCGATGGGGCGAGCATCATCAAACGGTGCAAAATAAACTACATCTTTTATTCTTGATTCAGGAACAAAATCCAAAAGTTTTTCGGCGGTTGATCCGTGCGGATCAATAAAACATATTCCCTCACCGTTTTCCATATCTTGAATAGCCAAATTCTCTAGCAAAGTAGACTTTCCCATACCTGTCTTTCCAATTACATAAGTATGTCTAGTTCTATCTCTCTCTTTTATTCCAAAAGTCACTGAACGATTACGAAAATCAACTTCGCCAATGTAAGTGATTTTGTTAGAGTTAGTCATTAGAAAATTATATCACAAACATTTTATAGTTGGTGGTTGATAATTACTAGATTTGATATAATTAAAAAATGTAAACAATAACTCACAAAGGAAAAATTAGCGAAGTAGTTCAAAAGAAAGTAATTGCAAACAATAAAGAAAAAACTTTTGAATTCGCTCGTCGTTCACCTGGCACAAGATTAATAATTCCCAAAGAAAACACAATACTTCTTTCTAAAGAATTTCGTAGTGAATTAAATGCTTATGACTATCGTTTACCCGGTGGAAAAGTTTTTGACACACTTAATGAATACAACACCGCATTAGAAAATAAACTTGATATAAACGAATTAGCAAAACTGGGCGCTATAAAAGAAGCAAAAGAAGAAGTCGGAATTGAAATAAAAAACTTAACATTATTTCATAAGTCAATTTGTGGAGCAACCATAGTTTGGGATTTATTTTATTTTGTAGTAAATGATTTTACAGAAGGAAAACAAAACTTAGAAGATGGTGAGGATATTACTTTTGAGTTTATTGATAAAGAAAAAATAAAAGAGATGTGTTTAAATGGATCAATAAGTGAAGAAAGAAGCGCTTTGGTTTTACTTAGGTTTTTAAATAAAAAATAAACACTGGATTTGCCAAGCTTCGAATTTGCTAATTCGCCACGTTTTCACAGGAATGACACCCAAATGCAAAAACTCAGATGAGGGTTTCTTAATTCTTCTTTGAGTAAACATCTTTTCTGTGTTGCACTCGCAAAACTATAATTTGATGTTTATCTAAATCAAAAATTATACGAAAATTTCCAACACGAAGACGATACTCACCTGCTTCGTGATTGATTAATTTCTTTGCAACAACTTTTATATCGTGCAATTCAGAAAAATAGACAAACTTTTTATAGAGTTGTTTTTTGACGGTCTTGTCTAATTTTGAAATATCTTTCTCCGCCTCTTTGGTGAAAAAAATTTTATACGACATATTTAAATAACATCAGCAAACACATCGTTCATATCAAACACGTTTCCTTTTTTGTATTGTTCACGAGCTTTCTTGATACTTGCTATAAAATCTTTATTTTTTGAAGAAAGCAAATCTTCAAATTCATCAATATCTATAAGTACAGCAGTTGGAACATCTCTTTCGGTGATAATTAAAGGGTTTTTACTTGTTTTGATATGATCGAGTGAATCTTTAAAATGACTGCGAAGTTTTGTAGAATTTATTGTTTTTAACATATGTACTCATTATATACACTTCAAATATACAAGTCAAATAGACACTGGATTTGCCAAGCTTCGAATTTGCTAATTCGCCACGTTTTCACGGGAATGACACCCGAGATACAAAATTCAGTGCAGGTTTTGCTTCGTGAAACTCGCATTTAAACTCTTAAATCAATCACTAAAATCAGAACTTGGTCAAAACTCAAGAAATTACTTTAGATGCGAGACGTGGAGGAAGCGAGCGAGAAGACGTACGAGTAGTACGTTGCCGAGCGAGCGACGAACACAACAAAGCATATGAAGTGATTTATTGAGTTTTTAAAGCGGATGGAGTGTAGTGGTTAGCCGGATCCCAAAGCATCCACGAATCAATCCCTAAACTATATCCTGCATCAATCTGCGCCCTAACCATTTCTTTTGTATATTTTGCTCCCATGTCAAAATCTTGATACCAAGGACGAAGACGAAACGCAACACTACTACTTGCTACGTTTGTAGACGAAGCAACCTCATCTGCGATTTTAATTGCTCCCTTCATAGCATAATCAATAATCTCTTTTGGATGCTCGGCTGGATTTTTAAAACCATCTGTCCCTGAATAAAAATGAGAAGGGTAAACCATCGGTGCCACATAATCAAAATTAATTAACGCATCATGTAAATCTTGTCCTAATGTTTTTATTTCGACTTTGTTCGTGGTGATTATTCCAAAGACATCTCCTGATATCGGAATATTATCTTTGCTAAACTCTTTATGTAAATATTCATAAAAATTTTTAACGATTTTTTCTTTATTATTTAAACCATCTTCTTTTGAAATAGGAAATCTCATCGCAGACATGTCTCCATCTGTCGGGAAGCGAATGTAATCAAAATTTATTTCATCAAATCCCCTACTGTATGCTTCATGACCAATATCAGATAAATATTTCCACATTTCTTGTGACCCTGTATCTATCCACGGAACACCTTTTCTGTCTCTCCAAACATCTCCTGTTTTAATATTTTGCACGGCAAGTTCCGAATGAAGTCTCACATACTCCGGATCTTGAAATGAAGCTACGCGAGCAATTACATAAATATTTTTCTTATGTAATTCTTTTATAAATTCATTTAGATCTCTCATGCGTGAGTCCCATGTAATAATACCACTGTTATCTTTCACATCAATAACCACAGAATTTAATTCTGTCTCGTCAATCATTTTAATTAACCTCTCTCTCATAGATTTTGTTCCTGCTACCCATGACGACATATATATCGCCTTAACCTGAATTGGTGTCTTTATATGTAAACCATCATCAGTATAAATAACTTCTTTAACTACTTCTTTTTGAGAAAACAAGTGATATTTATTTTGAAAAAATATAACTATAAAAATAATTACAACTATAAAAACTATCTTATAAACTAATAGATTGATTGTTTGTGTCATTGTTTGATTGATTCTCTTCTAAATGAGGATGTGTGTGTCGTTGTCTTTTTCTTAAATCAAGAGTAGAGACAAACAAAAATATTCCAGCGATAATAAAAACAATATCTTTAAAAGCGTTTGGTATAAAAACCCAAGGTGAAAAGAAGATAATAAAAGCAACTAATCTTTGTATTCCGAGTGGTGACATATACAAACAGTATAAAGAATTAAGGGTAAATACACAACCATTGACATACCAAAGTTTTAATGCTATCATAAATTAATCTCAACTTAAGGGAGAATCAAATTGTTTGCATCCATACACGAAGGTATTGAGCTTTACAAGGCCATGCTTAAAAATTATCTGTCGGAATGTTCTGAGTTTGATTCAAAACCAGAAAAAACCCACAGAGAAGGTATCGATCATTCAACACGGAGAAAAGATATCGAGACAACTTTAAAAGGTATGGAACTTGCTCTCGGTCTTAGACAAGAAGAGATTACGGGAATGACATCCGAGATTGTTTCTACTCAAAAAAATGCCTAGTGACAAAAGCCTTGCCTCCGCACTGAAAATATACCGTTTGGTATTATGAATAGGTGCGGATTTATTTTTTACCTTCTACTATCACCACAAACTCCCCTCTTATCTTATCTTTCTTTTTATGAAAATAATTTTTTACATCAATTGATGTCCCACGAACGACCTCTTCATAAATTTTTGTAAGCTCACGAGCAACAACAACTTGTCTATCATCTGAAACAATCTCACTTAATGTTTCAAGAGTTTTTTCTATACGATGAACCGATTCGTAAAATATCACCGTTCTTTTAGAAACAGCGATTTCTTTAAATAAAGTTTCTCTTCCTTTTTTATGCGGGAGAAATCCAAGAAAAAGAAACTGTGAAGAAGATATACCGGAAGCAGATAATGCTGTGGTGAGAGCTGATGCTCCAGGTAACGCAATTATAGAAACTTCTGGTAATTCTTTTCTAATTTTATCTACAAGCAAAACTCCAGGATCAGAAATAGTTGGTGTCCCAGCATCTGATACAAGAGCAAGTTTCTTTCCATCTTTTAATTTTTCAATTATTCTTTCAATATTTTTTATTCCGGTTTGTGCATAAAAAACAGTTGTCGGTGTATCTATTTCATATTGTTTAAATAATCTTTGAGTAACAGATGTATCCTCACATAAAACTAGATCTACTTCTTGAAGAATACGAATAGCGCGAAGGGTCATGTCTTCTAAATTACCTATCGGGGTTGGGACTATATATAATGTTCCACTCATGACTGTCATACTACCTTATTTCAAGAAAAAGTAAAACGGGACTCGCTATTGCGAATCCCTTTCATAATAACCCACACCAACAAATTGAACTTTAACTTTTTGGCATCATTCTTGGTGTAATTCCGCCACCACCATAAAGCATAAGAACTTTTTCTTTGACACCGTCTGGATAAATTAAGTAATAACCGCCTTCTGAAAATTCTACGCCAACTTTTACAATACCACCAGCGTCTGGCAAAAACACATCAAGCATACCACCTTTGTTTGAAGAAGCCCATGCCAATGAAAGAATATTCAATTGCGGAGGACTGCGTGTCTCTCTATCTATATTCATCTTTGTTGCCCTTTTTAAATTTACGAATACTTTTATATTAGCATAAATCTATGTAGATGTAAATATTTACAAAAATTAGATTAAATGATTTTAAGTGATATAGCATAGATGATATAATTGATTTTATGATTGATTTAAAAGAAAATATTTCTCTTAAGAAATATAATACCCTTCGTTTAGATGTGATAGCTAAATTTTTTGTGGAAGTATTTTCAGTTGAAGATTTTCTAGAAGCGATTAATTCTCCGCAATGTAAAAATTTTCCAATTTTAATACTTGGTGGAGGAGCAAATATTTTATTCACCAAAGACTTCGATGGATTAGTAATTAAAAATTCTTTAAAAGGAATTAAGGTCGCTGACGAAAATGATGACGAGATAATTTTGGAAGTGGCAAGTGGTGAGGACTGGCCAAAACTTGTAGAATACACAGTAAATAATAATTGGGTCGGTATAGAAAACCTCGCGTACATTCCAGGCACAGTTGGTGCCTCCCCTGTGCAAAACATCGCAGCATACAGTCAGAGTCTGGAAGATAATTTTGTTTCTTTAGATGCTGTAGAATTAACAACAGGAAAAATAAAAACTTTTAACAAAGAAGAGTGTGAATTTAAATATCGCGACAGTATCTTTAAACAAACATTAAAAAATAAATATTTTATTACTAGTGTGCATTTTAAACTTTCAAAAAAGTTTAAAATTGTAGACGACTCATATCATTCGCGTTATGAATCATTAAAGGATGAATTAAAAAGTTTTTCAAAAGAAACGTATACACTCAAAGATATTTATAATGCAGTAGTAAGACTTCGTCAAAAGAAACTCCCCGACCCAAACAAAGTCGGAACCATTGGATCTACTTTTGCCAATCCATTTTTAAACAAATTACAACTTAAAAGATTGCAAGAAAAATTTCCTGACATACAATATTATCCTATTGATAAAATGCAATACCCAAATTTAGATGACGAGATTTTAAAAAATATTGAAATAGTAAAAGTTCCTGCTGGTTGGTTACTTGAAGAAGCGGGTTGGAAAAATAAAAGAAGTGGAAATGTAGGAACTCATCCTAATCACGCATTATGTGTTGTAACTTATGATGGAGCAACACCGGAAGATGTTTATAATTTTACAGAAGAGATGCGAAAAGATTTTAAAGAAAAATATAATATTGAATTGGAGTATGAGGTGAATGTGATTTAAAAAATTGTGGTTCTGATCGCACACAAGCTTCGTGTCGTCGTCGCTCCAATAATTTCAGTGGCAACTCCTCGCTATTCGGCTTGCCAGCCTCATAACGCTCCGGACTTCGAGTTCAGAAACAACAAGTTAGATTAAATGCTTATTTGTAAATGCATAACCAGAACTAGATTTTAAATATTTTTCAAAACTATAAGCTTTTTCTTTTTCAGAAAAAGCACTGTACCAAATTACAGTGTAACTGCTTTTATTTTTAGTGGTCATAGTTTTACCAGAATTATGTTGATTAAGTCTTGTTTTTAAATCTTTAGTTACTCCGATATATTTTTCTTCATTTTGATTTTTAAGAATATAAACATAATACATAAATATATTATATACCAATTACTTGCCCAACTTCGCGAATACGCTTCGCTGGACGCTACCACTTCTCTCACATATCTAAAATGTATTTCAATCAACATTAAGTCACTCTTTGTATTTTCAGTGCGTGCACCGCGAAGCTAAAATTACAGACAAGTAAAACTTGTCTGTAATTTTAGCGAAGTGGTGCAGAATCGAGGACACAGGTCGAACCAGAATTTGATAAAATAAAAATGCTTTCAGGATATATTATTGGATTTAATGATTGGCTAAAAAAAGAAAATTTAACTACTAAAAAAATTAATAGTTAATTCTATCAGATTCTTTTATTTTACCTATTCGATAAGATTCTTCAAGATATGTTTTTGTAATGGGTACTAACATAGACATCTCTGTTCTATTTTTTGCTTCTACATAAAATTTTTCTAAAGTAGATAATTCAAGTGAAAAGTTATCGAGTTGTTTTATAAGAATATGACATAAAGCAAATTTAAATTGGATTTTTTCTGGATTCTTTATCAAAAAAGATCTAATACTACCTAAAGCTGTGGAGATACTAAACGGTGTAACTCTTCCATAAAAAGCTTTTTTATATGACCTTAAACCAAGTTCATACTTACCCTCCAAAAATAATAGAAATGCCTCGCTGTACCTCCAAGAAACATCCTGAATAGATGTTCTACTATTTAATCTCTTTAATCTGCCTATCATTTTTTTAGCACCAGTAATATCCCCTAATTCAAATATACAAAAAGCTAAATTTTGTATTGCAACAAAGTTAATTGGGTTATATTGTAAAGATTCATCTAAAAGTTCTTTTGCTTTTTGTGTATCCTTGCTTACAAAATTTTCATAAACACTAAGAGACACCAACGAATCACTTATCCAATTTGGTAACTTAGCAAATAAATGACTTAACTCTTTTCTTTTTTGGTCGTCCTGTCTTAAAATAGTTAGTAATTCTAAATGAAGTGTTTTACTCACATTAAAATCATAACTTTGATGTGAAGCTATTCCTAATATATATAAACAAATCTCTCTTATATTATTAGCTGTTATATGAATCCCATCTAAAGTTTCTTTTTCTAAAAAACGCCATTGTTTATTAACCAAAGCATCACTAAAACCTTGTGCAACTAATTTATTATCTTTAAGAGGTTTATGTCTAACTAAGAACTCTGGGAAAAATTCAAAATCTCCATTGTATTCTCTTAATTTTCCATGAATAATAAACTGGCACCCAGTTTTGTCAGAAATTTTTTGAGCTTTTTCTTTACTGGTAATATTTTTAGAAAGTTGATTAGGTAAACCAATAACTTCAATTAAAGGACCGCATGACAAATTCGTTATAATTGTATTAAGCTGTTCAATTATGTCATTTTTTATTTTAGAACTTTTGTCGTCATCATCTCTAATTGCTATAAGAATTCCTATCTTATTTTTATTTTTTTTTGGATATTTTGTAGAAAAAAACCAATATACAAAAACAATAAAACATGCCACAAATGATGATACTATTTTAGTAATCCATAAATGACTTTCTATTAAAATTACTGATGTATCTTTATAAAAAAATCCACTCAAATAAAAAACTAATACGAATATAAATATTAAACAAACTATTAAACCTTTTTTTGTATACCAATTATCTGCTATAAAACCAAGCGTTCTGTTAGTGGTAGATTCCATGTCGTAAATTTATATACCTGAATACTAACAAAAATAAGGATAATTAACAAAAAATAGATACAGGTAACGAAATTCTTGATTATTATTGATCTAAACGACTTATTATATTTAGCATAAAATCTTTTGTTGCTTGATTTACAGTACTTTCATAAGGTATACCCTGTGACCATTCAGATGGATATTTTGATGGATTAAGCATTACTTCACTACGACAAGCCTGAACCGTCTCATCAGCATTAATTTTGGATCTAATCGTACTAGAAGCAATTCCTCCATTCAAGGCATAATCAAATGCTTTAGACATCATATTTGGGTCATCTCCAGCTATCTCTGGTTTTATATCATACTTTGCTAGTGCATCTTTAGAGATTGTTGAACATTTACCTGTTTCTATATCACCATATAAAACTCGTCCTGTACTAGCTGGGATTAACTGACCAAAATATGTATGAATCTCTTTATTCGTAAAAATATTTTTATACACCTCAGCAAAATCCTCTAATGGTGACATTTCCCAAGTTGAACCGTGTCTATTTTGTTCTATTGGAATATTTCTCAATTTGTAATATTCTGCCCATTCTTGATCTGTAAGTTTGTTGCCTATAGCATGTCCAAACTCATGTGTAAGAACTTCATTTAACTCACCCTTTAACAAAGTAGACTTATTGATAATAATTAAAGAAGACCCATTTTTATATGAAAGATATATACCACCCTCTGAAAGAAACTCAGGTTTTAATTCTGGTATTTTAAGATTTCCAGATGATGCAGGCACATACTGGTCACCTGTAAGATATATATTGTTTACAATAATGATAGGTGTTTCTTTTAAGAAATTTATTGGGAACTTTGCTTTATATACAATACTTGTAATTTGATTTTTTAAATCATCATTTATATTGGTGGTACTAGATGATTCAACTTCACCAAGATAAAAAACATATCCTAAATTTTTAACTTCTTGTAAAGGAACCCTGGTACCATTTATATCATTTTCTTGTTTTGGTTCAGTTTTATCTTGTGTCTTATTTACAACATTATTAACATCTTTTATTTCTGGAAGAAC
>CAIQWN010000010.1 GCA_903875555.1 uncultured bacterium
TAAATATTTCAATCGATGAAAATTATTTCGGGTCTACATTTAACGAGCAACTAAAAGCAACTTGCAACGTTAGGGAGATTGTTTGGAGTATAGAAAGTGGAGAGCAGAAGGTGGGTGGTATTTCGTTTGGAGTGGTGTTGGGCTAGTTATTAGTAATTGGTCATTAGTAATTAGTTGAACACAGAACTCGGGTGTCGACTCCTAATCAGTCGACCAGGTATCCAGTGTCTAGATACAAACCTAGATTCCCGCTTTCGCGAGAATGACAGAAGTCTTGCAAATAATTTGCATTTTGTTAGTATGACAATCATACGCACTTTCGCGGACTGGAGGGAAGGTAAATGAAAATATATCAACTGAGTGAAGACAGAACTGGTTTTATCTTGCTCCACGATTTTGGTGACCTGAAACCTTTTAGTGAAGAGTTTTTATTAAAACAACTAAAAGATGTTTTAAGTTCAGACTTTGGAACCAGCAACTACGAAGCTTCCAAGTTATTGAATGGAAAAAATTCCTTTCTTGTTTTTTCTGATGAAGAACGGGATATGATTATGTCTGCTTTCGGCCAAATATGTGGCAACTTTGTAACTGATCAAGGGTTTGGGTATGGTAATTCTGTAACAAATGAGGTAATTAATAAAATTGTAAAGAGTTACTTCAATGCTTGCCTGCGTTATGATTTTCCTAAAGACCTGAATCCTGGCTGTACTTTAAGGGAATTAAAACCCGTTTTAGCAATTTCTTTTTCTGTAACTTATGAGTAGCGGCTGATTGCTTTGTAGGTCTCGCTCTGCGAGACCTATTTTTTGCTTTTCAAAACCATTGACTATACACTAGTGGCTAATGACCATTCTGAAACACACTACCAAATCAATAGTTGTAGATATTTTTGATCAAGGAGAAAATGATCGGGTGTATAAATTATTCACTCGTGATTTTGGTATGATTTTTGCGCACGCTAAAAGTATTAGAAAATTAGAAAGTAAACTTCGTCCGCATTTAGCAATCGGTAGATTGCAAACGGTTACAGTTGTTAAAGGTCGCGAAGTTTTTCGCATAACTGGCGCATCGGATAGTGGTGAGAAAAATATTTTTCTTCACGACGTCACTCAAATACTAAACAGGTTCATTCGTGGAGAAGGTGCACACAAAAAACTTTTTCATAAAATTATTGAACTTTCTCAAAAGTTAGAAATCTTTGATCACACAAAATTAAGGACATTAGTCTATTTTATTATTCTCGTTGACCTTGGTTATGCTGATGCAAAAATGATTGGGGTTAAAGATATTTCAGAATATATAAGTTTGAGCGTAGATGATTTGTATACTCATTTGTTATTAAATTATGATCAGGTTAAAAAACATATACACACGGTCATTAAAGAAACACATCTTTAATTTGGTATACTAAACAAATGAATGAAGAAGAGAAAAATGGAAAACTACATTACGTAGACGATCTTGAATATAGACTAAATAAAACAAAAGTTGAACCAAAGGAAATCCATATTCATAAAGTAAAAGATATAGAATCATCATATATAAAGAATTCTTGGCCTGATGAAATCGAACACAATAATTATGAAAAAGAAAAAAACTCCTTTGGTGTTAAATTTTTGATTTTCTCGATGGCTATTTTTGTGTGCGCAATGTTATATGTTGGCTATCTTGTTCTTTCTTCTAAAAATTTTGCATCAAATAATAATATAAACTTAACAACAGACATTAAACCATACGTAGACGGTGGAGAAATAAACAAGATAAATATAGATGTAGAAAATAAAAACAAAACCGCACTCAAGGGGGCTGTTCTCTCTATTTCATATAATAGAGGTGTGAGTTCTGAGTCTGAGACTTCTAAAATTTCTGAAAAAAAAGAAATAGGTGATCTAACAGAAGGTTCTGTTTCTAAGCAATCATTCGATGTTCAATTTTATGGAAAAGCCGGAGAGGTAAAAAATTTAATAGTAAACCTGGAGTATCATTTAGATGGAACAAACGGATCATTTAGTAAACAGTTGGAAGTAACAACTGTTATAAATAAATCACCAATAGAAATTGAAATAAAAGGCCCAAAGACTGTAAACTCTGGACAGATAGTTAATTATGATTTTGTTATTAAAAATAATTTACAAAATATAGCTGATTCATTTGTTGTTAAAGTTTCGATGCCACAATCTTTTAAAGTTGAAGGAACATCAGATTCCACTTTATTTTTTAATGTAGATAAATTAGATGTTGGTGGAAGTATAACTAAAAGTGTCAGTGGATATTTCGAAGGTTTGTCAGGAGAAAAAAGTTCTATACATGTTGATGCTGGTATGCCAACCGATAGTAATTCAAAAAATATTTCAGTGGTATATTTTTCTAATTTGACCGACGTGGAAATAAAAGAATCAGAGCTTAAACTTAACTTAAATTCTGTAACAGAGAGAGGGAAAGTTGATGTTTTACGTTTTGGAGACAGACTCACTTTTCTTATAAATTATGAAAATATTTCCAACCAAGCTTTAAATGATGTAGAGATTGTTGCAAAAATAAAAGGAGACGCCCCACTAATCTCTGGTGTTTCCGTTTTAGATGATGGATATTTTGATTCTACCAACAGAACAATAACATGGAACGGTGCCACAAGAAATGAATTAAAGAATATTCCACCAGGAGGTAACGGACTTTTTAGATTTGAAGTTCCGATTATCGATAAAGGTGAAAATACACCTAAGTTAAATGTTGAAATAAACGGAAAAGCTTTAAATTTATCTAAAACAGAAATTGTTACAAATATAAACAAAGAATATTTAGTTCAGGGTAGTGCAACTTTAAGTGCGTGGACGTCATATAAAAATTCTTCATTTAAAAATACAGGACCAGTTCCTCCTCAGGTTGATACAGAAACAACATACACTTTACACTTATCTGCTTTTGCTCAAAATAATTTAGATGACTCACAAATATCTTTTACATTACCAATATATACAAATTGGAGTAATACAGTAAGTCAAGGAAATAATATTTCTTACAATAAGAATAATAGAACTGTTCTTTGGGATATTGGACATATTAATGCTGGTTCTACTGTGTCTAGTGATGTTATGGTTTCAGTTAAACCCTCTCTCAGTCATCTTGGTAGGTCACCAGATATAACGGGAGGAATTGTTTTTACTGGAACAGAAACAGATTCCAAAGCTAGAATTTCTGTAAGTGTTAAACCTTTGACTACAAATATTGGAAATGAAGATTGGGGTACAAATATAAACACAGGGAATGTTATAAATAAATAACCTGTAAACTTTCTAACTGTTTTATGTTAGGATATAAACATGAAAGAAAATGTAAATATAACAATATCTTCGCTGACAATAGTTAAGATTTTTGTTTGGATTTGTGTATTTTTTGCCCTATTTTATTTATCTGATTTTGTTATCTCTATTTTAGTAGCAGTTGTTCTTGCTTTTGCTGTTGAACCACCGATTAAATATTTAAAGAAACACAAAATACCAAGATGGGTGTCTGTACCAAGTTTGTTTATTTTACTGATAGGTTTAATTGCGTTTATTTTTTCTGTTTTCATTCCTCCTTTAATTGATGATTTTACAAAATTTGTTAGAGCTTTGCCTGTCATTTTGGATTCAGTAAAAATTTTTGGAAATGATTTAGGTCTAAAAGATTTATCACTTTATATTTCTGATTTGTCTCGTGATATCTCAAAGGGTCAGATTATTACAATTGTTAAAGAAGCTTTCTTTGGAGCTTCTTCAGTGTTCGTTACAACATCTCTTGTTGTTGAAAGAATAATAAATTTTATTTTGACTTTAGTGTTAGCTTTCTATTTTGCGTTAGAAGAAGGAGGTGTGAAAAAGTTTTTGACGATTGTTCTTCCAGAAAGTTATGAAAGTTATATTGGTGATTTATGTGACAGAGTACAAAATAAAATTTCTCTTTGGGCACAAGGACAGTTCCTGCTTTCTTTTTTTGTGGCTCTTTTGGTTTATGTTCCTTTATTAATTCTTAGTTTTCCTTATGCGGCACTACTCGCGACACTTGCTTTTGTTGGTGAATTTATACCAATGGTAGGGCTTACATTATCTATGATACCAGCATTATTTATTGCGTGGTCGCATGGTGGCGGGAGTTCATTTTCAATTATTTTAGGTATGTATGTAATAGTTTCTCAGCTTGAAAGTCACATACTTTATCCGAGGGTCATGAACAAAATGGTTGGAGTTCCATCAGTGCTTGTAATTATTGCTATCGTTATAGGTGCTAAACTGGCAAGTTTCTTAGGTGTTTTGCTCGCTGTTCCTTTTACTGCTGTTATCATGGAACTTGCAAATGATTTAGAAAAGAAAAAACATCATGCATAGTGAAAAAGGGAATAAAAATTTTTATATTACAACTACGCTTCCTTATGTGAACAGTGATCCACATATTGGTTTTGCTATGGAAATAATTCGTGCAGATGTAATTGCTAGATATAAAAAAGAAGAAGGCTTTGATATATTTTTTAATACTGGGACAGATGAACATGGTGCCAAGATTTATGAGAATGCAATCAAGTCTGGTGTATTACCACAAGAGTTTGTAGATAATTCTGCACAAAAATTTAAAGATCTGCTTTCGCTTTTAAATATTAGTGATGGTGTACATTTTATTCGCACAACAGACAAGAAACATATTTTATCTGCGCAAGAAATGTGGAAGAAATGTTTTGATAATGGAGATATTTATAAAAAAGAATATAAGACAAAATATTGTGTGGGTTGTGAACTTGAAAAAACCGATAGTGAATTAGTTGATGGTAAATGTCCAATACATCCAAATAGAGAAATTGAAATTCGCGAAGAAGAAAATTATTTTTTTAAATTTTCAAAATATCAAAAAGATTTAATTGACTTATATAATTCTAATTCGCAATTTGTTATTCCAGATTTTCGTTTTAATGAAATCAAAAGTTTTGTGGAAAGGGGATTAGAAGATTTTTCTGTGTCGAGACTTAAAACAAAAATGCCATGGGGTGTGCCTGTGCCAAATGATGATACACAAGTGATGTATGTTTGGTTTGACGCTCTGACAAATTATATTTCTACACTTGATTGGTGTGGAACTGAAGGTGAGAACTATAAAAAATATTGGAAACAGGAAGGACAAGAAAAAAAAGAAGTAATTCAATATTGTGGTAAAGATAATTTACGTCAGCAATCAGCGATGTGGCAAGCGATGTTAATGTCAGCCGGACTTCCAACTTCTACAAATATTATTATTAATGGATTTATAACTGGGCCAGACGGAATTAAAATGAGTAAGTCTATTGGAAATGTTGTAAGTCCATTTGAAGTAATTGACATGTTTAAAGACGTAACAGATTATCCAGAGGATGTTTTAAGATTTGTTTTACTTCACGATATTTCTTCGTTTGAAGACGGCTCTATTTCTTTGGAAAGTATTAAATCAAGTTATCAAGCGAATCTTGCAAATGGAATTGGAAATTTAACGAATAGAATAATGAAGATGGCTATAAATTCAGCAGTAAGTAGTACGCAGTATGTAGTAGGGGAAAACACAGACAAAGAAATACAAAATTGTTTGAATTCTTTTGATATTAAGAAAGCCGTAGAGATTGTCATGAAAAAAGTGAATGACCTTGATAAAAAAATTCAAACAGAAGAGCCGTTTAAGGTTGTAAAAGTTGAAGAAGAAAAAGGTAAAAAGATCATTAAAGAATGTCTTGTTTTGTTAAATGAAATTGCTCACGACCTACAAATTTTCTTACCTCGCACCTCTGCGAAAATTCTTGAATGCATCCACGAAAATAAAATGCCTGAAAAAGCATTGTTTAATCGCTTAAATTAGCATTTTGTACATTTTGTACAAAATGCTATAATCATATTATGAATATAATATCAACAACAAAAGCAAGAGAAGATCTAGGTAAATATATTAATGCGTTAAACTCTGGCGATGCAGAGGCTTTTGTGTTTGGTAGAAGAGGTCACGAAGAAGCTGTGCTTATCAAATTTCCAAAACAATATAAGAAAAGTTTGTCAGATATTACAAACGTAAACAGTTACTCTAAGAGTTTTGATTTTTTGAATGATGAACCAGATCTTTATTCTAAAAAAGATATTATTAAATAATTATGATTAAAAAATATTTAGATGGGGATATAGTACTGATACCTTTTCCGTTTAGCGATTTGTCAGAAAATAAAATTCGCCCTGCGGTAATTTTAGCAAAAGATAAAGAAGATTTTGTGTGTGTATTTATAACAAGTGTTAAACCAAAAGATGATCTAAATTTAAAAATTGATCTTGATAAAACAAATAATTTGAAATCATTGTCTTATGTTAGATATAGTAAATTTGCAAGTTTAGATAACAAAATTACGATTGGTAAAATTGGTAAACTATCCGATAAAGATTTTAAACATCTAAAGGCACATATTAAGAAATTTTTAAATTTATAAAAATATGAATTACAATTTTTTCGATATACATTCGCATCTACATTTCAAAGATTTTAATGAAGATAGAGATTCTATGATTTTGGAAATGCAAAAGAAAGGGATTGGTTCTATGACTATTGGAACTAATTACGAAGATAGCAAAAAAGCGATTGCTCTCGCTGAAAAATATAATAATCTTTTTGCAAGTGTTGGTCTTCATCCAAACGGGAAAGATTTATGGCCAAGCCACGAGTCTGCTGACTCGGAAGTTTTTGATGAAGAAAAATATTTTGAATTAGCAAAAAATAAAAAAGTTGTGGCGATAGGCGAGTGTGGTCTTGATTATTTTAAATTTAAAGGACTGTCAGTAGAACTTAGAAATTTTATTATTGAAAAACAAAAAGAAATTTTCAAAAAACAAATTAAAATTGCGGTTAAATTAAATAAACCCCTTATGCTCCATGGCCGTCCAAGTTCTGGTAGTATGGATGCCTATGAAGATATACTAACTCTTTTAGAAGAAGTGAAAAAAGAAGCAGGAGAAAATTTAAAAGGTAATGCTCACTTTTTTGCTGGTAATTCTGAAATCGCAAAAAGATTTTTTGATATTGGGTTTACGATTTCATTTTCTGGGGTGATAACTTTTGTGAGAGATTACGATGAGATTATAAAATCTGCTCCACTTGAAATGCTTCACGCAGAAACAGATAGTCCGTACGTTGCGCCAGTTCCATATCGTGGCAAAAGAAACAATCCATTATATGTCGAAGAAGTTGTGAAAAAAATCGCAGAAATAAAAGGGTTAGATGTTGAAGAAGTGGGGGGGCAGTTGATAAAAAATGCAGAAAGAGTTTTTTGGGGTGGACGTTAGTCATTAGGAAACATGGTCAGGTTTTACAAAGCGAAACCTGATAGTGTTTGTATTTTTTCTTTATCCCTCATCTATAATTCCCCACTCATTTTTTTGTTGATTATCAATAGAAAATGTGGTAGATTATACCTCTATGACTAATAATAATGAAACCATAGTAGATGGCCGTATTTACGAAGTATCGTTCATTTTTGATAACAAACTTGATGAACAGACGGCGCTTGATAAGGGTAACGCGATCAAGCAATCTATTGCTACATTGGGTGGTAGCTTCATTTCAGAAGAAACTCCGTATTTACGCGAGCTCGCTTACGAAATGACACGCGTACAAAATAATATTAACGTTCGTTTTAATGTTGGATATTTCGGATGGATCAAATTCGAAATGGAAGCTGACAAAGTTGCAGAACTTGAAAAAGGTCTTAAGCTTGATGAACAAGTAGTTCGCTACATTGTTGTGAAGACTGTTCGTGAGAACACTGTTTACACAAAGAAGGCTCCTGTGATCAAAGCAGAAACATTAAAAGATTTAACAGACGAAGAAGTTAACAAAGAAGAGGTAGTCGGTGATATTCTTCCAGAAATTGCACCAGAAATCCTTCCAGAAGTTATTCCAGAAGAAGTTCTAACAGCTACTAGCGAAACTAAAGAATAAAGAGTAAAATAATATTATATGTATTTAAACAAAGTATTACTTTATGGAAATCTTACTCGTGATCCAGAAATGAAGTCTCTTCCATCTGGTTCAAAAGTTACACAATTTTCTTTAGCAACTAATCGTGTTTATAAAGATCAAAACGGAAACAAGCAAGAACAAACAGAATTCCACAACATTGTTATTTTCGGAAGACAAGCAGAAACTTCAGCTCAATATTTAAAAAAAGGGCAAGGTGTTATGATTGAAGGAAGAATTCAAACAAGGTCATGGGACGATGCGGCAACTGGCAGTAAAAAATACCGCACAGAAATAATTGCTGAGTCAGTACAATTTGGTCCAAAGATTGGAGGTGGAAGTAGCGAAGGTTACTCTGCTCCAAAGACAGAAGCGTCTGCATCATCAAAGGCAAGTCCTGCGAGTGATTTGGATACGATTGATTACGGAGATACAAACGTAAACGTCGACGACATCCCATTTTAATTAAAATTTTACTTCATCTACTGCATTACAGAAAATTTTTTCTCCACGTGATGTACCAATGTACATTTCGAGGAAGCGAAGAACGACGAAGATGTCCGAGCTAGCAGGCGAGGACATAAGGTCAAAAATTTTCTATGCCTTGTATCTAAAGCAAAATTTGTAATTAAAATAAAAGAGGAAATTATAATTTAGTATTTAACTAAAAACTAATAACTACAAACTAATAACTAACATTATGAAACAAGATTATTTCAATCAAAACAATATAAAGTTTATTGACTACAAGGACACAACAATTCTTGCAAAGTTTTTAAACCCACATGCACGTATTCTTAATCGTCGTAAGACAGGTCTTACAGCAAAAAATCAAAGAACATTGGCTAATGCTATAAAGCGTTCGAGATTTATGGGATTACTTCCATACGTTAGTCACTAATAAACAAAAAGAAAATAGACCGAAAGGTCTATTTTCTTTTTGTTCCAATATAATATATACTTTTATTTATGCTTGAACAAATTGAACAAATAGAACCAGAACATAAACAACAAATACCACCACAAGAAATACGAGATGTTTCAGTCGATAGAATAATTCAAAGGATTAATTTTTTAGATAAACATAAGTGGGAAATGCTACAATTTTCTTTAAAGTCGAAAGGTCTTGAGGATATGGATTTATCTTTACTTATTAATACATTAGATGAGCCAGAGCGACTAATCATATCTAAAGAATTAGATGTTCTTATTAATAAAAACTCATTAGAATTAGAAAAAAAAGAAGCAGTAGATAGAGTTACCACCATGTTATCTCCAAGAAAACAATAATATAAAAATAGTTATTTTATTATCGACCTTTTACTAATTTTGTGCTACTATTTTATAATAATTAAATTAAAAATATGACTATTAAATCATTACATCCAAAGAAAGAAAGAACCCTTGTTATTATTAAACCAGACGGAGTTCATCGTTCTCTCATTGGAGAGATTATTAAAAGATTAGAAAGAACAGGCCTTAAAATAATTGGTATGAAAATGTTGCTTGCAACATCAGAACAATGTTGGAAGCATTATAATAAAGACAATGAATGGTTTTCAAAGAAGGGTGCAGGTATTGTAGAAAACAGAAAGAAAATCGGTCTTCCAATAGAAAAAGAAGCGATTGAATATGGAAAGGATATTATTCGTTCTTTAGAAAAATACATAACAGCAGGGCCAGTCGTAGCTTTTGTTATTGAAGGGAATAGTTCTGTTGGTATAGTTAAAAAATTAGTTGGGGGAACAGAGCCAGCAACATCACCAGCGGGAACTATTCGTGGAGATCTTTCTCTTGATTCATATGCTGTTTGTGACTTGGATGGACGTGCCGCAAGAAATTTAATTCATTGTACAGACAATCCAAAGGAGTCAGATTATGAAATTCCAATTTGGTTTAATGAAAGTGAGTTGATCGCGTATCGTTCAGCCCAAGAAGAAATACTTTACGATGTTAACCTCGATGGGATATTGGAATAGATTTTAAATTTTAGACTTTAGATAAACATAAAATACGCAAAGCATATTTTATGTTTTGAGGTATATATCTCTAATATCTAAAGTCTAAAATTTAACATCTGTATTTTTGTTGCATTTTTTTAAACAAGGAATATAATAAAAGTAGGGTACTCGGACATTTATCTGCATAAAGCATCTTCGGGTTATGGAATATCTGATTACTCCTTGGAATAATCTCTTTCCTACCCACCTGGAATAAAGTTTCAGGTAGATGCGCCAGGTACCCTATATAAAAATCCGTCAATAATGACGGTTTTTTATATGGTACAATTAAGTAATGAAAAATATTTTTCTTTCAGCTTTATTTATTTTAATTATTTTTTCTGTTTCGCAGTTTATTTTTGAACCAACATATTTATATTATGAGATTTGGTGGTTAGATATTCCGATGCATATTTTAGGAGGTCTGTCTTTTGCTTTATTATTTATTTCAATATTTAATTATCAAAAGAAAAAAATTACTTTTGCTAAATTAGTTTTAGTTGTAATGATGGTTGGTATTTTATGGGAGATATATGAATACGATGTTCATATATTTTTTGGAAGAGATTGGAATGGTATTGCTGATACCATAAAAGATTTATTTGATGATTTCCTCGGTGTTAGTTTTGTGTATTTATTTAATAAAAAAGTATTTTCTAAAAACTAATTTGAATTTACTTTATAAACTTTTAACTTTATAACTTTTAACTAACATTATGTCTACATTCAAAATTACATTTGCTGGAGGAGCACAAATACCAACAGGGTCTAATTTTCTTATTGAGTTTGGTGGTAAAAAAATCTTGATTGATTGTGGTCTTGTTCAAGGTGAAAAATATTCTATACCGATGAATGCTGCACCGTTTACTTATGATACAAAAAGCATCGATGCACTTTTTGTTACACACGCCCACCTTGATCACGTAGGAAGAATTCCAAAATTAGTCAAAGATGGTTTTAGAGGAAGAATAATTTCTACTGCGCCAACTCGTGACATCGGGGAACTGGTGATGCTCGACTCACAAGGGGTGCTTGCTCTTGAAGCAAAGTATCACAACACAACTCCAATCTATGAAGAAAAAGATGTTTTGCAAGCAGTTTCACTTTGGAAAGAAATAGTTGAATACGAAAAACCTTTTATATTTAAAACAAACGATAGTGATGCTGAATTTATTTTTCATGATGCAGGACACATCCTCGGAAGTTCAATAATTGAAATTAGATACAAAGATAAAAAAATTGCTTTCACTGGTGACTTGGGCAACACACCATCTCCACTTCTTCCTGATACAACACTTGTGAAAGGGCTTGACTATCTTTTTGTAGAAAGTGTTTATGGAGATAGAAATCATAAAGATAAAGATAATAGGGTAGAGCTTTTAAAAGAGGCAGTTATAAAAGTTATAAATCGTGGAGGGTCTGTTCTCATCCCGTCTTTTTCTGTAGAAAGAACGCAAGAAATGTTACAAGTTTTTAACGAACTTACTGAACATAATAAAATTCCAAAAGTTCCTATTTATTTAGATTCACCTTTAGGAATAAAAGTTACAGATGTTTATAAAAAATATGATAGTTGGTTTAAACCAGAAGTAGACAGACAAATAAAAGCAGGTGACGACATATTCTCTTTCCCTGGACTTATAAAAACAAGTTCATCAGATGAAAGTAGAGAAATAAATAATGATCATCGTCCAAAAATAATTATTGCTGGAAGTGGGATGTCGAATGGAGGAAGAATTTTGTATCACGAAGTGAAATATTTACCAGATGCAAAAAGTGGAATTGTGATTGTTGGGTATCAAGCGGCACAAACATTAGGAAGAAGACTCGTTGATGAGGCAAAAGAATTATTTATTCATGGACAGAAGGTGATTGTAAACGCAGAGGTGTTCAACATCAGAGGATTTTCTGCACACAAAGATTCAGATAATTTAATTAAGTTCGTAGCAGCTTCAAAAGACACACTCAAAAAAGTTTTTGTGATTTTAGGTGAACCAAAGAGTTCTTATTTTATGGGACAGAGGATTATTGAGGAACTCGACATCAAAGCTAAGGTTCCAGAAAAAGACGAAGTAATAGAAATTGACTAAAAATCGTCTCATTTGCTTCGTTAGAAAAAGTTTTTGTGGTAATATTTAATCAAATGCAAAATCTAATTCAAGAAATAATAGTGTATGGACCAGTATATTTAGTAATGACTCTCATTACTTTTTTGAATGTTATAGTTCCTGTATCTGGTTCCTCAACTCAAACACCGCTTATTGCTGCTATTACAGGTGATGCACATTACGCGGTTACTATTTCTTCCTGGCTTCTCATGATTTCTTGTGGAATGCTCGCTTTTGTTTTTAGAAAAGATATTAATAAAGATTATTTTTGGAAATTATTACCAATGTCTGTTATCGGTGCGATTATTGGAGCTTCATTAGTTATTCAATTACCTAATTGGTTAGTATCTTTAATCCTTGTTGTTTCAGCTATACGTTTTCTATATAAGAAAACTAAACATTTTTTAAGTAAAAATAAACAAAAAAATGAAGAAAAGAAAAATGCTCATCATATTGTTGTAAATGCTGTTGGCTTGTTCTCATCTTTTTTGCAAGGAATGGGATTATCAGGGGGCTGGCTTAGATCTAGTTTCCTTTACTCTGAAAATTTAAAACTCGAACAAGTTCGTGGTACAGCTGAAAGATTGAATTTTATTATTTTTGCTATTGCAGGACTTGTTCGTTTTAATGAGAACCAATTATCATTATTTGATATGTTTAAATGGACAATTATTTTCTCTCCATTGTTGTTTATTTCTATTTATTTAGGAAGAAAATCCTTACTCAAACTTTCAGATAAAGTAAAAGATGGAATTATTATTTTAATAATGTTGTATGCGACTGTACGTCTTACAGTTAAAATAATGGAAACTTTTTTCTAGTCTCAGTTATTTGAGAAAAGCACAGTCTCGTACTGCGCTTTTTGTTTTACTTTATAAACTTTACAGACCTTATGAACTTTATAAACTATTTCCATGCTATACTTCTCTAAATGAGTCAAAGAGTAATTACAATTAGTGTGTCGGGGGCGGCGGAACTTGCGCATTGTGGTCCGTCAGTTATTCCTATTGCAAAAGAATTAGGAAGAGAGATTGCAAGACAAGGATGCCAAATTATTACAGGCGCAACTTCTGGTTTTCCAATGTACTCCGCAGAAGGTGTGAAAGAAGCAGGGGGTGTATCATTTGGTATTTCTCCAGCCGCTTCAAAGAAAGAACATATCGAAACTTATAAACTTCCACTGAAAGCGATGGATGCAGTTATTTATACAGGCTTTGGTTTTCCTGGAAGAGATTTGATGCTTGTGCGTTCGTCAGATGCGATCGTTATTGGTTGTGGGCGTATCGGAACAATACACGAGTTTACAGTAGCGTGGGAGGCGAATATGCCACTTGGAGTGCTTCGTGGAGAATGGGCAACAGATGAAGTTATTCAAAATATTATTGCAAATAGTAATCGTCAAAATCCAATGGTTATTTTCGAAGAAGATCCAAAACTTTTGGTTTCGAAATTGGTTGAGATGGTACGTAAGATGGATGCGAGTGGGGAAGTGAATGTTAGATTATAGTTACTAGTCAATGGTTACTAGTTACTAGAAATACAAAATGCAACCGTAAGGTTGCATTTTGTATTTAAGAAATTTAAACTTCCACCAGTAACCAGTAACCAGTAACCAGTAACCAGTAACCAGTAACCAGTAACCAGTAACCAGTAACCAGTAACCAGTAACCAGTAACCAGTAACCAGTAACCAGTAACCAGTAACCAGTA
>CAIQWN010000011.1 GCA_903875555.1 uncultured bacterium
GACGATGAATTAAAAAATGTTTTGGAAAATTATATAAAACTAATACACAAAACTTGGGAATATGGATTCGCTGATACTGTTTATCGCTGGACTGCGAACAATGGAATAAATAAAAACGGAGAGGTTACACAAGCTGACTTCGGAGAAATAATAACTCGAAAAGACTGGGTTGTTTATGATATAGAAAACAAAAGATGGGAATACTTCGCAAAATATTTAAAGAAAGATATTAAAGAATATTATCTAAAAAGAATGAATGAAGAAATGACAGAAGAAAAATTGAACGAGTTATGGGGAAGGAAACTAAATTAGTTCTTAGTTTGTAGTTATTCGTTATTAGTTAAATACAAATTCAAAGCAGGTTTCGCTTCGCGAAACCTGCTTTGAATTTAGTTTAAAAATTATAAATTTAAAACGTGTACCGCGAAGCTTTAGCGAAGTGGCATTAAAAATTTTTCTTAATCTTCTATTCTAGTGAAATAACTTTCCAAGTAACGTCTCCCTTTGGTGTGTCGACTACTACCTCATCCCCCTTCTTCTTTCCGATCAATTTAGATCCAAGTGGTGATTCATTTGAAATTTTTCCATTCGCACTGTCGGCTTCTTCACTACCTACGATTGTAAAAGTTCTTTCTTCTTTTTCTCCTTTCTTTACAACTTTTACTGTTGTTCCAACGAAAATAATTCCACCTGTTTGTTTATCTAAAATTACTGCGTTCTTCAAAATTTCTTCAAGGTGAGAAATTCTGTCTTCACAGTTTGCTTGGTCTTCACGAGCTTGGTGATACTCTGCGTTTTCTGAAAGATCACCAAGACCTTTTGCGTATTCAAGAGCGTCGGCAATTTCTTTACGACGAACTGATTTTAATTGATTAAGTTCTATTTCTAAAGCTTCTTTTTTCTCATTTGTTAAGTATTCCATATGAAAAACATATTAACATAATTTATCATTTCTAGCAAAAAATAAACCCTGACAACAAAGTCAGGGTCACGCAATGCGTGTTTGAATTCAACCAACCAACTTCCAGTAAATATCAGTCTCTTGCGGAAATGGAACAATGAAGTTATCTCTTCCACAAGGGATAGACCTTGGAAGTTGCCGTGGTGTCGCGGAACGTTCAAGAGTAATCTTGTCCGTGTTTCTTGGAAGACCATAAAAGTCGGCTCCATAAAAACTAGCAAACCCTTCAAGCTTATCAATCGCCCCAGCCTTTTCAAAAGCTGTAGCATAAAGCTCTATAGCTGCCATTGCCGTATAACAACCGGCACAACCACAAGAATTTTCCTTAAGAGTTAGAAAGTGCGGAGCACTGTCTGAACCCAAGAAAAATTTTTTATTTCCACTTGTGGCTGCGGCAATCAAAGCTTCTTGGTGAATGTCACGCTTTAATACCGGAAGGCAATAAAAATGTGGACGAATCCCACCAACCAACATAGCATTACGATTATAAAGCAAATGTTGCACTGTAATCGTGGCCCCAATATTATCTGAGGCATCAATCACAAACTGCACCGCCTCGCGTGTCGTCACATGTTCCACAACCACTTTCATCTCAGATAAATCAAGAATTAATGGTTGCAAAACACGATCGATAAAAACCGCCTCCCGATCAAACACATCAACCGAAGGGTCAACAACTTCACCGTGGACCAAAAGTGGTATACCCAGACTTTGCATTTCTTCGAGAGCTGGATAGACTTTTTTGATATCAGTAACACCATCTTCGGAATTTGTTGTCGCTCCAGCCGGATAGTATTTTACCGCTTTCACAAAACCACTTTCTTTTGCCAACTTTATTTCTGATGGAGAAGTTTTGTCGGTCAAATAAAGTGTCATGAGCGGTTCAAATTTCGAACCCGCAGGAAGCAGCGACAAAATGCGATCGCGATACGAACTTGCTTGCGCTACTGTAACGATTGCCGGTTTTAAGTTGGGCATAACAATCGCCCGACCCATAACTTTTGCTGTATCGTTAACAACAGTTTGCAATCTTCCATCATTCACATCTCGAAGATGCAGATGCCAATCATCAGGACGCGTAATGGTTAACATTTGACTCATTTTTCCATCTCCTTCCTTACAAATTTAGTCGGCTTACACGGATTTGTAAACCAAGTGAAAAGTTTCCATGGCTTCCAGAAATGCCACCAATCATGATCAGGTAAATGAATCGCGCAAAAACTTACAGCAGACGCACCGAGTTTTCGCACTTTTTCCATATCATCAAACTCCATAACGCTCGGAGCAATAACTGGAATAAATCCTTGCTCGGAAAGTTCACGTACGGCTTTCCAATTCAATTCCTGTGCTGGCTTTCCTGATACACCACCGCCACCGCCCTTTACTTTTTTCTCGAGTCTCCACAAAGGTGTCACTTTGTCTGGAAAAACTTTTTCCCACGGGACACTATTGAGTGAAATCGCTTCTGCAATTCCTACCAATCCTTTTGCAATCGCAAGATAGTCTTGGGTAACAGAAACTTTGAAAATCAGAGGGTGCCGAGACACTCCTTTTATTCTCTTCGTGTTATTAATTACCACTTGTGCCTCATCTAGTTTACTACCCGAATTTGGACAAGAAGAATTTATTTCATAAGCAGCAATATTAAGGTGATTAGTTTTGTTTATCATCTCAATAATTTCATACACTTCACCAAAAAAAGAAACGACAATGTTGCCTTTTGAAAAATCTATTTTCGGTGCAATGTTCTTGAGCCAATAATCAAAACCAGGGCTTGTGAGACCAACCTTGTTAACTGCTCCACCCAAGATAGGGCGAATGCAAGTCCAGGGGTGCCACCACACGTAATTCCCTTTAATTTTTTTCAACTTAAGACTTTTGAGAACAACAGTAAAAAGTTCTGGTTGTATATGTCTGAGTGCAACCAGAGGTCTTTCATACAGCCAGCCTTTGCCGTCGAAAGCTAAAGCTCCGCTACCAATCACATACTTTATTTCGTGACCATTTTTAAGTTTGATAGCCATAATTTTTCTCCAGTGTTGGTTATAATTCAAAATACAAAAAACGTAACCGATAAAATATAAAAATAAATCGGACTCAGTTAATAACACTACTTGAAAAATCGATTTAGGTCAACAAAGAAAAGTTAGAAAACAAATCCCGCCAAGCATTACTTCTGCTTTAAGCGGGATTTCTATCAGCCTTTCTTCTGACTCAATTATTTGTTGCCTCTTCTATTTCTTCGAGCGTGCGCATTACTGCTTCAAGAGGATCATTAGCCTGCGTGATCGGGCGACCAATCACGATACGATCCGCCTTTGCTTTGATTGCTTTGAACGGCGTCATAATGCGATCTTTATTCTGATCGTCACCTGCAACAATCGCCCAAAGAGGACGAATCGCTGGGGTGTTTAATGTCACCATAACGCCAAACCTGAGACGAAGCATTTCCGCTTCCACAGCCGATGAAATAAATCCATTAACACCAGCACTATGACCAACGTCCGCAAAGCGTTTAACTGCTTCCGCTGTTGAACACGAAAACATCGCGTTCGTATCATCATTCGTAAAACTCGTAAGTGCTGTGACACCAAGCAGCTCCGTTTCTGGTAACTGCTTATTGAGTTCACGTATGGCATTAACCCCAGCAGAACACATCACTGTCAAAAGAGAAGGTTTGTACTTACGGAGAAACATACCATCAACAGAAAGAGTCTCTGGTATGTCATTAAGTTTCAAATCAGAAAAGTCACGAAGACCATAACTATGAATCTGATTAATAAGTTCGTAACCACAAACACGCAAAGCAGAATTCACTTTGATGTAAATATTTGTGATTCCGATTTTCTCTGCGAGTCCAAGCACTTGATCTTCGACCCAGCTTTTTCCTTGACCATCACTCGGTTTGAAATCCGCAGCGACAATCAAACGATCTGCTGGTTTTACAAACTTAACTTCCTTTGGTTCCATAAATCTCTCCCTTCGAAATTAATAAACTGCGTTAAGTCGCACCCAGTTTGCAGGATCCTTCGCAGGAATCGCTTCGGATCCCTGTTTACAGATTGGACAATCGTGTGGTTCATATACTGGCATATCGCGGTTGATGAGTGCAATAATTTTCTTACCGTTCACCTCCGTGAGGCCAGACCGATTCACCAAAGCCAAAACGAAAGGTAAAACTTTTCCTCCCGCTTCGATAATTGCTTTTTCAGTGAGACCAATACTTCCACCAGTTGTGATCACATCCTCGCAGAGTAACACAGTCTGACCAAGCAAAAGATCACGCTCTTCATCGCTAAAGATCATCGACTTCGCAACGTCGGGTTTACTTTTTTCTGGAGAAACAAAGAAACTCTCGCCACGCGTGTAACCATTGATTTGATCACTGAGCAATTCAGCCAATTTGGTTGCACCGGTTTGAGGACCAGCGACCACATCGATCAAGTTGATACCCCCACCATAAATGGCAAAAATTTTCAGCAGATCAGTCGCTGCTTCACGTAGCAACACCTCATCTGGAATCACCAAACGACTATTGAAAAAGCCATTTGAGTGATTATCTGATGTGAGTAAAGCGTGAGGCCTGATCGGATTTCCATCATGAATCCAAAGTGCACCCTTTACTTTGTACTGACCGATCCAATACGCTTCAGTGTCACCAATTACTTTATCGTTTAAAACCTGAATCGAAGTTGTTGTCATGAGACTATTCCTTATTCAAGATTGAAAAATACACATCTCTGTGTAGACTATTTGTATCGATGTTTTATTTCGATTCCATCCACAACACTACTTCAAAAATATGTTTATGTCAAAAAATCACCCAACAACTTTCAATCTATTCGCACGCACAGAACTCCAAAATGAAAATCCGATAAACGAGGCACCAAGCAGACCTGTTACAGTCTCTGGAACTTCATAATTAATTCCTGCGAACATAATTATCGCCAGTACGAGTATCGCCCAAAATGCACCGTTTTCTAAATAATGATAATTATCGAGTGTCCCCTTGTCTACCAAAAATATTGTAAGAGAACGAACGAACATCGCACCCACACCAAGACCAAGAGCGATCACAAATAAATTATGTGACAAAGCAAAAGCACCAATTACACCATCAAAAGAAAAAGAGGCATCAAGAAGTTCAAGATAAACAAGTCCACCTATTCCTTGTTTGATAATTGTCGAACCATCGGAACCTCCCAAGAATGAACCAATACCTCTCGCAAAAACATAAGTAACTATTCCCCAGATACCAGCAGTAATAAATTTAAGAGTATCACCTTCTGGAAGCGATGACGCGGTTAAAAGAATCACAATTAAAGTAATTGCAGTTTCCACAAGACGAATCTCACCAACTTTTTGAAAAAGTTTTTCTGGAAAGTGAAGCCAGTGATTTTGTTTTTCTTTATCAATAAAATATTCAAGGGCAACCATAAGTAGGAAGGCACCACCAAAAGCACTCACCTGATCATGAACATTCGCTAAAGCATCCGCGTAGTCATTTGGAAAATGAATTGCCATGTCAAGAATATTAAACATAGAAAGACCTGTTGTTATAGCAACTATAGATATCGGAAATAAAAGTCTCATACCAAAAACTGCGATCGGCATTCCAACAACCAAAAACATTTTTTTCCAAAACGAATTCCAATTTTTTAAAACGGAAGCATTCACTACTGCGTTATCAATCGATAAAGAAATTTCCAGAACAGACAAAATTAAAACGACCCAAACACCTCGGAATCCATCAAGCCAATAACCCAAAGGTAACGCAAGTAACACGGCAATAAACGATGCATAAAAATAACTTAAATTTTTTCTTTTCATAAAAGAAGTATAACATCAAAAACAACCAACATTTTTTCTTGTTTGAGCAATAATACACTATTTCTTTCCAACGATTTGCAACCAGTCTGACTTACCTGTTCTCTTAATATCTTGATATACAATTTTTAATCCAAGACTTTCAAAATAATTTATAAGTTCATTCATAGAATGATAACTAAAAAATCTTTTATAAGGATAACCATAATCATTTTCTTCTTTTACCTCTTCTTCAACTCCATTTATATGTATACCTTTTACAGCAACATATAACACTCCGTCATTGTTTAATCTTGAAACAAGTTTATTTAAAATAAGTGCTATGTCTTTTCTTAGTATATGAAGAAGTGAAGCTTGAGCAAAAATACCATCAAATTTTTCTTCTAATTTATCCACGTCATACATATCCATAACTTTAAAATCTACTTGATGATTTTCTGTCTTTGCAATTTCTATTAAATTATCTGAAAAATCTATACCCATAACTTTAAATCCTTTTTCTGAAAGATATTTACTCTTTGTTCCGCCACCACAACCAACATCAAGCACACTGTTTCCTTGTTTTAAAAAAGAAATAAATTTTTCAGTTCCATCAACCCACCAATCATCAGCTTGATGATCCTTGTGCCACTCCTGTGCAATTTTATTATAAGTATCTTTAAGATTCATCTTTAAAGTATATCAGTTCTAACTCTAAAACCTTAACAAAAATAATCCACATTTACGTGGATTATTTTTAGTGTGCGTAGGGCTAGATTTGCCCACAAGTAAATTTTTGTCGTCACAAAAATTTCTCCAGGGCCGGCTCCTCGTGGTTTCGCTTGCTAGGTTGATAAGGCATTGAGCTGGATTTGGTCACAAAACTCCTCGCTTCGCTCGAAGTAGTTTCGCGACCCCCATTCAAATCCATCGCAAGTGACGCAGGTCACTTGCTTCTGTGACATAGCTGAATATAAAATACCAAAGTATTAACTTTGGTATTTTATATTCAGTGCGCCGGGCTGGATTTGAACCAGCGAAGGCCTAAGGCCGACAGATTTACAGTCTGTTGTGATTGACCACTCCACCACCGACGCAAGTTAAAATATATTAACATAAAAATTAGGTTTTGGAAATCTAACAATTAATTTGATTTTATGATTTAATAGTAATAATTGAACAATAAAGTGAGGTATAGATTATGTCATACAACGATGATAAATTTCTAACTGGAAAAATGCCCCGTGGAGAAAAATGTTTTTCGATTAAGGAAGTTAAAAGCGGACAATTAATTTTTGTTCCATTCGTTTCTGATAGTCTCCACAACGTAAGAGTGTATTCATTAAACAAGGATCGTGACGACGGGAAAATTTCTGTTACTCCAGTCTTGAAAAATGGAGAGCTTTGTATCGAGGAAGAAAGAACAATCCCAGGTCATTCTCCAGTTTATTTATACACACAACAAAACCAATCAACAGCATCATGAGGACAGGTAAAAGTTTTATACCTGTCCTTTGTTTTCTCTAAATTAAAAGTCTGCATTACTGCAGACTTTTAATTTATTTTATTTTCTTACTCTTAAATTACTAACAATCACATTACTTAATACTTTTTTTGTTTTCTTTGATTCAACCACAATCCCACCCTTTTTATCTAATGTAACCTCTGCCGTTTCTCCTTTACTAAATTTTTTCACAAGCATTAACTTCGCGATTTCATTTAATATATTTGTTTGTATGAATCTTTTAATTGGTCTTGCTCCATAATGTGGATCAAATGATTTCATGGCAATATGATCGATAACTTCATCGCTCACTGATAAACCAATTTCTTTTTCCAGTAATCTCTTTCTCACAATTTCGATTTGAAGTCCGACAATTTTTTTGATTTCTTCTTTTGATAAAACATCAAAAATAATAGTATCGTCTAAACGATTTAAAAATTCTGGTTTGAAAAATTCTTTGACTTGACCCATAACTTTTTCTTTCACTTGTGCATACTCTTTTCCTTCCTCGTTACTTGCAAAACCAATAGTCTCCATTTTTTGAATGAACTGACTACCAATATTTGAAGTCATAACAATAATAGTATTTTTAAAATTGACTATTCTTCCTTTACTGTCTGTTAATCTTCCCTCGTCAAGAACTTGAAGTAATAAATTAAAAACTTCTGGATGTGCTTTTTCTACTTCATCAAAAAGAATAACCGAATATGGGCGATGACGCACAGCTTCTGTTAGTTGCCCTGATTCATCATAGCCAACATATCCAGGAGGTGAACCAATTAATTTAGAAGTACTATGTTTCTCCATGTACTCACTCATATCAACTTTAATCAAAGCCTTCTCATCATTAAACATAAATTCGGCTAATGCTTTAGTTAATTCTGTTTTACCAACACCAGTTGGACCCAAGAACATAAAACTTCCAAGTGGTTTATTTGGATCATTTATTCCAGCACGTGAACGACGTACAGCATCGGAAATTTTTACAATTGCATCATGTTGACCGATCACCCTCTTTCCAATTACATCTTCCATGTTCACTAATTTTTCCTGTTCCTCTTCAAGCATTTTATTTACGGGTACACCTGTCCAACGAGAAACAACTGAAGCAATATCTTCTTCATTAATTTCTTCTTTCAAAATTCTACGCTTCTGCAATTTTTTTAATTTTTCTAATCTATCATTTAATTCTTTTTGAAGAGAAGGAATTTGACCATAACGAATTTCAGCAACACGAGAAAGATCAGCACGAAGTTCTGCATTCTCTGCTTCTATGCGAAGTGATTCAAGTGATTTTTTTATTTCACCTATTTCTGTTAAAATTTTCTTTTCATTTTCAAAACGAAGTTGTAATTCACGCGTTGATTCTTTTACATTGGCAATTTCTTCTTCAATTTGCTTAACTCTATTTTTAGTACTTTTATTTTCACTATCTTCATGTGCAAAAATTTCTTTTGTTAGAGCTTCTTTTTCAATTTCAAGACGCATAATCTTACGATGCGCTTCTTCTAATGCTGGTGGTTTATTTTCTAACGATATGCGAAGTGACGATGCGGCTTCATCAATTAGATCAATTGCTTTGTCTGGTAAAAATCTAGAGGTAATATAACGAGTAGATAAATTAACAGCAGAAAGAATTGCATCATCTGTAATACGTACACCATGAAAAAGTTCATACTTCTCTTTAAGACCACGTAGTATTGCAATTGTATCTTCTGGTGTAGGTTCATCAACATATACTGGCTGAAAACGACGAGCAAAGGCTGGATCTTTTTCTATGTGTTTTTGATATTCTTTAATTGTAGTTGCTCCGATTGCACGAAGTTCTCCACGAGAAAGAGCTGGTTTAAGTAAGTTCGCCGCATCAGCTGAACCTTCAGCTGCTCCTGCTCCAACTATTGTATGTATCTCATCAATAAATAAAATTATACCTCCTTCACTTCTTTCTATTTCTTTCATTATAGCTTTTAATCTTTCTTCAAATTCTCCACGAAATTTTGTTCCAGCAATAAGCATACCAAGATCAAGAGAAACTAATTCTTTTCCCTTCAAACTTTCTGGAACATCTCCTCTTGCCATACGAATAGCTAAACCTTCTACAACAGCAGTCTTTCCTGTACCAGCCTCACCAATTAATATTGGATTATTTTTTGTGCGACGAGAAAGAACCTGCATAATTCTCATAATTTCTTTATCACGACCAATTACTGGATCCAATTTGTCCTTTCGTGCCATTTCTGTAAAATTACGAGTATATTTTGCGAGAGCTTTATTTTTCTTTGGTGCTGTTGCTTCGGTAATATTATTCGCGCGAAGATCTTCTAATATATGAATTGCTTGATTTTTATCAATACGAAAACGAGCAAACACCTCTCTTGTCTGACCTGTAGCATCAAGTAACGAAATAAAAATATGCTCAGTAGAAACAAATTCATCATTCATTGATTTCGCAACAATCAAACTGTTTTCAAGAGTTTGTGCAAGATCTGGTGTTAAATACATTTGATATGAAGGCGCAGCGGTTTGTGAAGCTCCTGGAACTTCTATCGCATCTAAAATACTATCAGTTAAATGTATTAAATCTATTTCCATTTTTTCGAGCATCGCATGAACAAGTGATTCTTCTTGAACCAAAATTGCAGCCGCAAGATGAAGAGGTGTGACTTGATTTTGTCCACGTTCAACAGCAATCTCGTGAGCTTTACGAATTGCATCTTTGGCTTTAGTTGTGAAATTGTTAAAAGCTGGGGGCATAGGTAGTAATTAGTTGTTAGTTATTCGTTAATAGTTAATTCAAAATTCTTTTCTTAGGTGCGAGTTTCGCTTCGCGAAACTCGCACCCTGCATTGTCATTCCCGTGTAGACGGGCCGTCGACAAGAACATCTCAACTACGAGATGAAATCTAGGTTTACATCAATTCTTTCGTTCAGTAAATATGCAATCTTTCAGTTCATTACAGTATATCTTTTTTATATATTAAATGGAAACAACTGTCAAATTTCGCCTCACGAACCCAGGGCGAAATTTGACACCAATAAAAAACAAAACGACACTTAACAAAACTAAAATTTCAGTTATGTAACATGTCGTTCGTACACCAGTTGAATATGTGAGATTTTATTTATAAACCACTTTTATCAAAACTTCTCCGTTGTGGTTTACATGATTTAAAATATCAATGATTCTTGGTGGTAATTTAGAAAACTCCTCACCAAAACAAAAGAATGATTGATTTTTAAATCCCCAAAGAAAAACAAACCAACCATTTTCACTTTCTTCACAATTTCTATTTACGTATTCAAAAAAAGCTCCGACAAAATCACCATCTTCATGTTCAGTAAAATCAATAATGGTTATATCGTTGCTTACTTTTGGAAATTTAATCTGTATTTGTGAGACTGGTTGTTCAGCGAGTTCTTTTATTTCCAAGATTTCCAATAATTTCCATCGACTGACATCTGCTCTTCCGTTAAACGGACAAATTTTATTTATATCCATGATGACCACTCCACAAGATATTGAAAGAAATATTACAACAATTTTGAAGCAATCTTATATCTAAGATTATCATATTAAAAATCAACCTGCAAAAAAATAATTACAGTATAAAAAAACAAATCGGCTCGCCATTCTTAGTTGAAAATAAAACTCAACCTTTTAAACGACGAGCCGATATTAACTGCATAAACAAAATTAAACCCACTACGACAACTTGAGAATTTCCTTCCTGTAACGATGACTGCAAGTTATGGAAAAATGAACCGGAGAATCAGATAAAAGTAAGTGCAAATTCATGTTTGATATTGTCCTGTTATTTTTTGCAACACTACATCTTTCTTCGCCGAACACATCGATCAATCTTTTCTTCATCAATCCATCAAACTTTACAGGCTTTATAGACCCGAGCAATTTGAGGTCATACAAGATATCAAAGAGAACAGAGGCTACGAGTCTTGTTCCATTCTCAACCTTTGTCATCTTCATTGAACCACCTTCAACATCAATAATGAAATTGTATAAAGCTGAGTCGAATTCTTTTTCGGAGGCAAATTTGTGCCTAGCCAAAAAATCTTTCATGATTTGCCTTAATCTTTTTTCATTGTCAATTTTTGCAGTCGACATTATATTCCCCTTATAGTTAAACAACATTAATTTATCACCATAAAAACCTACAGTGACTTTGCATACAACACTATCATAAAAATAAAAAATAATGAAGGATAATGGATTAGGGATAAAGTAATTGCGTGACGCCTAAGGCGTCACGCAATTTAATTTGTATTACTTCTTTATTTTTCATACTTAATCCTTCATCCTTTCCCCTACCACACTCCAATTAATCGACTGCATAAACGCATTTACATAATCAACTTTTTTAATTCCGTAATCAATCATATAAGAATGTTCAAACACATCCATTACCAGAAGTGGTGTCGCTCCGATTAAATGTCCAGTGTCATGTTCATTCACCCACACATTAAATAATTCTCCATTTGTATTATCTTTCACGAGAACAACCCAACCAATACCACGCATAGTTCCCAATCCAACAAAATCTTTTTTCCAATTATCCAAATTTCCCCAAGTTTTTTCTATTGAAGACATTAACTCCGGTGGTATTCTGCTTCCTTCTTTACTTAAATTTTCAAAATATAATTCATGTAGTCTCATCCCATTCCATTCCCAACCAAAACGACGATGGAGTTCTGCATATTCTGGAGTTCCAACTTCTTTTGTTTTTAACAAATCAATAAGCTTGTTTGTGTTTGTCACATAGCCCGCATACAAATTAAAATGATTATTTAATAATGTTTCGCTAAACCCTGTAAGCCCTAATAAATTTGAAAAATCTTTTGTTGTGTACATATATTTTATACTAGCATATAAAAAAGTAGCATGCAGTAAGTAGTACGTAGAAAGGAAATGCGTGGTGCCTACGGCACCACGCATTCGCATTTGAATTTTCCCTTACTACTTACTGCGTCCTACTTACTGCTTTTCGCGAACTTCCTACTAATCTCCACTATTGACTCAACCAGATTCTCCATATCTTTTTTACTTGTATATCTTCCCGTTGTGATGCGGATATTTTCTTTTGCTTCTTTGTCGCTTGCGCCGAGGGCTTTGATTACATAACTCGCATCACCCACTTGTGAAGCACAAGCTGATTTGTGCGACACAGAAAATCCTTTGTGTGATAATCTAATTATCATTTCGTCAGATGGAATATTTGGAATGGAACAATTTATATTATTTGGAAGACGGTTTTCAAAGTCACCATAAAATTTTACTGACGGCATTCTACTTTTTAATTCGTTCACAAAATAATTTCTGATTTCTAAAAGTCTCGCACTTTCTTTTTCTTTAATCTCTTGTGATTCCTTTAAAGCAACTGCGAAAGCATAAGCACTCGCAACATTCTCTGTTCCACTTCTTAAATTTCTTTCTTGTCCTCCACCTAAAATCATAGGAGAAATTTTCACATCTTCTTTTTTATATAAAAGTGCAATTCCTTTTGGACCATAAACTTTACCACTGTTTAATGTCATCATATCTACGCCGAGACGGAACACATCAAGGTTTAAATAGTTTCCGGCTTGGCAAGCGTCAGTATGGAAGATGGGGTAGTTATTCCCACCTTCTATGTCATTCCCGCGAAAGCGGGAATCTAGGTCTTTCTGGATTCCCGCTTTCGCGGGAATGACACCCCTTCTTAATTCTCTAAGTAGTCTTCCAATTTCTTTTATAGGTTGCACAGTTCCGATTTCATTATTTGCACACATTACCGAAATCAAAATTGTATTTTCGTTTATTGCTTCACGCACATCATTTAATTTTATAATTCCATTTTCGTAAACAGGAAGATAAGTTACGTTCGCTAAACTATTTATCGCTAAATAATTTACCACTTCCATAACCGCAGGATGTTCGATTGAAGAAATAATTATATGAGGCAGTTGCGTCGCGTGTTCGTTTTCTTTTTTCCATTGCAAATATGTCCCCATTATTGCAAGATTACAACTCTCTGTTCCTGTACCTGTAAAATAAATTTCATGTAGACGGGCATTTATTATTTTTCCAATTTCTTCTTTTGTTTTAGTTAATAAATTTTTGGCATCAACCCCTTCTTCATAAATTGCCGATGGGTTGCCAAAAATTTTTAGACTTTCAATCAGCGCTCGCTCCGCTAGCACTGAAATCGGTGTTGCCCCTGCATTATCCAAATACACTCTCTTTCTTTCAGAAAGCGCAGACAGACGCAGACTTAACGCAGAAGAACGCGGAAAAAATACAAACCCATTTAAAAATTTATTAAAAAAGTTAAACATAGATAAATACTAACACGAACTAGGTTTTAGGTGATAGGTTTTAGATTTTAGAAAATAAAAAAGCACCAACGTGATGTTGGGGCTTGAATTGGTCGGTTGCGACCGCTTGGATTTTAAACCAAGACAGTCGCTTCCGAGTTGGGCATTAAGGGGCAGTGTTATAACCCCTTGGCCGATCAGGTACTACTCGCTGGTAAACGCGCCGGCGGCATGGTTGAAGGTGGTTTTCACATAGACATAATTGGCATCCTGGCTGAATCCTACAAAGTTTTTGCGTTTCTTCAATTGCTTTTCCTCGCTTTCTTTTTTGAAGTTAAAAAATCATCATCCGAATCGAAAAGAAGAACCTAATCGAACGGTCACACCAGTATAGCAGATACAAAATATTTGTCAAGCCCTTGAATTTGTGGTGTTATTTTGGGGTTTTGGGGTGTGAGTGAAGCGAGCACCCTTTTTCTGTTTCTGTATTCTGTATTTTGTCATTCCAAACTTGATTTGGAATCCAGTGTCTAATGTATTTTATTTAAAAATTACAAATTTAAAATTAAAAATTCAACACAGACCTGGATCTCGTCTCGAAGTTGAGACGTTCCTGTCGACGGCCCGCTTTCGCGAGGATGACAATACCAAGATGCATTTTCCTATTGGCTATAAGTCCTCGCCTGCTAGCTCCGACATCTTCGTCGCTCTTCGCTTCCTCGACCTAGTGGCTACACCCTAAGAGATGTTATAATTATTTTTAATATGCAAATCAAGAAAACGAAAATCATCGCGACGATCGGACCAAAAAGTGAATCAGTAGAAATTCTTACTAAACTTATAAACAACGGAATGAATATCGCTCGCATAAATATGAGTCACGGAGATATAAAAGAACACTCGGTTCGTATAAAAAATATTCGTGAAGCAGAAAATATCACAGGAGAAAAAATTTCTATCTTGCTTGATTTGTCTGGTCCAAAAATTAGAACAGGAAAATACACAACAGAAAAAATAACTTTAACTGCTGGCAAAAAAATTATTGTAACCAGCGAAGAAATAATTGGTGATGAAAATAAAATATTTATCAACCACAAAAACCTCGCAAAAGAAATTACTGTCGGTTCTATTATTATGCTCAATGACGGAAAAAGAAAACTTGAAGTAGAAAGTATCGAGGGAGATGAAATCATTTGTAAAATAATTATTGGTGGAGAAATAGATTCTTTCTGTGGTGTAAATATTCTAAACGCAAAACTGTCGATCGAACCACTCACAGAAAAAGATATCGAGGATTTAAACTTTGGACTAAATGAAAATATTGATATGGTTGCTCTGTCGTTTGTAAGAAGTAAAAACGACATCCTTGCACTTCGTAATATTTTAAATGAAAAAGATATTCCAGTCATCGCAAAAATAGAAACACAACTAGCATTAAATAATTTAGACGAAATAATTGAGGTGTCAGATGGATTAATGGTTGCTCGTGGAGACCTCGCTATTGAAGTAGATTTAGAAACAGTTCCCCTGCACCAAAAAGAAATTATTAAAAAGTGTAACGATGCGGGCAAGTTCGTAATCACCGCAACACAAATGATGGAATCAATGCTGGACAACCCAACACCAACACGCGCAGAAGTTTCTGACATTGCAAACGCAATTTTAGATGGCACAGACATGGTTATGCTTTCCGAAGAAACCGCAGTTGGAAATTATCCTGTTGAAGCAGTAACAATAATGAATAAAGAAATTATCGCAACAGAAGAATTCATCGAGAATCGTAGATAATTTAAAAGCAACAAACCCTCGCTTAATTCAAGCGAGGGTCAAAGTAATGATTCAACTATAGTGTGACAATCCCTGCCGTAACAACGATAAGTATTACCACCGCCAGCGAAAGCAAAATTAATTCTGTCTGTTGTACCAAAATGTTCACATTTTTCATTGGTACAATTTGGTAAATCAATTTGCCGAGATTTTATTTCTTGTTGTGCAAAAATTTTCTTCTTTTCATCTAGATCATTATTTTCTTGTGACATAATTACACACCCCCTTATGATGAATTATTTTGTTGGTGTAAATCAAACCCTTAATAAAATATATTACTCTCTTTATAAAAAGTAATCAATACTAACAAAAAATTTATAAAGTTATCGAGTTGAAAGTTCATAAAGCAATGCACAACCGCGCCATACAGCGCGGTTGTGCATTGCTTTACTTTACAAACTTTATCAACTTTTAACTTGATGAACTAAGATGATATACTCTTTTTTATGTTATTAACTTTTTTACAAGAGAATTTAATATATTTTGTAATCATCTTTTTTGTTTTGATTATTTCCCTTTATGCTTATATTATTTTCATACACAAAAAAATTTTAAATTTTACAAAAGGAAGTAAAGCAGAATCTTTTGAAGATATTATTAAAGAAATATTAAAAAGTGCAAATGAAATTAAAAAGAGTAATGAGGATATCGAAAATCACGCTTGCTCTCTTGATACAAAAATAGAAAATTCTATTCGTAATATACAAACACTTCGCTATAAAGCATTTGATACGAACGGATCAAATCAAAGTTTCTCTACTGCTCTACTAAACGAAAAAGGAAACGGTGTCATAATAACTTCACTACATCATCACGACAGTGTCCGCACTTTTGCAAAACCAATAGAAAAATATAAAAGTATTTATGATCTAACAGACGAAGAAAAAGAAGTGTTAGAGAAAAGCAAAAAAGAACATAAAGATATTAGATAGAATTAAAATGAGATAATCCCTATCTAATATCTCATTTTTATGTTAATATAAGAAAATATTTTTATGTCAAAAAGCAAGGATAATGTAATGTTTTCTTTCCAACCAATCATCGCTGTGCTTGGGCATGTTGATCATGGAAAATCATCACTACTAGATTTTATTCGTAAATCAAACGTGGTAGATGGTGAGGCTGGTGGTATTACACAATGTATTTCTGCATACGAAGTTAAACATAAAGACCCCAACGGAGAAATAAAACCGATTACATTTTTAGATACACCTGGACATGAAGCATTTCAATCTATGCGTGAAAGAGGTGTAGAAATTGCTGACATTGCGATTTTGATTGTTTCTGCTGAAGATGGTGTAAAGACTCAAACACTTGAAGCATGGAAAACTATAGAGGCAAAAAAACTTCCTTGTGTTGTTGCAATAAACAAAATTGATAAAGCTGGAGCTGATATACAAAAAACAAAAAACTCTCTTGTGGAAAATGGAATTTATATTGAAGGTTATGGTGGTGAACTTCCTTGTGTAGAGATTTCAGCAAAAACTGGAATCGGTATCGATAACCTTTTAGAAACACTTCTTCTACTTTCAGAAATGAACGAGAAGAAAATAAATTTAGAAACTGAAGCAACTGGAATTGTTCTTGAAAGTTTTGTAGATAATAAACGTGGTATCTCGGCAACTCTTGTAATCAAGGATGGAACACTTCCAAGTTCTGGGGCAATACTCGCAGGTACCGCGCTTTCCCCTATTCGTATTATTGAAGATTTTAGTGGCAAACTTATAAAAAATCCTCGTGCTGGTGTTGCTATCAAAGTAACTGGCTTTGATGAAATACCAAAATCTGGAAGTATTTTCATTTCTTCCACAAACAAGAGAGAACTAGAAACAATGCAAAACGAAGCTAAGCTTATCGCGAAAAAAGAATCAATAGATCCGCGTGTTTATCGTAATGCCAAAGTTGTTATCCCTGTTGTCATAAAAGCTGACTCTGCTGGATCACTTGATGCTATTAAAAGAGAATTGAAAAAGAAAGAAACTAATGATGTAAAAATAAAAATCATCGCTGAAGGAATTGGAAATATCACCGAAGGAGATATCATGCTTGCATCAAGTGATGAAAAAACTGTAATCATCGGCTTCGCAATTAAATTAGAACCAAAAGCTCGTGAACAAACAGAAAGATTCAAAATCGAACCACAACTTTTTGATATTATTTATAAACTTGCAGAATGGTTCGATACATTAGTCGAATCAAGACTCCCATTTGAAGAAAAAGAGACTGTTCTTGGAACTCTTAAAGTTCTTAAAACTTTCAGTTCACAAAAAGATAATCATGTTATTGGTGGTCGTGTAGAAACTGGTAAAATTCAAAAAGGTAACCTAGTAAAAATCATTCGTCGTGGGACACTGCTTGGCAATGGAAAAATTACGGAACTTCAATCACAAAAAATTAAAACAAATGAAGTAAATGAAGGAAATGAATGTGGACTTATGGTGGAAAGTAAATTCGAAATTATTCCAAGTGATATGATCGAGTGTATTATCGTCGAGAAGCTTCGTATTTAATATTTTATGGATTCAAACAAACCACAAACAAAAAGACAAATACAGCTTAGTTTACAAATGCAGGGAATCGCTCAGGATTTCTTTCAACGTGAGTCGTCTGGTGCATCATTAATCACAGTTACTCGCACAGAAGTATCTCCTGATATGAAACATGGAACAATTTTTATAAGTGTTATGCCAGAAAACAAAGAGGCAGCAGCATTAGATTTCGCAAAAAGAATGAGGTCTGATCTGCGTCACACTGTAATGAAAAAACTTTCAGTAAAAGTAATTCCATTTTTTGAAATAGAAATTGATTACGGCGAAAAAAATAGACAACACATAGACTCATTACTCCGTGAAGCAAAGAAGACGGAAAACGTAGAAGAAACAAAATCAGATATAAATTAAAAACTGTAATATATTTTTTATTACAGTTTTTAATTTAATGTGCTGTACCACGGTCACGAACTTGTGGGTGCGAGACCTGTAAGGGTTCTTTAGGTAAAATCACCTTACCAAATCTAACCCTCTCGGTCACCCAACTTAACTCTTTTTCCTAAACAATTCTGACAATAAAAGTCGTGCTAGTCCTTCTGCAGGAGAATTTCCTAATTGGGTTGTGGTTTGCCCATAACTAGAGGTAACCGTAACTTTTCCTTTTTCAACTATATAACGACCAGTTATTTCTTTGTCACTCACAGAGATCTTTATCTCTTTTGCATTGTTAAAATTTTTATCTCTCATAATAAATTATAATTAGTTTATTAATATCGACCCCTTCATTATCTAATTATATCAAACTTATATTTTTCATTTATAAACCCACAAACTAGAGATTAATTGGTTTAATTTTCCATATAAACCTTAACAAGCTTATCAAATTCCCATTGTGAAGTATTGAATAAATCTCCTTTTGAACAGTTTTTATTGTTATCAAGATTTCCATCTGGAGAAATTACACAGGATAAAAGTTTACCTCCTTCCACGGAGGATTTATATTCCTCTGTTCCTGGAGTAAGCATTTCCCACTCGAAAGAACCATACTTAACTTTTTCTACGGCATCATATAAGTACTTAGTGTACACATCTCCATAGTATGACTCTTGTGGATGTGTAATTAAAATAAAGCATTTATTTAATTTACTATTATAATGATTCGTATATTCAGTATTTGCATCACCTAAATTCAAACCCTTTGGTTCAGGAACAAGATATTCAAAAAATGATTTTGCTTGTGTTGCACATTTAGTTTGAAAATCTATATCTGAAACATTTTTTGTAATTTGCTTATTAAAATAAACAAAACCTAAAGCAACGACTAAAACAATAATTATACTGGTAGTAATTCTATTTTGTTTAATCCATTTATCCATCACTACATTATAACATTTTTTGAAACTTCTAAGAACCTCGGTCTATCTCACTATAGTGTGCCCTCAGTAGGAATTGAACCTACGACCGTCTGCTTAAGAGGCAGCTGCTCTACCAACTGAGCTATAAGGGCAATTTAATTTGGATAAATGTAATCATAACATTTAATGGAAAATATTTCTATATGTGATAAGATAAGTAAATCATTTTATGATAAAGGCGCGGTGGCGAAGTGGCTCAACGCTGCGGTTTGCAAAACCGTCATTCGTGGGTTCGAATCCCACCCGTGCCTCCAGTAACAAAAAATGTTACGATATTAAATCATCTGCCCGGGTGATGGAATGGTAGACATAAAGGACTTAAAATCCTTGGCGAATTATCGCGTGCGGGTTCGAGTCCCGCCCTGGGCACATTAAATTCAAGAGCGACACCGAAGGTGTCGCTCTTGAATTTTCTAAAACCTCTCGCACTTCGCCACGATTTTATATTCCTTCCCATTCAATTCAAATTCTATTTTTTCTGCGTGGAGTCTTAAATCACTTACGATTTCTTTATTTCCGTAAACTTTATCTCCAACTATCGGATGATTTATATATTTCATATGTGCACGGAGTTGATGTGTGCGACCAGTGACTGGATTTAATTCCACGAGAGTATTTCCATTTTTAAATTCTAAAACTCGAACATTTGTAATCGCTTCTCTTAGTTCACCTCTCGGATTTTCTGGATTCACAACTTGTCTATAATCTTTTTTATTACGACCAAGCGGAGCATCAATTATAAATTCTTTTTCGTCGATCTCCCCTTCTACTTCTGATTTATAAAATTTATTAATTTTTCTTTCTTGAAAAAGATTTTTTAATTCATCAAAAGTTTTTTGATTCTTGGCAAACAAAATTACCCCAGATGTTTCCCTGTCTAATTTATGAACAAGACCACCAAGATTTAGAACTCGACCATCTTGTAGTTTCTTTTCATTTACAATGGAAAATATTTCTGGAAATTTTTCCATCATAAAATCAATCAAAGTTTTCTCATCAGAAAAATCAAAAGGATGAACCACAAGCCCTGCGGGTTTGTTTATGGCAATAATATTTTTGTTTTCAAAAATGATTTCTGAATTCATCAATTGATACTACAAGAATGATGAGTTAATGTCTAGGAAAGGACTTGGTCACCAAATATATATTTTTATTTCATTCTCGCATTCGCTCAAAATTATAAAAATACTATTTCGCGACCCCGGCTTCGTGGCGACAAGCACTCACTTTGTTCGTCTTGTATACCACCACTCAGTTCAAGTCCTTTCCTGGGCATAAAATAAATCAACCAAAGCTTTCGCTTTGGTTTCATTATTTTATGGTGCCCAGGAAAGGACTTGAACCTTCATGCCTTGCGGCGCTAGCTCCTAAGGCTAGTGCGTCTACCAATTTCGCCACCTGGGCTCACATTTAAGTTGTTCAAGTATTATACATTAAAAAATAATTTTTACCATATTACTTTTTAAATGAATTATGTTAGTATAAACTTTGGAGATTTGAACTAAAAATCTAAATCAATTTGCAACTTAATATCTGGGAGACAAAAATGGATTTCAGTAAAATGGGTTTCAAAGAATCAACAGGTTTTGTCATGGCTATGATCATCGTTTTGAGTTGGACATACTGGTCGTATATTTATTTCTACAACACACTTTTATGGGAATATCTTTTCTGTGTAATGTTTGTTCTTGCTTTCATTCCGCAATTACGAGACATTGTCGGATCTGCGAGAGTTACTATATTACACAGACCAACAGATACGGTCTGGGGAACTGGTTTACAAGCAATGCCTACACCTTTTCCATTTCTTCATGCATTGAGAATAGAAGTACCTTTCGGTTTAATGTTGGAATATGAATATCATCACGAGACCAATCCTCCAACGGAAATAACTGCTAACAATAGCACTTCTGGAAGTGGTAACATTATTCCTCTCAACTTAGCATCAGATTCTAATGAGAAAGTATTATTACTAAACACTGGGGCTAAGTTAATTAACAATATGTCGATCAACCCAAACGAAGTAAGACTTAAATTCGTTAAAATGTATTACTGGTTACTTCCTTTTTATCTTATTGTTGCAGTTCCCTCAAAAATTTTAGCAGATAACTTTGAAAGGTTTAGTTCTTACGTTTTTATCAAATCAGAAATTGGAAAGTGTGTAATCTTGCCCAAAGGAAGAAAGATTGAATTGACAATGCCGACATATCCAAAAAGTTGGACAATCGAAAATGACTCCAAAATATTTTCTATTAACGATCATAAGTTTTGGGGAACAAGACCAACCTGGGAATATAGCATGCAACACTTAACCAAAACAAATGATACAGAAATGTACAAAGACCCAGTAAAAATTGTCTTACCTGACGGCGAAGGTAAGCAAGTTTGTTTTTAATTTCCGAAGTTTGGAAATGATCCCTTTCAATTTTTTTAGTTTAGTAACAAGTAAAACTGTAGCTAACCCTAATCACATTGTGAGGGATTTCGTCTTTTTAAATATTAATCTAAGGTCGATTCGTGCCTTGAACCCCGCACAAATCGACACCTACCAAAATTTGACTTTTCTCCAAAAAGTAGTAGGATACAATACGAATCGCTCATTGTTTTTTTAATAGGGCTAATGGGGAAATTTTCATCAACAAATTTTGGGGGTAAGTGAACATGAATAATGAAACTAAAAACACTAGTAGATTTTTTGGATTTTTCAAAAATTTACCAGGATGGGTACAGCTTTTAATAACGACTCTGATAATGATGTTTTTATTCAACCAGATAACTTTCATAAATAATCTGGAGTCAGTAGTTGTTCAAGAAAGACAAGCAAAGATTCCACAACCGATACCAATAGTAGCGCAAAGTCTCCAGACTAAACCACAAGACAAAATATTGTCGTCCGAAGAACAAGAGGCGGTGAATAACTGTCAATTGTTGGACGAAAAAAATGTTGGTGTGAAAGGAAAATGTTTTTATTTGAAAAATTCGGCTTGTCGATACTTTGAAAAAGGCGCATTCAAAACATCCAGAACACCAGCTACACCACCTGAGAACATTATTGAAAAAGATGGTTATACTACAGTGTGTGCGCCAAGTGATGGAATAATAATTGTTTACGCTATTTCAATGGACCACTAACATTTAGGGGAAAGATCATGGCAGAAGCACATGCAAAACCTGAAGTAAAAAAAGATGCACCGAAACCTGAAAAAAAGAGCGCTCTGAGTAGTGTGACTGCAACAGGTTGGGCAATTATTTCGGTTTGTTTTATGGTGGCTGTTGGTTTAATGTTTGGCGCTGAAATGATATCATTGATGTGGAATGGGATAATATCAACCATACAAAACTTCTTCAATGGATCGATAACAGCAACTGACAGCACAAGAATCGGACTACATAGCCTCAACATAGTTCTTCCAGCACTTAATATTGAATTGGGAATAACAACCCAAAACGTAAACTCAACAATAATGAAAGCAATTACTGCATTGTTGGTACCAGTAATAATTTACTACGTCATAAAGGAAATCCGTAAAGAAAAAGGAGGTAGCGACCACCATTAGCACTTAAGTGAAGATAAACACTTAACAAAAAAATCAGAAAGGCCCTTTGCAACACACACATCTCGATTTCGCGTGTTGCGAATCGAGGCCTTTTTAATTTTTATATTTGAAACAAAACTGGCGACCGCGAAGCGGTCGCCAGTTTTGTTTCCTCTTTCCCCTTCTTAAATTTTTCTTTTTTATTCCACAGCCACAATTTAATACAA
>CAIQWN010000012.1 GCA_903875555.1 uncultured bacterium
TATGATTTTTCCTTATTTCTTCTAAAATTAAATTTTTATCAGACTCAGAAAGGTCTTTAATTTTAGGAAAGACTTCAGACGCAAATTCTAAATCAGAAATCTCTTGGCTGTCTGGTTCAAATTTCATATTTTATTTCCCCGACTTTGTTCTATTACAATTCTTACACAACATCTGACAATTTTCGGAATTCGTTTTTCCTCCTTCGTGCCAAGGTGTTATGTGATCCGCTTCCATTTCTTCTATTTCAAAATGTTCACCGCATTTTGCACAGATACCTTTTTGTTTTTCATATACTTCTCTCTTTTGTTTATCGGTAAACGCACGAATATTTAAGAATTTTTCGTTTCTAGTTAAAACATATTCGTAAATACCTGATTTCTTGGTTACATCTTCGTCTTGCATCAACCTTGTTATTTCTTCTTCAAGTTTTTTAAAATCTAATCCTTTATCTTTGAACTCATTGTATAAAGTTCCAAAAGAAACACCTTTCATTTCTTTGCGATAATTAGGGAAAGTAGTTTTTGTCCAATTTATAACACTTTGAAAATACAGCCACAATTCGTTTGCGTTAGGTTTATGTTGATTCTCTGCCATATATTGTTCAATATTTCCATTACTAATCCAATCAATCGCAGTTTCTAAATATTCTTGACGTATTGATGAGCCAGTTAAATAATCACTTCCTATTCCATATGCAGGGCAACCTGATTTACTAAAATATTTTTTTGCTTCGGTAAGCCAAGTTCCTGTGTAGATAGCATTTCTTAATTCTTGATCTGTTAATTTTTCTCCGGCTATGTTTATAGTTTTAAACCAATCTAACTTTTCTTTATCGTTTCCTTCACAAAAATAAACCATCAATTTATAGTTAAGTATTTCCTCTTTTTCAGTGTCTTCAAGATTATGAAAATATTGAAAATTAAGATCAAATTTACCAGCGACATATTCACAAATACTTATAGTTCGTTGTTGTCCATCTAATACTTCATATGTGTCATCTTCATTTTTTGCCCAATACATTACGTTGAGTGGAAAACTTTTTCTTACAGTCTCAATTACGGCATCTCTTTGTTTGTCTTTATATACGAATTCACGTTGATACTTCGGACGAATATTTAATTTTCCGTCATACCCAACAACACCTTCTTCGTTATCGTTTACATATTTATTTGAAACTTCTCTAATTGTGATTTCTTTAAGTTGTATTTTCATAATTATATTTTCTTATTTTTAATTAAAATTCGTGAATAAGGGACGTCGACTATTCCGTTTGTTATCATATATAAGTCACCATCAACAGCTCCTCTTTTTTGAATTTCTTTCCTATATTTTTTATGTTCTTCTTTGTATGGTCTAACTCCAATTTCTGTTCCTGAACTTGATATGCCTAAACCTACAATTTCAAATTGTTCAGGATTATATTTATCCATAAATGTAATCGGTACTCCTATTATACCATTATAGTCAACAGGGATATCTCTAGTTTTATTAACATTTATCGCATCATAATTTTCATACTTTGGGTATTCCTTTTCATTTCCATAATATGTTTTATACAAAATCAAATCCTCATGACGTTTTTTAGTTTCAATATTTGTAAACCAGACAACACCAGACACTCTGATCATTCCTTCTTTGTGGTCTCCTGCTGTTGCATAATCAACATAATGTTTATTAATAAAATGTGCAGCACCACCACTAAAACCGTATCCTAGCCATAACTTGTTTTCTTTAATCAATTTAAAAATTTCTTTATACCCTATAGCGTTTTGATTTCCGACTATTATAAATTTTTTGTCATACTCAAATAATTGAGCCATATACTCTCTAAACAAAGAAAAAGGTGGATTTGTTACAACTATATCTGCTTCTTTTAAAATTTCAATACATTCCGAACTTCTAAAATCACCATTTTGTTTTAAAGGTGTTTTGATTGTATCTAACTTATTTATTTTGCTATCTCCATTTATATCTTTTACGATTTCTAATTTATACGAAGGTTTTTCCTTTTCAAAATGTGTAGATATTAATTTCTTTAAACCAAGATATTCAAAATTTAGAGCAAAATAATTCCAAAAGTTACTTTCTTTTGGGTCATCACAATTACAAAATACAATTTTATCTTTTAGATAGTCTTTGTAATTCCCTAATTCTTTATTTATGTCAGATAGTTGCGTGTAAAATTCATCATTCTTATCCTTGTTTGCTTTGCGTAAATTTTTGTTTGAAGATTTCTTTTCCATATGGACGTAGGCGAATTTATCTACGTCAAAACTTGCTAGTTTCGACGCGATTTTTACGCTTAAAAATCGGCTGGGGTACATGGACTCGAACCACGATACTCAGGACCAAAACCTGATGTCCTACCATTAGACGATACCCCAGTATACTAGTCGTTAGATGTTAGTCGTTAGGAAATACTTACAACAAAAAACAAATTAATTTTATACAGCCTGTTGCTACACGCTGTATCTTCGTCGCTCTTCGCTTCCTCGAAGTAAAAATATATTAACATATTTTAGTTTTTTATTCCAGAAAAATTTAGGATATCCACCATTATACACTTGTGTGATTTCAAATGTGGTGGTAATATAAAATTCCCATTAACTAAATATAGGAAATGAGAACATGAAGATTGAAAGGGGGTTGGCACCAAAAGAACCCGGAATCGGATTCAAGAATCGCCGCAATAAGAGCGAGAAGCTCGGCAGGAGAAAAAAGACCCGCGGTCGCGGGCGAAAATGGGATTAAGTCCACCTAACGGACTTCATGAGCAGAGGCAAGTAATACGCCCCTGCTTTTTTATTTTCCAATTTTAATGCGATAATAAATAAATGCTCGAATTAAGCAAAGAAGAAATTAAATTTTTCAAAAAATTAAATACGGCGAATAAGATTCAAGACTATCTTGATTCTACCCCTTTCAATTTCGAAAAAAGAAAAGAGACTTGTCATTCCCCTATATCTGTTATTAAAAATAAAAAAGCACACTGCCTAGAAGGTGGATTACTCGCGGCGACCGCACTTCTTATAAATGGCAGAGAACCGATCATTGTGAGTTTAAAAGTAAAGAAAGGAGACTTCGATCACATAATAACTTTATATAAAGAGAATGGTTACTACGGATGTATAAGTAAAACCAATCACAATGTTCTTCGTTTTCGTGACCCAGTTTATAAATCTGTTCGCGAACTTGTGATGTCATACTTTCATGAATATTTTTTCGTCACGAATGGAGAAAAAACTTTACTCGGTTATACCAAACCAATAAATTTAAAAAAGTTTGGAACAAAATGGATAACTTCACAAGAATGTTTATTTGATATTGCCGAAAAAATTTACGACACACCAATTATATCTGTTATCCCAAAAGAAAATAAAAAATATATTCGCAAAGCTTCACTTATTGAAAGAAAATCTGCCAATATTCCAGAATATAAAAAATAATTTATCTTTTGATATACTTAATTTATGATAGAAAACTCACCAGACAATACATCAAACGACGAACCAGATATCATCGATATTGAAAAAGAACGACGAGAATCTTGGTATAACCTTAAAGACAATAATGAGCTTATTGAAAGATTAGAAAAATTATTAGACGAAGCATTATCAGGTACTGATTTAGAAAATACAAATATATCTGAAATAAGAGGTAAGATTAATCATACTTTTATTAATATAAATAGATTTCCACAACTTATTTTTATAAACATAGAAAGAAATAATGAAGGAAAAATCACAGAAATAATTTGTACAACACATAAACCAAATAAATCTAAATCAATAAAACCAAAAGAAATAAAATTTTCAAAAACAATTTAGAAATTTACTTCATTCAATTTTAATTCGTCATTACTTTTAATTATATTAAATTTCTTTCTTCCGATTACGCGGTTACTTCCAACTTTCACAGTCACACGCCATAAACCTTCAGTGATATTTTCTTTTTCAGAATAAGTTTTGTATCCACCTCCACGAACACTAACAATATTAAATGAGATGGTTGTTTTTTCTATCCATTTTTCTTTTTCATTATCATAATATTCCCACACATGAGAAATTGGTGCTGTAATTTCTGCTGGTGTATCTATTGAAGAATAAAAATAAATTGCTTTATCATTTGTAGTAAAGTGAAAATCTTCCGTTTTTATTTTTGAAAGCCAACCACTTTGAGTTTCTTCTGCCATTTTATAATTATTCCCTTCTTTAATTAAATTATGATAAATACCGATCTTATCAATCGAAAGTGGTACGGCTGGAATTGCGTTTAAAAAATAAAACATAGTCACAATCATTGGAATGCCAATAGCGAGTGCAAAAGTTTTCGGTGCTTCAGCATTGGCAGTGTGAGATAGTTTGCGTAATATTTGTCCGTAAAACAAAGATATAATCGCAGTAATAAAAATAGAGATTAGAAAAACATTATCATTCTGCTTATGCAAAATTTCTGGCATATGAAAAATAATATAGAAAAGTGTGGCTGTAAAAAGGATGCCAATATCGAGAGCAAATCTAAAATTGTGAGTAGAAACGAATTCATTGATAACCATTGTGAGTAAAAGCATGAACAAAATTGGCCAAGATGAAGTTATTTCGGCAGAGCGCATCGAATAAACAAAGACGAACGATAGTGCTGATCCAGAAAAGAAAGAAATCACAAATGAACAAAGAGTAAACAATTTTCCTTCCATAGAACTCGCAGTATTTCTAGAAATAATCCACTCACGAAAATAAATAAACAAAGCAACCATCACAATATAAAGAAGACCGATCAATTTCGCCTCTATACCTTTGATATCTGGTAAAATAAAAATATCAAAAACAAAACCCCAAATAAAAATAATGGTGTTGATATGCCTAAAAGTATGACTTAGTATCTCTTTAAATCTCATATTTTTATTTTAGCACGAAGTATTCGGAGTGTCTGGATGTCATTCCCGTGAAAACCCGTCCACAGGTGTCGACTCCTAATCAGTCGACTAGGCGAATTAGCAAATTCGAAGCTTGGCAAATCCAGGTTTAAATATTTCGTTAAACGCAGACCTAGATTCCCGCTTTTGCGGGAATGACAAATGCAAAATTATTCTTTTGCTATTGTTACTGCAATAGCAAACACTCCAGTCCACGCGTTTTTTCCTGCGCTTTTGATTAATGAATGATTAGAAAGTAAGGTTAAAAGATTTTGTGAATTGATTATTGTTGGGTGAGTATTTGTTAAAGAAATAATCTTCTCTTTATTTTCTTTGCTAATATTTTCAATCAGACCTTCTTCTTTTGCACGCACAAGTAATCCATTTCTAAAAAATAAAATCACATTATCAAAAAACTTAACTGCGTCTTTACCATCTTTTTCTTCTTTATTTATAATTTTTGCGATTTTATTTATATCTTTTTTGCAAATTGCTTCTACCAAATCATAAACAATATCAAATTCCACTTGTCCTAAATAATTTTTAACAAATTCTTTCTCAATTTTTTTGTCTGACTGTACAAGAACTTGTTCAAGAAGAGAAATTGCGTCACGATATGAACCGTTTCCATGATTGGCAATGATTTTTGCTGTGTCTTCATCCAAACCAACACCTTCTTTCTTTGCGATGTGTAGCAATCTTTCGGAAATGAAATCGACCGATGGTTCTTCCAGAGAAATTATCTGACAACGAGAAGAAATCGTCTTTGGTAATTTTTGCGGATCTGTTGTGGCAAGTATAAAAATCACATGACTTGGTGGTTCTTCAAGAGTTTTTAGAAGTGCATTCGCTGCTTCTTTTGTAAGCATATGTGCTTCGTCGATTATATAAACTTTGTATTTCGAAGAAAATGGCGCCGTGCGAACAGCTTCACGAAGTTCACGAATCTCATCGATTCCTCTATTTGACGCACCGTCAATTTCTATAATATCTTCATCATTACAACCAACTGCTTTGGCAAAAATTCTTGCTGTTGTTGTCTTTCCTGTCCCTCTTCCTCCACAAAATAAGTATGCGTGGGAGATTTTGTTTTGTGCGATTTGAGTTTGAAGTAAAGACACTATTCTTTCTTGTCCGTAAACATCATCAAAATTATCTGGTCTGTATTTTCTATATAGAGCGATATATCTGTCGAATTTCATATGTTTTATTTTAACATAATCAAGGAAAATAAATAATTGTAAAAGGCCACCGGAGAAATACTCGGTGGCCCTTAGTTTGCATTTCAGATTATCGAGACTTCGTTAAGTCTTCTCGAAATATGAGGAACTGTCGTTGCATTTGCTGGTAATTTTTCCAACAAGTTCTTGGAACTGTTGGTTTATGAATTCAGCAAATGTTGGACCCTTATCTGTTTCCAATGGGTTCATATGACGGAATGCCTCAGCGATGGCGGTATAGTCTCTTGTAGTGACATACCCACCTTCCTTGTCCACAAAGACAAAACAGGAAGAAGTGAAAAAATATTCCACAACTTCTCCATCTTTTTGAGTAAATCCTATTTTTATTTTCTCCTTCGCTATTTCCAGAAGCTTCTTAAGCTCCGCAAAAAACTGCGCCTGAACATGTACGATTTTCTTTATTTCGTCGGCATCAATAGCCAAACGATTATCGTCTTTCAGTTTTGAAGAAAGGGTTTCTATTGTTGACATAATCTTTGAAACACTAAACGGTTCAAAGGTTGGTTTGGATAGCACAGCTGAGGATGGTAAATCATTCATTTTACTTCCTTCCATTTGTGGGTTATTAAACTGAAACAAAAACCATACAACTAATTCGCATCCTACAATATAAGTTTTCTCTTGTCAAACACTAATATTTTTTATATAAAAACATCTTTTTCCCCAATGAATAAATATTTTTATTGCTATAATTACAATATGAATTCTCAGAAAAAAATATTAATAGCAGATGATGACGCAGCAATGGCAAATGTTTTATCACTCAAACTTACACACGAAGGATTTACTGCGCAAATTGCAAACAATGGACAAGAGGCTATTGATTTATTAATAACAGGAGGATTTTCTGTTGCGTTAATGGATTTAATGATGGATAAAAAAGATGGTTTTACTGTTCTTGCTGAAATGAAAAGTAAAAATATCACTATTCCGGTTATTGTAACTTCAAATCTTGGACAAGAGGAAGACAAGACCAAGGCTCTGAGTCTTGGTGCAAAAGATTATTTTGTAAAATCAAACACACCCCTTTCGCAAATTATTGAAAGAGTAAAATCACTTATATAAGCATGAACATTGAACTATTAAAAAACATTTTAGTTGAAAAACATTACGTAGAAGAGGCAAATTTTTCTTCTGCTGTGGCTTCGCTTCAAAAAGGTTTGGGTTCTGAACAACAAATAGATGGTGTTTTGAATTATCTAATCGAAAATAAATTACTTTCATTTCAGTTATTTGCTCAAGCAACAGCAGAATACTATAAACTTCCATATTTCGATATACATAATCACAAACCAAGTGAAGACACAATCAAAAAACTTCCAGAAAACATTGCTAGACAATATCATGTTGCACTTGTTATTAAAGAAAAAAATATATTAACAGTCGCAACAGATAATGTAGAAAAAATAAATGAAATTAAAAAAGCTGTTACAACTTCTTTCCCTGATTTTGAAGTAAGAATTGTTTATTCTCTTAAACAAAAAATAGATGAACTCTTAGAAGTCTATAAAAACACTTTAAATACTCGTTTCTCTGAAATCATCCAAGAAAATAAACATGTTGCGCCTGAAATTATAGATCAAATTATAGAAGACGCTCTTTCTGTTCGTGCTTCAGATATACATATTGAACCAGAAGACGATGAGGTTATTATTCGTTTTCGTATTGATGGTTTACTCACAGAAGCTGGTCGCCTTCCAAAGCAATATTATGAAAATATTTTAAATAAAATAAAAGTAGAAGGAACACTTCGTATTGATGAACATAATTCTGCACAAGACGGATCAATGCATTTCGAAAAAGAAGGTAAACTTGCTGATTTACGTATTTCTATTTTACCAACAATCTTCGGAGAAAAAGTTGTACTACGTATTCTTTCATATTATGTTGGGAGTTTTTCATTAAATGAACTTGGGCTTTCTACAGATAATCAAAAAATGATAGAGACTGTTTCCAAAAAACCTTTCGGTATGATTTTGGTTACTGGCCCAACAGGTTCTGGAAAAACCACAACTTTATATGCCACACTGAAACACGTAAACAATAAAACAATAAACATTACTACGATTGAAGACCCAGTTGAATATCGCATTGAAGGAATTAATCAAGTTCAGGTAAATGAAAATACAAACTTAACTTTTGCAAACGGACTTCGCGCTATTGTCCGCCAAGACCCAGACGTAATTTTAGTTGGAGAAATTCGTGACAAAGAAACAGCAGAGATCGCGGTGAACGCAGCACTCACAGGGCATCTTCTTTTCTCTACATTCCACGCAAATGATGCAGTCACTGTTATTCCTCGCCTTCTGGATATGGGTATCGAACCATTTCTACTTGCATCAACACTCGAAGCAATCATTGCTCAAAGACTCGTACGTCGTATTTGTCAGTCTTGTGTTCATAGTGAAGAATTATCTACACCAATACTTGGAGTTAAAACAATTTATAAAGGAGCGGGTTGCGAAGTTTGTAATTATACAGGATACAAAGGTCAGGTTGGTGTCTTTGAGTGTTTGCCAATTACAGAAGAGTTAGAGGAGGCAATAATAAATAATCCAGACAAAAATTCTATTGAATCAATTGCTAGAAATCAAGGTGTGCAATCTATGTTTAATGATGGTATTGATAAAGTTCGCCAAGGACTTACAACTTTTGAAGAAATAATTCGTGTGGTCGGCGAAGAAAAAACAAAAAAATAATTTATGGATAAATACGCAAAATATTTTATAAGTAACGACGAGAAAAGTTCTTTTTTAGAAAATATAAACCTACTTTTAACAACGGGTGTCTCCACTTCTAATACTTTAAAATCAATTAAAGAAGGAGAAAAATCTCCACAAATGAAAACTATCATAGAAAAAATGATATCTGATGTAAATGAAGGACTCTCATTATCGAAATCAATCAATAATTCAAAACTTTTTCCAGAATATGTAATAGAATTAATCGAACTCGGAGAAAAAACTGGAACACTTTCAAAAACTTTAGACTTACTTATTGATGAAAGATCTAAAAGTGAAGATCTCAGGCAAAAAACAACAAGTGCAATGCTTTACCCTTCTATTATTTTGTCTGTATCACTTATAGTTGCACTTTTAATTTCTTGGCTTATGCTTCCAAAATTAGCAACAATTTTTACTTCACTTCATATCAAACTTCCGTTAATCACAAAAATAATTTTAGGATTCGGTGCGTTTCTAAGTAAGTACGGAAGTATCTTTGTTCCATTATTTATTATTTTTATTTATTTTATTGTTTATTTCTTATTTATAAATAACAAAACGAAAAGATATGGTCAAAATATTTTGTTTAAATTACCAGGGATAGGAAACTTACTTTCACAAACAGAAATTTCTCGATTTGGATATTTGCTATCATCATTACTTTCTGTTGGTATACCAGCTGTTAGTGCAATTAAAACTATTGCAAACGCAACACCTGTTTATAAATATAAAAAATTTTATGACTTTCTAACTTATTCTCTAACAGAAGGAAATTCTTTCGAAAAAACTTTTGCTTTATATAAAAATAGCAATGAACTTTTTCCTACGGCAGTACAAACATTAATTATTTCAGGAGAAAAATCAAGTAAATTAGAAAGCGTTTTAAAAATCCTTGATGAAAAGTATTCTAAAAAAACGGAAACCTCTGCTAGAAATCTAAGTATAATTTTAGAACCAATATTTCTAGTTATTGTTTGGGGTGTGGTTGTCGCAATTGCGCTTGCGGTTATAATGCCAATCTATTCTTTGACAGGAAACATAAACCGATAATATGAAAGGATTTACATTATTAGAAATATTACTTGTCATCGCTCTAATCACTGTTGTTTCTGTCATCTCTCCACCAATTTATACAAAAATAGTTTCTCAAACAGCAATCAATTCAAATATTTCTACTTTGATTTCTGTTTTACACAAAGCACAAAGCAATTCCCTTGCCTCTCTTTATGATTCCGTCTGGGGTGTAAAAATAGAAAACAACAAATTCACTTTGTTTAAAGGTAACGACTACTCATCAAGAGATCAAAATTTTGACGAGCCTTATGATTCTTATGGAAATTTCACCACTTCTGGTGATAACGAAATAATTTTCCCGAAACTAAACACCTTAAATAAAAAATATTTAGTTGTTATCTCTAATGATGAAAAAACTATTAATCTAAACATAAATGAATTTGGTGTTATTGATTATTAAAATGAAAAATAAAATTTCAAAATTAAATAAAGGATTCTCTTTAATTGAAGTTATTCTTTCTCTTGCTGTGTTAGCTATTGCTACGACGGTTTATATGACAAGTATTTTAGACAACGAAGAAAATATTTTCTTAAATGCAAAAAGAAATACTGCTAATAATTTAGCAAAGGAAGGTATTGAAGCTATTATGAATATTAGAGACAACAACTTCACTAATTTAGTTGATGGTAATTATGGAATTTCAGAAATAAATAATCAAATAAGTTTAATTCCAAATAGTGATACAAGAAATAATCAAATAAGAACTATAACGATAAGCAGTATCAACACTAAACTTAAAAAAGTTGAAGTGTCTGTATCGTGGCAAGAAAATGAAAGAAGAAATAGCAATATAACACTCATTAATTATTTAAGTGACCAAACTATATGAAAATTTTTAAATACAAAATAAAAGCTTTTTCTTTAATTGAAGTTTTACTCTATATAAGTTTGCTTTGCATTATTTTAACTGGCATAGTAACTTTTTCTAATGAACTTTTTCTTACATCTAACAAGGCTAAGATAATAAATAATGTTGATTACGAATCAAACTATGCACTTAATTTAATTTCTTCATATATACAAGAAGCAAAAATAATAAATTCCCCCACCACTTCTTCATCAAGTCCTATTTTATCATTTAACTATGCAAGTAATACGACAATAATTATTAGTTTAATCAATAATCAAATAAGTATGTCAGTTGATAATAATCCTCCAATATCACTCACATCAAATAAAGTTAAAATAACTAATTTAACTTTTACAAACCTAGGACTTCTGAATACCAAAGGATTAATTAAAATATCTTTTACAGCTGATAACAATACTACGAGCGAAAAACAAGAATTTAACTTTACTAATAACTACGAAACATATGCAACTCCAAAAAATTAAACAAGGTTATATTGTTTTATTATCTACTATTATCCTTTCGGTGGTTGGAAGTATTATTATACTTTCACTTTACAACGAACAAATATCAAATACCCTTATTTCTTCTCTGTATATAAATAAAAATAAAGCAGAATTTTTGGCTACCACATGCACAGAACAAGCAATGTATTTTATTTCTGTTGCGAGTTCTACTATAATTACAAATCAAAGATTAGATTTAAATGGTGGTTATTGTTTATTCACTATTTTTAACGAAGGCTTAAACAAAAGAATACTAAGTGAAGGAAATATAAACAATGTGACCAAAAAAACCTCAACTCTAATTGATATAAATAATTTAAGTCCGAATAATAAAATAAAAATCTTATCTTGGCAAGAGATATGAAGTTATCCACTTTATTGTGGTAAAGATACTTATGGTATAATTAGATCATATAAAAAGCATTTGCTTATTATTTATTCCATGTTGAAAAATAAAAATCTTAAGGGATTCACACTACTAGAAATATTACTTGTTGTTGCTGCTATCGCAATTCTTTCTGGTATTGTTATTTTTGCTGTTAACCCAACAAAAACAATGAGTGACTCAAGAAACGCAACTAGAAGATCAGATATTCGCTCTATTCTTTCAGCAATCTACCAATACAATATTTCAAAAGGCGGGGTATTTCCTACAGCAATATTAGTTTCCACAGACTGTTCATCTCCAGCACTTGAGATTTGTAGAACTGGGGCAACCTCTTGTGCTGGTCTTACAGATTTAAATACAGATCTAGTTGGTATTAAAGCAGAATTTTTACCTGCTATTCCTGTCGACCCTTCATCATCACTATCTACTAATGGTTCTGGATACTCTGTTTATAAGAATCCTACAACCAACCGTATAACTGTTTGTGCTTTACATACTGAATCTAATGAAACAATTTCTGTAACACAATAATTTACCCTGTTAAATAATTTTTGTTGTAACAAAAATTATTTAACCATTAAGTTTTAATTACAATGGATAAGACAAAATTACAAACTGATTTTATATCATATATTGCTCACGAACTTCGTGCTCCACTTGCATCTATGAGATGGAATACCGAAATGCTTCTTGATGGCACATTAGGTGATGTTCCTGAAGCTCAAAAGAAAATTCTAAATGCGATTTATGAAGGAAATAAAAGAATGGGCACACTCATAAATAATCTTCTAGAAATTACTCACACCGAAAACGGAAAATACGCCATAACAAATGAAGAAATTCATATTGCTTTGATTGTTGATAATATTTTACACAATTTAGAAAAAGAAATTAAAGAAAAAAATCTAAAAGTTGAAAAAGATTTTCCAACAAACCCTGCTTTATTTTCTTTTGATAAAAAATCTATCGAAATATTTTTGAATACACTTATTGCTAACGCAGTTTTATATAACAAAAAAAACGGCACAGTTAAAATTAGTTTCAAATATAACGACGATCTACTAATTGATGTTACTGATACAGGCATTGGCATTCCAGAAGATGAACAAAAGAAAATTGGAACTGAAATGTTTCGTGGAGCAGGTGTAAAAAATGATACACAAGGCACAGGACTATCACTACTGCTCACGAATAAAATATTAAAACTAACTGGCGGAGAATTAACTTTCAAATCAGTGGAAAAAGAAGGTTCAACCTTCTCCTTAAAACTTCCTAATAATAAAATTTAATTTTTTGCATTGTCATTCCCACGAAAGTGGGAATCCAGGTTTTGTGTTTAAAATATAAGAACCTGGATTCCAGATCAAGTCTGGAATGACACACAGAAACACAAATCAAAAACCTGCCTCCATCTGCGGGTTTATTTAAAAAATGTAAACAGTTTTTTAAATATTCCCATTCTTGATCTATCATCCTTAATCCATAATTCATGATCAGTTTTTGTAATCAAAAATTGATTAATTATTTCTTCTACTTCCTTACTACTCTCCGCTTCCATTAATTTCACTCTCAATTCTTTTGCGCCATCAAAGCCGTGCACATATGCTTTGTAATGCTTTTTCATAATCGCAAATGATTTTATATCACCCAATTTTTCTTCAAAAAGTTTTGTATGCTCAATCATTATTTTTAATTTTTCTTCTAACGACTTCCCTGATTGTTTTGCGTCCTTCGTCTGCTGACTACGGACGTCTTCGTCGCTCTTCGCTCCTCGATCGTCTTCATTAAATAACCAAGGTGTACCGAAGACTGCGCGACCAATCATAACTCCGTCGCAACTAGTTTCTTTACATTTTGTTTTTCCATCTTTTACCGAAAGCACATCACCATTACCGATCAAAATTGTCCCGCCATCTTTCACCTCTCCTGTTTTCTCTCTCACTATCTTCACAACCTCATTCATCAATTCCCAGTGCGCAGGCACGAGCGACAACTCCTTTCTTGTTCTTAAATGAACTGTAAGAACAGGAATATTACATTCAAGAATTGCAGGAAGCCATTTCTCAATTTCGATTTTGTTATAACCAAGTCTCGTTTTCACACTTACCGGAATATGTTCTGCGCCTCTTTGCGCTGCTTTAATTACTTCTTGTGCATTTTTTATATCCTTCATCATCGCCGCTCCTGCTTTTTGTTTTTCAATACTTTTATCAGGACAACCCATATTAATATCAATCCCATCGAATCCCATTTCGCGCGCAAGCACGCAAGCTTTATACATATTCTCTGGCGTAGAAGTAAAAAGTTGCACAACAACAGGACGTTCTGCATCACTAAATTCCATATCACGCTTCAAAACTTCGCGTCCAACACTACATAATCCATCTGCTGACACAAACTCCGTCCACATCACGTCCGGCCCGTGTGGCTTTGAATATTTTGCAATCATACTGCGAAATGCGACGTCAGTAACATCTGCCATCGGTGCGAGAACAGTCAGGGTTTCTCCTTTATTTAATTTGTTATCGATGAGGTTCTGCCAAAACCCGCGTACTGGTACTTTCATGTTTAATTTTTAATTTCCAATTTTAAATTTTCAATCAATTATTAACTGATAATTAGTGAATATTATTAATAGTTGATGTTGCGATTATATCTTTTGCTTTATCGTTTGTCCATTTATAAAAAACTTTATTACCCGTTGTTAAATTAATGTAATAACTTTCATTTCTTCTAAGATTTAATTTTTCTTTCAGTGGATCTGTATCTATTGCGCTAATCAAAGTAGACCAGAGTTTATTAAAGTCACTATCTGCTTTAAAAATAATAGTTTGATTTAATTCTTTGTTTTTAAAAGTGACTTCATTAATCTCATTTATATTTATTTCATTCGACACAAATAAAACCTTATCAGTTTTTTCTTTTAAATCTAAAATATTAGATATAAAATTTTTATCTAAAATTAATTTAGTCGAAGTAGAAATTATTAGTAGTGGCAAACCACTAACACTGTCGAGTTCGTCATAAATTATTCCACTATCAGACATTGCGTTAAAATTCGAGACCTGGATTCCCGCCTCCGCGGGAATGACACCCGAATTACTTAATCTAAAAGCAGGATTATATTCTGTAATTTTTATTTTTATTGTATGAAAATTTTCTGGATGAACAGAGATTTCTTTTGCGTCAGTTATTATCCCTTTGGTTATATTTTTGATTTCACTTCCCGAATATGTTAAAAGATTATTTTTTGGAATAAACTTCAAATATTTTTCATTAAGAGTTTTGTTTAATTCATCAACAACTTGATTTCTATAATAATCATCGTGATAATCAACATCGAAAGAATAAATTCTAATAAACTGTATCGCAAATATAGAATAAAAAATCCCAATAACAGCGAGCACAGCAATAGTTATCAAAGAATATTTCCTCATCTTATTAAAAGTCTTCCTCTTCATTATCTTATATTATCATATAAGCGCAGACTCACGCAGAACAAACGCAGACCTACACAGAAAAATACAAAAAACGAATGAGCTACCAAAGTCTGGTAGCTCACATTCTTATCTTATTGGTGTGGTTTTTAACCACCCCCAGCACCATTCTCAACACACGAGTCTGTGCTGTTTACTTTTCCAACAGCTTCATAATATTGACACCCCAACTTTGCACGCAATTGGTCTTCCTTGTTTGATTCGCCAATATGCTCAATTTTACTGAGGATAATTATTAAAGTTAGAGGTAAAATAACTGTAAGAATAATAAAGATTAAACCTCCCCATTTACTGTCCTCTTCATCAATATCATAATCATTACGATATTGATACAGCAGATTAATATACTGATTCATCTTATCCCTCCATTTATCCAAAAATAACATTTACTCGGAACTAACTTTAATAGTTTAACAATATTTTATAAAAGAGTCAATAGCAAAAAGACCCTTGCCTTGCTGGGTCTTTTTGTATTTCTATTGGCTATACCCTAGTGGCTAACACCTATCTGATTGGTACTCCGATCACCCTCTTCCCTCCCATAAACGGCACCAAAACTTCTGGCACTTTGATTGTCCCATCTGCTTGTTGGTAATTTTCTACGATGATTGTAAGCATACGAGGTGTTGCGAGTGCGGTATTGTTCAGTGAGTGAGCGTATCTTAATTTTCCATCAACATCTTTGTAACGAATATTTAAACGACGAGTTTGGAAATCGTGGAAGTAACTTGATGAATGTGTTTCGCGATATTTATTTTGTGAAGGCACCCACGCTTCGATGTCGTATTTCTTCACTTGTCCTAATCCTAAATCACCACCACAATTAACAACTGTGTGATATGGAATATTTAATTCTTCCATCATCTCTTCGGCATTTCTTGTTAGTTCCTCGTGAAGTCGGACAGATTCTTCGTGACTCGCAGAACACAAAACCACTTGTTCACATTTATAAAATTCATGAACACGAATTAAACCTTTCACATCTTTACCGTGACTTCCAGCTTCTTTTCTAAAACAAGGACTCCATGCAATAAACTTTTTTGGTTCATTTAAATTTTCCAAAACTTCTCCTGAATGATAATACATTGTCGCAACCTCTCCTGTACCAGCCAAATAATCTTGATCATCTTTATATAAATCATCTTCACCTTGTGGAAGATATCCAGTTCCAAGCAATGTCTCACGCTTCACAAGTGATGGCACAAGCATTGGAGTGAATCCTTTTGCTTGCCACTTTTGCATTGCATATTGCCACAGAGCCATTTCGAGCATCGCTCCGTCATTCTTTAAAAAGTAACCCCTAAACCCTGATGTTTTTGTCCCTCTTTCAAAATCAACCATATCTTGCTTCTCCATTATTTCGATGTGATCAAGTGGAGTGAAGTCAAAACTTTTTATCTCTCCCCATTTTCTAATTTCCATATTATCTGCGTCACTTGTTCCTTCTGGAACAGACATATCGGGAATGTTTGGTACAGCGAGCATAAGTTTATGCCAAGAATTCATTACGGGTATTTCTTTTTCTTCAATCTTCTTAAGATCTTCTTTTACAGTTTTCATCTCTTCAAGAATACTTTGTCTTTCTTCTTGCGACAGATTTGGATTTCCCATTTTTGTAGAAGCAGAGTTTTGTTTTGCACGAAGTTCATCTCCCTCTTTGCGGATTGACAATCTTTCATCATCAATTTTTACAAGTTCTTCCACATCAAAGTTAATATGCTTTTTTTCCGCACCAAACTTAATTAAGTCTTTATTTTCTCTGATAAATTTAATATCTAACATTTTCTTATTTTATCACATCTTCACGAAAACAAAAATTTATGTTAGACTTTCTGAATATTAAGTTTAATAACTTGATAGAATTAAGAAACTAAATATGGGCCCTTAGCTCATTTGGCTAGAGCACTGGTTTTGCACTCCAGAGGCGAGCGGTTCGAATCCGCTAGGGTCCACAAAAATAAGAAGCGAGGCGACTATATTTTTGTAGGACTCCGCGTCGTGTAATCACAATGTGGAGTATCACGCACAAATATAATTTAAAGAGGAATCAAAATAACTAAAAAGTACCTTTAGTAATTATGGAAAACCGAACACTTGTCACAAAAACTTGGTCAGAATTCAAAATTGCTATCCCTGTCGCGATTTTATTTATATTGTTATTTATTCTTTTACAAAAATTAGGAATTGTTAATTTAATAAATGGAGAAAATGTTTCTTATACCACCGCATTAATTATCGGTGGAGTTGCTTCACTCTCTAGTTGTATGGCAATGGTTGGAGGTCTTGTTCTTTCTATGTCAGCAACTTTTGCTAAAGAAGGAGATAAAGTCAAACCACAGATTCTTTTTCATGTTGGTCGCTTGATTGCATTCTTTGTTTTAGGTGGAGTAATTGGTTCAGTTGGTTCTGTTTTCACTTTAAATATCACCACAACATTTATTTTAGATATAATTATTGCTTTTGTGATGATTATTCTCGGAATAAAACTTCTTGATGTTTTTCATTTTGCAAAAAAACTTATACCAAAGATGCCGAAAATTATTTCAACAAGAGCAAAGTCTATAATTAATTTAAATCATACGCTTACTCCATTTCTAGTTGGTATCGCAACTTTCTTTCTTCCTTGTGGATTCACTCAATCAATGCAAATCTTCACTCTTTCGACGGGAAGTTTTTTGAAAGGAGGATTTACAATGCTAGCATTTGCCGTCGGAACATTACCAGTTCTCGCACTCCTTAGTTTTTCTTCATTCTCGATACAAAAAAGTTCTAAATCTGGAATTTTCTTTAAAACTGCTGGTCTCATTGTAATTTTATTTGGTTTGTTTAATTTAATTAATAGTCTAGTTATTATTGATGTAATACCACCAATTTTTAATTTTTAAAATTATGAAATCAAACATCACTGCGATCATCATAGGAATAATAATTATAGGAATTTCATATTTTTTTGTTGATAAAAATTTTTCTTATTTTGCACCACAAACAGCAAACGAGTATATTAATAACGTTCGTGTTGTGGACGGAAAACAAATTATTGAAATAAAAGCTAAGGGTGGATTTCTGCCACGAGAGAGTGTTGCTAAGGCTGGTATAACTACTGTTTTAAGATTAAACACCAACGGAACATTCGACTGTTCATCTTCTGTTCGTATTCCAAGTATGAATATTAGTAAAGTTCTTCCATCAACAGGTACAACCGATATTGATTTAGGGAGTCCAAATGTCACAACCCTTCATGGTTCTTGTGGTATGGGAATGTATCCATTTGAAATCAAGTTTCAATAATTAAACCTCAGTCAAAGCTTTTCCATCTTCTAATACCGAAATAATATTTTTACAAGCGAGGATAGACATTTCATTTCTGGCGCTTTCGCGAGCAGATGCAATATGCGGAGTCACAACTACATTTTTCATTTTTAATAATCCGTGATTTATATGTGGCTCACTTTCAAAAACATCAAGTCCTGCTCCATAAATTTTTCCACTCTTTAGTGCATCAACCAATGCTTCTTCATCAACAACTGGCCCACGTGATGTATTTATAAAAACCACACCATTTTTCATTAATGAAAAACTTTTTTTATTTATTAAATGTTTTGTCGAAGGAAGAAGAGGTGTATGGAGAGAAACAATATCTGCATTCTTTAAAACTTCTTCCAAACTTAGATGTCTCGCATCACAAATACTTTCTATAACAGAATTTCTTTTTATATCAGAATAAATTATTTTACATTTAAATCCTTTGTGTAAAATTTCTGCGACTATACTTCCGATTGCCCCACTTCCAACTAATCCAACAGTCTTTCCAAAAATATCTTTTCCCATAAACAAATTAGGATTCCAACCTTTCCATTTTCCTTTACGCGTCCATTCGTCTGCTTCGGCAATTCTCGTCGTTACGGTACCAATTAATGCCACAGTGAATTCTGCAACCGCATGAGCCGATGTCCCGCGCGTATTTGTTACAATGATTTTTCTTTTCTTGGCTTCTTCTACATCAATATTGTTATAACCGACTGCGTAATTTGCCACAACTTTTACATTAGGACAAACATCAAGAACTTCTTTGTTTATATGATCTGTTAAAAGAGAGATAATACCGTCATATTTTTTCTTTGATAGTGCAGAGAGTAATTCTTTTTCTGTAATCGGTCTGTCTTTTTTAAAAACATCAACTTTATATCCTTGATCTTTCAAAAGGTTAACGCCGATTTCTGGAATTTGTCTTGTAATATAAACTAATTTTGATTTCATAATTTTATGGATTGCAAGGCAAGACCTTGCTGGATTCAGTGCAAGGTCTTGCCTTGCAGAACTTTTATTTTTTAACCTAGATTCCCGTTTTCACGGGAATGACACCCACAGAAAACTTTTGTATTTAAATTTCCTAAACCCTATTGGCTAATTACTAGTCCCTAGCCTAACTATCTCTTCCAGTCTTTTATATTTTACCATACGTTCTTTTGCTTTTGGTGAACCAATCTTAATTCCGAACACATTAAATGCCATTGCGAGGTCAGAAATGAAATCGTCCAATGTCTCTCCACTTCTATGACTCACAATACAATGTATATTATTTTCTCTTGCGGTCTTCATTGCCTCTAATGTTTCAGAAAGTGTACCGACTTGATTTGGTTTAATGATTACACCATTTATACTTTTTCTTTCGCTTGCCTCTTTGATAACGGACGCGTTCGTTACAGTCAAATCGTCCCCTACGACAATTAAATCTGGAAATATCTGACGTAATTTCGCAAAGCTTTCAAAATCTTCTTCATTAAATGGATCTTCGATTGATAAAATATTAAACTCACTAATTATTTTTTTATAAATATTAATCAAGTCATCACTAGTCTTGCTTTCTTTACCAATTAAATACTTGTTTGTATCTTTGATATAAAAAGAAGATGAGGCAACATCGAGTGCAAACTTAACTTTTTCATAAACATCCACTCTTTCGCACGCTTCTTTCAAAATATAAAGCGGTAAAATCACATCATCATACGGAAGAACATATCCGCCCTCATCACCATTTATAATTGGAAACCCTCTTTCTTTAATAATCTCTTCAAGTTTACTAATAACATCATTAATAATTTTAAACGCTTCATCGTAATTATTTGTTTGTGGAATTATGTGATATTCCTGAAAAGCAAGTGGTGACGAAGCATGCTTGCCACCATTTATTAAATTCACATAAAGAAACGGTAGTATTCTTTCGCTTTTAATTTCTTTTAAATTTCTTAAATACAAAAATAATTCTTTGTTTTGAAGTGAGGCGCCAAGTTTGCTACATGCAATACTCACGCCGATCATTGTATTGCCTCCTAACTTTTCTTTTTGTTTTGTTCCATCGAGATTCAAAAGTAAATTATCAATTCCTTCTTGATCAAAAACATTAAAGCCAACTAAATTTTTAGAAATTATATTTTTAATATTTAAAATCACTTGGCCCATAGAGCCGTCTTTGTCACGAAGTTCAAGTGCTTCACGAGAACCAGTACTTGCACCACTTGGAACAGAAAAACTTCCTTCTTTGTCGCTCGCTTTCACTGTTACTTTTATTGTTTTTTTCTTTCTTGAGTCTTCTATTTCTTCTGCGATAACTTCTTTTATTTTTGAATCAACTTTTCTTTTTCTTAAAAGTAAATATAAATCAGAAACATTCGAACCCGTCGGACCAGTTTTGATTAATTCTTTCGCACCCTTAAATAAAGGCTCTGGATCTAGGTTTTCTACCGCTTTATTTAAATCTTCATGTTTGTTTAAAAAATATTTTCTTGTATTTATATCAACAATTGCTCCTGCGTATTCTGATTTGTTGTCTATTCCGTCAGATGCGATTGACAAAAATGTATCATCTTCACCAACTTCAAACACAGCAAGTAATGACATCATTTCATTTCTTCCGCCACTTCCTTTTTTATTATGAGTATTTAAAGCTGGTTCACCCCCAACAAGTATCACAGTATTTTCTTTCGCATTTTCAAACATTTTATCTACAACAACATCTGCATCATTATAGAACTCTGCACCTAAAATATTTGATTGATAACCCAACTCTTCACATCTCTTTGCCATTTTTTCTAAAGCTATAAGATTTGAAACAATTTCAAAATTAAAAACTTTTTCAAAATAAACATCTTCCTTTGGTGTTTCGATTAAATTAAACTTGGTTGTGATATTATATTTTTTTAAAATATCTTCTGAGTCTTTTACTGTTGTGTTATCTTTGTAAGTTGGGCCAGACGCGACATCATAAAAATAATTCCCTGGAACATCACACAAAATAAGCGATGCGACTGTCGCTGGATACAAAATTTTTGCAAGACCACCTCCTTTGATTTCTGAAATATGCTTTCTGATTGTGTTTAATTCAATAACTGATCCGCCAGATGAAAGAAAGTCTTGATACAAGACCGCGGACTGCTCACATTCTGTCATCGGATAACAAAGAAGTGCAGATCCGCCACCAGAAACAACCACGATCGCTAAATCATTATGTGTCAAAAGGTGTGCCTCTTCTTTTATTTTTGTAGAAATAGAAACATTACCTTCTGTCGGCATTGGATGATCACCTTTATAAACTTTTATTTTGTTTCCTTCGAAACTGTCTTTGTCTATGCCAATTCCAAAAGTTAATTTATCACCAAGAATTTCTTCGAGTGTTTGTGCTGCTATGGCACCAGCCTTTCCAATAGTAAAAACCACAACCTTCTCATAATTATTTAAATTAAAAATTTTATTTGCTATTTTTAATTCATTACCATTTAAAACCAGCTTTTCTTTTAAGATTTTTGAAGTATCAATCGCATCAAGTCCAATACTTGCTATATCAAGTAAATCTTTTCTCTCCTTACTTCTAGTAAGTTCTTTTTCATTTATTATCCTAGATGGCATATTATTTGCTATCGATATGACTTAAGGCAAATTCCTTTGTTCCGTTAACTTTTTTGTTTGGATTAAAAATATTTTGTGGATCAAAAATATTTTTTATTTGTTTAAATATGTTTTCCATTTCACTTCCGAACATTTTTTCTAGATACGGAGTACGAAGTATTCCGTCATTATGTTCACCAGAAATAGTTCCTCCAAAAGAAATTGTTAGGTCGTATGCCTCTTCCATCATTTTATACAAATCACTTATAATGTCTTTTTGTTTAATATCAATTAAAGGAATGATATGAAAGTTAGCATCACCAATATGACCAGCAATTGTATAAGTTAATTTATATTTATCAAAAATTTCCTGAAGTTTTGGTAAATATTCTGGCAAATCTTTTGCATGAACACAAAGATCGTCAACCGTTGGTGCAGTTCTATAACCTTTTAATTTACTACGAAGCAAATTGAAACTTTCTCTTCTAAATGTCCAATACTTCTTAGCTTCGTGTTCATCTTCGATCATTTCCTTTTCAAATGGAAAGCGATGCATATCTTCGTAAGCAGTTTTTACAATCTTTTTTAATTCTTCTTCATCATCGCCTGTCCACTCTGCCATCAAAATAAGTTTTGGTACGCCACCTGTAAGCACAGCAAACATTTCTGGAATGAATTGCAGACCAAGACTGATCATACTTCCTCCCATTTTCTTGGCAATATCTGGCAAAAACTTCATTGCGATTTTGAAAGTATGTTCGTCATATGATTCAACTGTCTCTGGTTTGTGTTTTAAAAGTTCTGGAACAATAGCACCAAGGTCATGGAAAGATTTTAAGAAAATAACAAGCATTCTTGAGTGTTTCTTTGGAGCAACGCCTGTAATCTTTGCAGACGTTACCATTGCCAATGTTCCTTGGCTTCCAACAATAATTTTACTTAAATCAAAAATATCGTTCTCACGATCAAAAACATTCCAAACATAATAGCCAGACGAGTTTTTTGTAACAGTTGGTTTATATTTTTGAATTATTTCTTTATTTTCTTCTACAAGTTTAAATATTTCTTTGTGTATACGACCACTTTCTGTATTTTCCTTCATTTTCTTTTCTAGCTCTTCTAAATTTAATGCCTTAAGTGTGTCGGTTTCTCCATTTGCAAAAACAACATCAAGTTCTTTGATATATCTTTCTGCTTTTCCATAGGTCAAAGTTTTTTCTCCACCAGAATTATTCGAAACAATACCTCCCATCGCACAAATTTCGCGTGATGCTGGGTAACTTGGCATTATCCAATTATATTTTAATGTTTCTTTTTCAAAATCTCTGTAATAAACCCCTGGTTCTGTGACTGCAAAATCTTTGTTCACATCAATTATATGATTCATATACTTCGTAAACACCATCACAACCGATTGTGTAAGTGGGCCACCTGTCATATCTGTCCCAGCGCTTCGGGCGGTTAAAGAAATATCCAGTCCTTGATTTTTTTTATCAGAAACATACTTAACTAATTTTGAAACATCGTCTTTATTTTTTGGAAATACAATAATTTGCGGTTTAACATAAAACAAACTCGTGTCTCTCGCATAAGTTTCTAAATCTTCTACCGACACCGACACATCACCCTCGATTAATTTTTTAATATCATCAATAATTTGCTCATTTAACATTAATTAATTATAACACGACACGAGTTTCTAGTTCCAAGTTTTTAGTTTTAAGTTGTTAATTAATTTTGAATTACGAAACTGTATCTTTGGGTGTCATTCCCGCGAAAGTGGGAATCCAGTGCCTAATGTTTATAATCAAAACCTAGATTCCTGCTTTCGCGGGAATGACAATACGAAAAACAAAAACCCCTCGTCTTCAGGGGTTTTAATAATATCTTTTTATACCAATGTCATAGTAATTTTCCACAAAGCGTAAACAGAGAAAATTACCATAGCTATAAGTGAGATTTTCTTTGATATTGGTTGACCAAGTTCTTTTAACTTCTTTTGCAAAACATAATTAGTTAAAATTAAAACAGGCAAGGCATAAAACACACCTTCAATATTTACGAACGAAAGAACAGAAGCATTGAATAACACCGTTAACTTAATAATCCAGCATACTACCCCTATTAAATTTGATGTCCCGTGTACATTTGCTAAGTTATACCCACGAGAAAGCAAATAACTATTTCTGAATCCTCCTCCGGGCAGCGCTGTCCCTGTCAAAAAACCAGAAGTAATACCAACCACCCAAACCTCTAGTTTATTTTGATCTTTCTTTGCGCCTTTTTGAGAAAATTCATAAATAAACTTTAAAGAGAATAAGAACATTAATCCAAGTAAAATTGTTTCATTAATACTTATCAAGAAAAAAGCTCCCAATAAAGCACCGATAGCAGCGGGTAAAACAAGCAGTCTTACTTCAGACCAAATAATGTTCTTCCAAAAAACTGGAATAACAATTAAAGAGTTTGCCAAAAAGTAAAAACTTGTCATACCTGCGGCTACTGTGAGACTAACTCCAGTAAAAGTAAGAACATTACTGACAATAGACCCTCCTCCTGCTGTAACAATCGGAGCGAGTAAAGAATAGATTGAGCAAATAACAACTTGGTAAAATGTATCCATAAATTTTCCTTAGATTAGATATTTGTAAGTTAAAAGTAAAACTCCGACAGAAGAAAGACTGATTGCCAAAAGTTTAGCGTGAGTGTCCGTCATTTTGTGTAAAAACTTTTTACCATAAACTTGCGCAATAATTAGAAACGGAACAAGTGTTACAACAAAAACGATATCTTTATTTGTAAGTTTGTTATTAAAAAAAATAATTGTTCCAGCGATGAAAAAGTTTGTAAGTCCAAAAATTGAACTTGTCGCACGCACCGATACTTCCGATAGAACAGTTCTTAAATAATTACTTCTTACATCAGCCCCAGGCATTCCCGCACCTTGCAAAAATCCAGTAAACAAAGCAACAAGACCAGCACCAAACACATTATTTTCTCTTTCTACGTATTCCTCTTTATGAACTATTTGTTTAACTGTTTTATATATGAAGTGTGTGGACACAATAACAATAATAACCGTTAAGAGTTTTATGTTTAAATACGAAACTAAAAACCCACCCACTATCGCACCAACAATAGTTAACGGTAACATTGATTTTATTACTTCTATATTTTTCTTTTCTGAAAATATTTCTTTTCTAAAAAGATAAACATGATGTATACCTGTTACAAACATCATAAAAGCACTAATACCGATCGCTCTTTGAGGATCAAGAAAAAATGCTGTCACTGGATTAATTACAGTAGACCCAGAAGTTGGAGCGATAACGTTTATAAAAGTTGTTGCAATAAGCCAAGCATACACGAAAATATATTCGTAAATAAAACTATAAAATGTGTCCATAAATTTTCCTTTAGATTAAGATTGGTAGAAACGAGAGAAAATAGAAATCAATTTCTATTTTAGAGCCATTGGCTAAATATGTAAACAACTATAACAATAATATTAAAGAATGTCAATCATTACGAATTTATTAGTTTTTCAACTTTAGAAATTGCTGTTAACTCGTCTATTTTTGTTAAATCCAAAGTTAAATCTCCAAACTTTTTTTGATTATCATAACTATTAAAAATTTCAAAAAATCTTTTTTCTGATCTATTACTTACTTTAGTTATTGTGCTTGATTCTTTAATTTTAGCCATTTTATTTCTAAATCTAGTCAGAGACAACCCTACTGGTGCTTCTAGATTTAATATTACAAATCTCATTTTATTTTTCTCTGCTAATTCTTTAAAATCTTTATGCTCGTTTTTATTTAAATCAAAAGTAGTCTCTAAAATTATAGACAAACCTTCTTTAACTATTTGTTTTGTTAAAGCAAGCAACATTCTATTTAATGTCCCAGTATCAGAATATTTTTCTTTTTTATAATCAGAAATAAGCCATTTTATTTTATCTTTAGAAACAAAAAAAGTTTCTGGATGTTTTTCTAAAAACATTTTTTCAAATCTTCCGCTTCCAGCACATTGAGGTCTATTTATTAAAATAAAAAATCTTTTCATAAAGTAATAATAACATACAAATGCAACACTGTAAGGTGTCACCCACGTATTTCGCATTCAACTAATAACGAATAACTACAAACTAATAACTATTTTACAATCCTTCTTCCTTTAATTCATCTACCAACCTCATTGCTTGTCTCGACAACTTCTTTGGCATTAAAATATCTAATTTAATCAAAACGTCACCTCTCTTTGTTTTGTTATGAACATCTGGCACACCGCGACTACGAACACGAAGAATCTCTCCAGTGTTTGCTCCTGCTGGAATATCAATTGCAATATCTCCATCAAGTCCTGCGATAGTTTGCTTCACACCGAGCAAAGCATCAGTTAATTTTATACTGTGTTTAATAACCAAATCATTTACTTCTCTTTTCCAAATTTTGTGTGGAGTTACATTTACTTTTACATAAAGATCGCCAGAGGTTCCACCACTTACCGCTTCACCCATTTGATTTAATCTCATCATTTCACCATTATTAATTCCTGCTGGAACATTAATATTTATTTCTTCGCGCATACTATGAACACCCATCCCACGACAGTCGTGACACTTTTCTTTTGGAACTGTTCCTTTGCCATGACAAGTATCACAAGTTCTCACAGATTGGAATGCACCAAATGGGGTTCTCTTCACATCACGAATTTTTCCTTGACCGTTACAAATAGAACATGTAACTGTTCCTGTGCCTTTTTGTGCGCCTGTTCCAGAACAAGTTTTACAAATTCCAATCTTGCTTATTAAAACATTTCTCTCTGTTCCAAAAATCGCTTCTGTGAATGGAATATCTATTTCTAGAGAGATATCACGTCCACGCTTTTGACGACTGCCACCGCCGAATGGAGAACCACCACCAAACATATCACCAAAGATGTCTCCGAGGTCTCCAAAATCGAAATTCATATCTTGAAAATCAGAAGCATTGAACCCTCCGAATCCTTGACCAAAACCGCCACCTTGCTTGCCTTGTCCATTGAATGTTTGTCCGTATGTATCGTATTCTTTTCTTTTCTTTTCATCAGAAAGAACTTGATACGCTTCGTTTACTTCTTTGAATTTTGCTTCGTCTCCACCTTTCTTGTCTGGATGATATTTAGCAGCAAGCTTATAGAAAGCCTTTTTAATATCGTCTTTGCTGGCGTCTTTACTAACCCCAAGCAAATCATAATAATTTTTAGTTTTCGTCATAGGTAATTTATATCACAAGAGAGCAGTATGTAGCAAGTAGTCGATTCAGCGGAATCGCATCGCGCAACCGTCCATTGAGCGCGATAATAAGTAAGCAGTTTCCCCGTATTTGTCATTCCTGCGAAGGCAGGAATCCAGTGTGTTAGTTTGTTACAATATTATAATGAAGCAATATTATGTTTATATATTAGCAAGCAAGAGATATGGAACTTTGTATGTTGGGGTTACAAATGATTTAAAGAGAAGAGTATTTGAACATAAAGAAAAGTTAGTAGAAGGTTTTACAAAAGAACATAACATAAATACTCTTGTATGGTATGAATCTACAGAAAACGTAGAAAGTGCAATACAAAAAGAAAAAGAACTTAAAGTTTGGAAAAGAAATTGGAAAGTTAAACTAATTGAAAAAGACAATTTACAGTGGAGAGATTTATATTTTGAACTGTAGTTCAAACACACTGGATTCCTGCCTTCGCAGGAATGACAATACAAAAACAAAAATTCGCCGCGAGACGAACTTTTGTCTCCGGCGAATCAAAAAAAATGTAACTGGTTTGCAACTATCGCCGCCACCCCAAGACTGGTCACAACAACATCTGCTGGGAAAAGGTATACTTGTTCGCGGTAATAAATAAAAGAACGGAAAAGCAGACCCCCAAAAATGAAACCTGTTGCCACCAATGTGATATTCATTTTAATCCCTATCTAAAAAGTAACAAACACAGTATATCATTTTATACTGTGTTTGTCAATGTCGATTGAATTTTCCTTGCTACTTACTACATTCTACTTATTACTTGCTTTCTCCTTCTTCCCCACCCTCCTTTGTCTCATCTTTATTTTCTGGAGTAGCAGATGGATTTGCTTGGTTTTGCTTTTGCATTTCTTCACCAATCTTCATCATCGATGTTGAGAGTGCTTCTGCTTTTGCTTTTAACTCTGCAATGTTATCTCCACCTTTTTCTACTCTTAGATGTTCGATTTTTTCTTGAACTTCTTTCTTTAAATCTTCAGAGATTTTTCCTTCCGCATCTCTTAAAGATTTTTCTGCTGTATGAATTAATTGATCCGCCATATTTTTCTCTTCAACAAATTCTTTTTTCTTCTTGTCTTCTTCGGCGTGAGCTTCGGCATCTTGTTGCATCTTCTTGATATCTTCGTCAGAAAGTCCAGATGACGCTTCAATACGAATTGATTGAGATTTACCAGAAGTTTTATCTTTCGCTGTTACACTCAGCACACCGTTTGCATCAACATCAAAAGAAACTTCAACTTGTGGTATACCGCGAGGTGCAGGTGGAATACCATCGAGAATAAATTTACCAAGTGATTTATTATCTGTTGCCATTGGACGTTCACCTTGAACAATGTGAATTTCTACTGAGGTTTGATTATCTGCTGCTGTTGAGAAAGTTTGTGACTTTTGTGTTGGGATAGTCATATTTCTTTCTACAAGTTTTGTTGCAACACCTCCCATTGTTTCGATACCAAGTGAAAGTGGAATCACATCAAGAAGCAAAACGTCTTTTACATCTCCTTGAAGTACTCCCGCTTGCACAGCCGCACCAAGAGCCACCACTTCGTCTGGATTGATTGAACGGTTTGGTTCTTTTCCAAACAATTCTTTCACCGCTTCGACAATCATTGGCATTCTTGTTTGTCCTCCAACCATAATGATTTCGTGAATTTCTTCTTTCTTGAATGGAGAAGCCGCGAGTGCGCGCTTTGTAATTTCGATTGATCTTTCTACGAATTCACGAGCAATTTCTTCTAATTTCGCACGAGAAAGTTTAATCAAAAAATGTCTTGGTCCGTTTGCATCTGATGTGATGAATGGAATATTTATTTCTGTTTCTACTTGTGTAGAAAGTTCGTGCTTGGCTTTTTCTGCTGCTTCATCAAGACGTTGTAACGCTAGCGGGTCTTTGGTAACATCAACACCAGATTCTTTTTTAAATTCATTTGCTAAATACTCTACAAGTTTTTGATCGATATCACGACCACCAAGGTGTGAGTCTCCATCAACTGATTTTACTTCCACAACACCATCACCCACTTCGAGAATTGAAATATCAAATGTTCCACCCCCAAAGTCGTACACAGCAATCTTTTCATTTTTTGTACTGTTAAATCCGTACGCAAGAGCTGCGGCTGTTGGCTCTGGAATAATACGCATCACTTCAAGGCCTGCGATTTTACCTGCGGCGATTGTTGCTTGTCTTTGTGTGTCATTAAAATATGCAGGCACAGTGATGATTGCTTGCGTAACTGTCTCACCAAGCTTTGCTTCTACATCTGCTTTAATTTTTTGGAGGATCATTGCAGAGATTTCTTCTGGACGAGAA
>CAIQWN010000013.1 GCA_903875555.1 uncultured bacterium
AAAAATGGATTTAAAAATATAAAAGCCATAACGTTGGCACACTAATGAAGAATGAAGGATTAAAAAATAATGCAAAACACCGCGCCTACGGCGCGGTATTTTGCATTTGATTTTTTTCTTTATCTATTATCCTTCATTCTTATTATTTATTTTTCGTTTCCACTAAAAAACTTATTTAGAAATGGAATATTTTTGAAAAAGTTTTTAATTTCTGGTTGACGAGAATTAATTTGCATAACAGTTCCTGAAGCAGTTACTGTTGATGAAGCATTTACACCTCTAAAGTCATCACCTCTATTCTCATTTTCTCTAACCTCACCAATCATATTTCTAATTGTTCCTGATGCTGTATCCATCATTCTTTTCCCAAAAGCAGATGTAGGTAAGATTTTTTTATCTCCGATAAGTGCTTTTAATTTTGTAGCATACTCATCGTTGATTGTTTTAATCTTTTGATCTCTTTCTTGTATAAGAGTTTTGATTTGTGCGTCGATTACAGCATCACCTGTTGTCATCATGACCCCTCTCTCATCTAATCTATTCTCCACTCTTTGCTCAATATTTTTTGGCATCATTGGACGAACCTGTCTTTCATTTCTATTTTCATTTGTTTGAGCAAACACAAAAGATGTTGCTGAAACAAATATTAATGCTGTTCCTAATATTTTTTTCATAAATAAATTTAATTTTTTAATTTCATAATTAAGCGACTATTATAAGTATAACAAAAAAAGACACATAAAAGTCAAATCGTTATACACAACTATACTTCGAGTTATCAACAACTAAATTTATATGATTTCACTTTTTTTTATTTTCGTATATAATATGTTTAGGCACGAATAAATATAAAGGTGCCGAATAAAAATTTTTCAAATACCAGAGAAAAATTAAATACGAAAAATCGCTGGAGTGCCCAGCGATTTTTTGTTTTTTATTTAATTTATTTTAACTTTTTTTACTTTAATTTTTTCTCCAAAAAATTTGCTTCCTAATTTTTCAAATTTATCTATTGTGTCTGTTGAATTAAATTCTCTTTTACCTTTCTTACTCAAAACTTTTTCTATTTCTTTATGTCTCTTAAAATAGTCTTTCAATTTATCTGCCACAACTTTTCCTTCACTAATTATTTTAATTTTCTTTCCGGTTACATTTTTTATTTTCTTTTCTAAAATACGATAATGAGTGCATCCTAAAACTAAAGTATCAATATCTTTTTTTATCAATTCTCTCAAATAATTTTCTAAAATTAAATCTGTCCATAGTGAATTATGTTCCCCAGCTTCAATAATTGGTACAAGTAAAGGACAAGCTTTTTGAAAAATTTTTATATCACTGTCTAATTTAGAAAATTCTCTTGGAAATGATTTTGAAAGAACTGTCCCTTCTGTGGCGATAACACCAACTCTTTTATTTTTTGTTATTAGAGATGTGTGTTCTACAACTGGAATAATTACACCTAATACTTTTTTATTTTTATATTTTTTTAAATGTTCCTGCTGTATCTTATGTAATGCATCACTTGATGCTGTATTACAAGCTACAATAATTAATTCACAATTATTTTTAAATAAAAAATCAACAGCCTCTTTCACAAAATCATAAACTACTTCTTTTGATCTTCCTCCGTAAGGAACTCTAGCTGTATCACCCAAATACACATAATCATATTCTGGTAACTCCTTTACTATCTCCTTCATAATATTTAATCCTCCAAAACCAGAATCAAATATTCCAATCGATTTATTCCTCTTCAATTTCATTTTTAGATTATAACAAAAATAATAAAGGGCGCAGAGATAAATTTTCTGCGCCCTACTATTCATCACCCATTCAAAATTCTATTTATTATGGCTGATGAAAAAATGTTTGTTGTGCTGGTGGTGGTTTAACTGATATTTGGGTTGATATGGTAAATGTGAGTATTTTATTTTTTGGCCCACCTTTATATTCACCTTTTACAATGAATTGTGAACCATCAAAAACTTTGCGTTCCTTACTGTTTACAGCGTTATTGCGAGCATATTCCAAGGCTACTGGGTCAACAACAACTTTCTTTGCCATTTCATTCCCCTTTTTATCTTTTATGTTAAAAATAGGCGATAAATCCACCTAAACATATATTACTATAAAAATTTATTTTGTAAATAACAACTTAACGAAAAACTATTTATTAATTTTTATAAATATTTAAAATGTGATAGTATTTACTAATTATCGAAAGATTTTTTCTTGATAATTTAGGAGAGTTGGCTGAGCGGTCGAAGGCACCTCACTGCTAACGAGGCGAGGGTTTACGCCCTCCGTGGGTTCAAATCCCACACTCTCCGCCAAAAATAATGAGCTTGTGAATATATTTTGCGAGAGAGTAAGAAAGATAACTGCTTATCTTTCGTTGGGGTTTGAATGGGGGTCGCGACATTTATATTTCGAATTAATGAGAAATAAATGTTGTGACCAAATCCCACACTCTCCGCAAAATCGCGAGCGTACTCGCGACCAGATTTTGCGCAGTTCAAGAAGCTTGGCTTCGCAGACTTAGAAATCTAGTAAGATTTCTAAGAGAATACAATAAATTAGTGCGACAATATTCTGCCTCCGCTAAAACAAAATATAAAATAAATTGGAGGGATGGATGAGTGGCTTAAATCAACAGTTTACTAAACTGTCGATCCTTTACGGGATCCGCGAGTTCGAATCTCGCTCCCTCCGCAAAATCGCGAGCGTACTCGCGACCAGATTTTGCGCAGTTCAAGAAGCTTGGCTTCGCAGACTTAGAAATCTAGTAAGATTTCTAAGAGAATACAATAAATTAGTGCAACAATATTCTGCCTACGCCATAAGAACTAAGTATCGGGGTGACTCGAATACTATAAAATAAAAATGAACGACAACGAGATTAAAAATAAATTTGAGCTTAGCATGAAAGAAGCTAGAGAAGGAAATAAAAAATTCCATTGGAATATGGCTATTTTTGCTGGAGCTTCTTTAACCCTTCTATTGTCGTTTATTGATAAATCAAAACCAATAATAGATTGTTTTACTAAAAGTTTACTTACGTGGTCGATAATGTCATTATTAATATCTTTAATTTCTTCCCCATTGGTTAATTTTTTGTCAGATCAAATAACTAGTTATTTCGCACAGTCTGAACGTGTTTGGGTTAGTGACAATAAAATAGCTATTAAATTTCACAATAATGCTGCATATTTAACAAAGACAAGAGCTGTTTTAATATATAGTTCTATGTTTTGTGCACTCGCAGGTCTTCTTTTTTTAGTGATTGCTATTTATAGAGTTTATTTAAAATAAAAAGTAATAATTTATTAGATAATCACTTATCAAAATATAAAATTCACATTTAATGTACCTGTTTTTTCATGATACAATTATAAAATGAAAGAACCAAAACCTTTTACGCTTTCTCCAGAATATCAAGAACTTGTTCAAATAACTCAAGCTAGGGTGTCTATTAATCATGAACAAATTAATCTTCCAAATCATGATCCTGTTTCTGAAAAAACTTACAACAGAATTTTTAACGAATTGATAAAACCCAACGATATTATAATAAATGTCGGTGCTGGATATGCTGTTGATTTTACAAAACAAGTAAACCATTTGAATGGTCAATTGCAGAATGTTTGTGGTGAAAAAAATGCGAAATTAATTGCTGTTGATATAAATATTAGTAATTTATCTACACATCAAGATTTAAAATATATAACTAATCAACAACATCTAGAAGTTGTGCAGGCAGATGCGTTGGAATTACCTTTTGCAGATAACTCTGTGGCAGGTATTACATCATCTAATTTAATTAATTGCCCTAATTCAAGTATATCTCTGGAAGAACAAGCTGAGAAATTTATATCTGAGGCTTATAGAGTTCTTGTAAGTGGAGGATTTTTAATTATAACTAGTTTTGGTTATAAATATGCTTATGATGATAATGACGTAAAATATCATAATGATTTATTAGAAGATGGACAAATACTAACATTAAAACAAACACAAACTATTTTAGAAAAGATTGGATTCAAAAAAATATCTGAACTTGAGGTAGAAAACGAAGATGGAGGTATTGTTGAAAATAAACTTAGAAATTTTAATGTACTTCTTCCAACTGAAGAAGCTGGTGGATTTATTGCTTATAAAATCTAAACAAGATAAATGATCTAATTTTATTTCAACTCACTTACATAAAAGTACACATTGAAAATGTGCTAGAATACCCTTATAAGTGTTGATGTGCTGGGCGCTTAACTCACAATCACTGCAACAAATCGGAATTCAAATTTCCGCAAAAAGAAAAAAGTATCGTACATGACCCAATTACATAATGATGACATATTCAATCAAGTAAAAGCTCTCAACCTTCCAATAGGAAAGTATGCAGTTATTGGTAGTGGTGTTATGTCTGCATATAATATTCGTACACACAGAGATATTGATTTAGTTGTAACTCAAGATTTATATGAAGAACTTAAAAATCAAGGATGGCAAACAAAACAAATAAAACCTGACTTTGAGGTTGTATTTTTTGGTGTTGCAGAAGCAAGCCCTAAGATGGTTACCTTAGATAACTATCAACCAAACATTGAATCTCTGATAAATAAAGCTGACATAATTAATGATGTAGCTTTTACAAAGCTAACAGATGTAATTGATTTTAAAAGAGCTCTAGGAAGAGAGAAAGATATTAATGATATTTTGTTAATCGAAGATTTTTTGAAAAAATATCCAGACCCACATACATATTTTAGAGCTGGGTAAAGATGCTAGAATATCCTTACAGTGCTTGAGAGGATGGGCACTTAACTCATATACACCGCAAAATCGCGAGCGTACTCGCGACCAGATTTTGCGCAGTTCAAGAAGCTTGGCTTCGCAGACTTAGAAATCTAGTAAGATTTCTAAGAGAATACAATAAATTAGTGCGACAATATTCTGCACTGCACAATTTTTCAAAAATTTGGTTTCTGAGATAAAAAATATATTAATCAACATTGATTTTTTAAAATTTAATGTATAATTAAATTATGTAGCGCGGCCGCTACTTATTTATTAGTTTTTATTTTATATTTTTATGAAAAAAGTTATTCTTACAACACTAGTTGGAGCAGCAATTACATCATTTGCTTTCGCTCAAACAAATACAACAGCAACACCAGTTGCTGTACCAACACCAACTACTACAAATACTTCTGTAACATCTAATCCTGTTAAAGAAATTGATGCACAAATAAAGTCTATTCAACAAGAGTTGGAGACAAAGATTAAAGCGCTTCGTTCTGAGTATGAAGCTAAGATTAAAGATCTTAAAGCTACTCGTACTACAGTTGCAGAAGAAGCTAAAAAAGCTAAAGCTGACGAAATGAAAGCAAAGAAAGAAGAAGTAAAAGCTAAGGTTGAAGCAAAAAGAAAAGAAGTTCAAGCTAAAGCAGCAGAAAGAAAAACAAAGCGTTCTACAACAGGAACAGCTCCAGTAGTAACTCCAGTTACATCATCAACAACAACTCAATAATTAATTTGAGTAAAACAAAAAGTCGTTCGCCTTAGGCGAACGACTTTTTGTTTTACTCTGGTATTGAGTACGAGAACCAATACTTTATTAAATTGATTTAAATAATAATTAAACTATTTCAACTTAATTTGTATCAGTCTCGATACTTTTCATAATAGCTAGAACTTCGTCTGGATAAGTTGGAACAACTGTTCCATTGTAATTATAAAGTTTTTCTTTAGAAGATTTTCCTGCGTAATACTTTGCTGTATTTTTACTAGCGCCACCTAAATTTTTACCAAGAGCTTCAATAGCCTGCTCATAACTTATAAAATTATGTAATTTACATGATCCCCAACCGAATGGATTATATCCACAAGCTTGTTTACCACCAGAAGACTCACGTACAGCAATAGCAGGAAGAAGATTCCAATCAATACCATATTTTTCAGCAACAAGTATAAAAGCCATCCCAGTTCCTTCAAGAGGCATATCATGATTCTTGAAATAAGTATCAATAGCATCAGCATGAGACTGTCTTAAATCGTCAGAAGATACTTCTGTCTTTGTTACAGAGGAAGTATTTAACGAACCCATATTTAGAGTAAGCATTGTGCTTGGCATTGTTAAAAATGGAACGAATGCGAACACGAAACTCACTTTGTATATTTGTTTTATCATAATGATGCAGTTACGCTCTGCAAACGACCCGAAAACTGTGTAATCCCCTTAAAAGAAAAAATACCTAACAGGTAATTTATTAACTAATTGATTAATTTGTAATATCACTAGCATAGCAAAAACGAACCCATTTGTCAAGCATTATGACACAGAAATTACTAGATTGTCAATATTTATTATTAAAAATACCTTATTTTATAAGGATTATTTACAAAAAGATAAAAAAGTGTTAAAATTGAAAAATCTTGAATTTTTAAGTAAAATTACTAACATTTCCGCGAAAGCAGAAATCTGGGTTAATTTTAAAAATCAAGAATTAAAAATTGAGATTTGATATGAATTTTGTGACTAAATTTTTTTAGTCCCTAAAACCTACCACCTAAAATCTAGTTAAAACGGTCTTATCGTCTATCGGTTAGGACACATCCTTCTCAAGGATGGAAGCTGGGTCCGACTCCCAGTAAGATCACCAACGCGAATTTATCAATATAAAATAAATAACTAATCCAAGATCAATAATTTCTTTGGTTCTGTGTGTTTCTTAATTGAGTAAATGATTAATATTCCTAATATCGTAACAAGAACTACTGATGAACCTATTGTACCAAAACCAAGACCACCTTTTGCTGGGACCTTAGTAAGTAAATCACCAAAAGTTGCACCAAACGGACGAGTTAAGACGAAAGCAAGCCAGAATAAAACAATAGAAGAAACTTTTGTGTAGTAATGAAGTAAAACAATCACAAGTAATACACCACTAACAAGTGTAGCTCCACCTAAAAATCCAAGTCCCGAATTATCAGCTAAGAAATCACCAAAAGCAGTACCTAATGTGTTTGAAAACAAAATAGCTATCCAATAAAATAATTCTGCGCGTGGTGTTTTAACATTATTAACTGAAAGAGATTTTTCAGTTAAATACCAAATCACCAAAGTCGTAATTAATCCTGTAATCAAAACAAGAGAACCTTTCGCATAACCAAAATGAAGTGTCCTATCCATAAAATCAGACATGGTTGTGCCTGCGGTACTCGTCGATAAAATCACAGTCCAATAAAGTAACGGATGAAATTTTCTTGCTTTAAGTTGTGTAATAAGTGTTACTAGAAAAATACCAACAAGCACTATTGAACTAAGAGCATAACCAATATTTAATGTCATTGAAAAAAGATCGCCAGCCGTCTCTCCAAGAGTGGTCGCACAAATTTTCATTATCCAAAACAAAAGAGTGATCTCTGGTAATTTATTAAATACATTTTGTTTTAATGAATTCATATTTTTTATAATGACATTTTTAATTTATAAATAGTTTATTTCCTTATTCATATCTTAGTGCTTCGATTGCGTTTAATTCACTCGCTTTCTTGGCTGGATAATAACCGAAGATGATACCAATGAAAGCTGAAACACCGAACGCAAGTAAAATTGGATTTAAAGTTACCTGTGTTTGAAGTATTCCGAAATAAGAAATACCATAAGCAACAAGAAGACCGAACACCACACCAATTATTCCACCTAAAATAGTTACCACTATGGCTTCTGCCAAAAATTGATTACTGATATCTTTCTTTCTCGCACCAATTGCTTTACGCAGACCGATCTCACGAGTTCTCTCGCGCACATTTGTAAGCATCATATTCATAATTCCAATACCACCAACTAAAAGTGAAATACTGGCAACTGATGAAAGAAGTATTGTGAATACTTGTGTCACCGATGAGGCAGTACTGGCGAGATCGGCTTGATTAAAAATACTAAAGTCAGCATCGGTTAAAGATTTTTTGTTGTGTGTCTGAAGTAATAAATCAGTTATTTCGTTTTGCATCTCGGTAAGATCTGACTGATTGGCAGTTGTTACAGAAATAGTAGAAACATATTGGGTATTAGAAATATATCGCTGAGTTGTGGTAAGAGGAATAAATATTTCATC
>CAIQWN010000014.1 GCA_903875555.1 uncultured bacterium
GGTTGTTGTAGCTGATCCATCGATAGTTAGAGTTGCGATATGGTAACCAAGTGAAGGAGTGATTGTATATATTTGTGAACCACCATAGTTAACTGTAGTTGTTGCTGTTGGGGTAACTGTTCCGTTAGCACCTGAAGTTGCTATAATTCTTGTATCTACAACATTAACTGTTCTTGTTTTTTGTGTCGCCACATTACCTGATGAGTCTGTAACACTGTAAGTAACTGTATAAGTTCCAAGTACGTTTGTATTAACTGGATTTACGGTAACAATACTTGCAGTTAAGTTTCCATTGTAATTATCTAATGCTGTTGCTCCTGCGTCTGTATATGATGTTCCATAACCAACGTTAACAACAGCTGCACCTGTAAGAGTAATAACTGGTGCGGTTGTATCAACAACATTAACTGTTCTTGTTCTTTGTGTCGCCACATTACCGTGTGAGTCTGTTTTGTTATAAGTAACTGTATATGAACCAACAACAGCAGTATTAACCGCCGAAGAATTAATAACTGCAGTCAAACCTGTATCATAATTGTCCGTAACAGTCGCACCAAGTTCTATATAAGCACCACCAACTTGTATTGTTTGTGGATTCACTCCTATTAAAGTAATAGTTGGTGCTATTGTATCAACAACATTAACTGTTCTTGTTACTTGAGTAGCTGCATTACCTGACGAATCAGAAACATTATATCTAATAATATAAGTTCCTAACACATTCACATTAACTGGATTAGAAACAATAATTGATGAAGAAATATTTCCATTGTAATTATCTAATGCTGTTGCTCCTGCATCAACATATGATGTTCCATAATTTACATTTACCGTAGATGCGCCTGTAAGAGTAATAACTGGTGCGGTTGTATCAACAACATTAACTGTTCTTGTTTTTTGTGTCGCCACATTACCTGATGAGTCTGTAACATTGTAAGTAACTGTATAAGTTCCAAGTACGTTTGTATTAACTGGATTTACGGTAACAATTCTTGAAGTAATATTTCCATCAACATTATCTAAAGCTGTTGCTCCTGCGTCTGCATATGTAGAACCAAAAGAAACATTAACTGGATTTGATCCATTTAATGTTATTACTGGTGCTGTTTGATCAAGTGAAACTGTATAATTAATTACAACTTTACCATTTCCTCCTTTTGCTCCAACATCACTTGTTCCAGCCCAACCAGAAGCACCACCTCCACCATTACCATCAACACCAGCAACAGGTAATGTATAAGTAGAACTATTACCAGAACCACCTGTGCCTGCTGTACCTATTAAACTAGCACCACCATTTCCTCCGTGAACTCTTTGTCCGACAAAACTATCACCATTAGTTCCGTTTGTTCCACCGATACCACCAGAAAGTCCACCTTGTCCGCCATTACCAGCAACAATTGCCCCCACTCCACCTTTACCACCTAAAACAGTAAGAGTTCCAAATGATGTACTTCCTCCATCACCACCTTTACCACCAGCCACAGAAAAAGATCCAGCTGTTCCACCATTTCCACCATTACCAATAACAATATTAAAAGTTTGTCCAGGTGTCACTGACATCACCTGTCCTTTATATGATGAACCAGCTCCTCCACCTCCACCACCGTATGTAAAAGCTCCTCCACCTCCACCACCACCTGCTGCTGTAATATCAAAACTAATACTTGTAACACCTGCTGGAACAGTAAATACTCCGTTAGTTGTAAACGTTTGAGTACTTCCTGCTGCAGCGTTTGCTATGTTTAAAAAAAACAAAACACTAACGATCATTAAAATCGTTTTTTTATAATTGAAAATTGAAATGTGTTTTGAATTTTTTGAATTCATATTTATATTTTTTGATCAGACTAAAAACACACGAAAATAACTAGATGTTAATATCGTTTTAATAAAATATTTTGTTAAAAATGAAGGTAATTAATTTAGTAAATAAACCGTAAAGAGCAATAAATTTAATTTATTGAAAACTTTTTGATTTCGAGGAAAGAACAATTTTTGTATCTATTTCACTACTCTATACTACTAATAAAGAAATGTCAATAGTAAAAAAGTTATTATATTTAAAAGGTTTTATAAAAATATCTAATAAATTTGTCTTTTTTGATTTAAAAAATATGATTTTAAACGACATTATATTTAAGTCTAATTTTTATAGTTAATTTAATGTCTCTTTCTTTATTTGTCCTTTATATTTAAATATTGTCTCTTATGCTTATAAAGGACAATATTGTCTTTATAAGCATAATTGACTGTACTATCTAAGACCCTTCTTATAAGAATTAATTAAAAATCTTTGTTAGATGAGTTAATTTTTACAACTAATAAAATTTAAAATATATAGGACTTGACAAAATATAAAATATGGTGTAGGGTTACATACGAAGCATCTTGAAAAAATAAATCAATAATGTAACACAACCTACCTAAGGAGATTCGTCATGAACACAATGTTCAAAAGCATTGGAGTATTCTTTGTAACGTTTTGCATCTTCACCTTATCCTCAGCTTCAGCTGAAGGAATGAAGTTTGATGTCTCTATCGGTGGCACGTCGAACAAAAGTGGAACGTCGACTGTTACTGGCTCCACACTGTTCAGTGGATCATCACAAACAGATGGTGCTCCGGAAATAACTGCCTCGATGAAATTTCTAGAGTCGGTACCTAACATGTTTGCCTACGGGAGACTCAGTGGTAAGTCGCACAAGCACACTGCGTCATTTATGGGTGCCAACATCGGCAGTAAAAACTGCGACAGTTTTATTGGTGGTGGTCTAGGTTGGGATTTTACACCTAACTCCCCGATCGATGTCAGAATTTCTGGTGGATTTGAACACTACGACTGCAATGGGAAATATGCACTCGGTGGTGTATCGTTCAATCAGACTGACATGAATAACACTGTTGGAAGTGCGGAGTTGCAAGTATCTGGCGATCTCGGTCTTGTTTCCGATGGTCTGAAGGGTGTTCATCTCGGTGTATTTGCAAGACACTCAGGAAAAATGGAGTCGTCAGTGAATCCATTCGCCGGCATCAACATAAAAAATGAAACCGGCGGAACAACTGATGTTGGATTAGTAGTCAGGATCCCTATCGGCGCCAAACACTGAAACACGAGCAGTACGCTCAAGCCTCATTATCAAAACACTCAAACGAGCGTTAGATAATGAGGCTATTTTTTTATATTAAAACAAAATCAAATACTTTTATTGAAGATTTAGGGCGAGTAAAAAGAAAAAGATTACTTTTTCTTTTTCGAGTTTAGGAGTCAAAGAGGAAACCACCTCAATGCTCTGCGTCATAGTTTACCTTTATTTAAAAACTTTAGTATCACCAATTATAATCGGTTCTACTTCACAAAGTGTAAATAGATTATTTATTTTTATATCTGGAACATCTTTCTTAAAGTCAGACAATGTATTCATTGTTGTGTTTCTAAAAATAGAAACTTTTTTTATGAATTTATATTCGTCACTTGCTACATCATAATCATTATGCAAACTGAAACTACTATTCTTGACTAAGATTTCTTCATAATTTTTATTAAACTGTGCTTTAGAAATTTTTAGATCTAAACAAGTATTACTCCATCTTTTTCCACTACCACCAACTTTTATATATTGCTTAATTGCATTCATACGACTATTTTTATCATTTTCTTTTTCTCCTGGAGCATTAAAAACACAACCTTTACTTGTATACCAAGGAACCCCTTTACTATAATCTAAAATTTTAACATTACATTTATCTGTCAAATTATTTGTATAAAGCATGTAACCAGAAACAGGGGCGTTGTTCGTCAAAATAAATACTACAACAACCACAACAAATACCGGCGTAATAAAAATAACTAAAATAAAGAATAAAAAGAAATACTCTCGAAGAAGAACATATGTAAGCAAAGAAACCATAAGTGCTGGGAAAAATGATACTGCTAACAAATATAATAATGAGTGACTTTCTATGTTTAAAGAAAATATTAAAGAAAATACTGTTAAGAAAATAAAAACCAAAACATAATAAAAGAAATTTGTTTTCAAATGTGTTGTGACCCAGTTTTCAATTTTTGCTTGTTCGTTATTCATAATTTTATAATTTTATTTTCTTGTAAACGCCTCTTTCGGTGACAACTTCGTCGCTCTGTAAGCTGGCCAAAATCCTGAAAGAAAACCAATCACCATAGAAATACCCATAATAAGCACTGAGAACCACCAAGGTGTAATAAATAATTCTATAGCTTTTCCACCGAATCTTTCTGCGACAACAGACAAAAGAATATTACAAGATTTACCACCACCAAGACCAATTATTATTCCACCGACACCACCTAAGACCCCCATAAGAGTTGCTTCTAAAAGAAAAAGATTTCTCACATCTCCATCCGTGGCTCCAATTGATTTCAAAATACCAACTTCATAGATTCTTTCCATAAATCCAACAATCATAGTGTTAAACATTCCAATAGCAGAAACAACCAGAGCCGTAATACCAAAAACTCCAAGAACAATAGTAATAATTTTAGCAATTTTTTTGGCTTGTTCAACAAGATCAAATTTAGCAGACACAAAGAAACCATCGCCTGTTAATTTTTCTTTAAGCTGACTAATAACATCCACACTTGAAGCTTTGACTAATAATTTTCTATAAAACGGTGGTTTTGATGAAAGAGAACTTGCAAATAAAATAGCTGTTGGTTGCATGGAATCATCATTAAGTACACCTTTTATAAAAACTTCTTGTGGTGTTGTTACTTGTTCTTCTATTGAACCAGTACCACCTTGATAAAACACATTCAAATTAAATTTCTTTCCAAGTAATTTAGTTAGATCAGCCCCTTGTGTTGATGTTGAATTTTGTGGAAGAAGTCCTAGAGGTATAATTGTTTGACTAGAAATAACTCCACCATTCTCACCTTCTTTTGGATATTCTCCAACTGATGGAAGTTGTCCTGATAAACGAAAATAAGAAGGTTCTACTATTAAAGTATCTATAAGTAAACCACTTGATGAAGCAATACTTATTTCTCCAGGAAATCCAGCTACAGCTGAAACCTCAGAAACATTATCATATTTTTTAATTCTTTCTATATCTTCTTGTTTAATTAAAATATTACTTTCTGTTGGATAAGAAATTTCCATAGTTACCAAAGAATCTTCTGTGGTAATAAGTTTTCCAATTAAAATATACTGAAGACCGTATCCTAAAGAAACCAAAAAAAGGACTGTTCCAATACCAACAGACATACCAAGACAGGTCAAAATTGCTCTGGTTGGTTTTGTTCTAAAAGTTCTTGTAGAAAGTCTTAGAAGTTCGGCAAATTTTAAATGATTATTAGTATTCATAATTTTTATGTCTTATCCTTATCTAAAATCACTACGTTTTTATTTTCTAAAGAATCTTCTTTTTTTATATCTGTGTTTATCGATGTTGGTAAATTAATATCAGAAGAACTTTTTACTGAATCTTTTTTTATATCTTCTGTGATTTTCTTTTCTTCTGGAATTTGATTATTTTCTAGTAACACTTCCAATTTTTCTGAGATGATATGCGCACGGTGAGAAGTAAGACCAACACCAAAAAGATCTAAATTTCTTTCTACGACTAATTCAAATTCATCTCTTGTTATAAATTTACGAAGTCTATCTGCGACCGCCTGATCAAGTGCTTTTAATTGAGGATGATCGAGTCTTGTCTTGCTTTCATCATCACTAAGAAGCCAATTTCTTATTTCGATAACTTCATCAAATAGTGGAATCTCTGGATTCTCTTCCAAGTGTCTACACACTTCCATTATGTTTCTTCTTTTTTCTAAAACAGATTCTATATAATCTGTAATCCTAGTTGCTTTATCTTTCCATAAACCAACACCACCGTTCTCAAATGATTTATGTATCATATTATAAAAACGATTTCTAGTTAATTCATTTTTAAATCTTTTATTTAATATTTCTTCAAATCTATCAAGTTCTTCTGTAGAATAACCACGAAGTAAGAAATTAGAAAGAATATGAGCTGACATTTGCTCTACGGTCGGAGCAGAACCACCACCGCCACCTTCTCCAGTACCTTCAGTACCTTTTTTAGTGGCCTCTTTCCCACCATCAAGTAATGTTTCTCCTAAATGATCCTCTAGTGATTTTCTAACACCTCCTTCTGCTTGTGTGTTACTTTCTCCAATTATTACACCATCTTTTACATAAAAAATAGTTTTTACATCTCGCAAACTCCAAGCTTCGTGAGTAACCATAATAATAGTTCTTCCATCTTTTTCATTTAATTCTTTCAAAAATTCAAGCACGTTAATAGCATTTTCGGAGTCAAGGTTACCCAATGGTTCATCTGCCACAATTACAGGTGGGTCATTTGCAATCGCACGAGCAATAGCCACACGCTGTTGTTGTCCTCCAGATAATTCAAATGGAAAACGTGCTGAAAATTTTTCAAGATTTAGTCTTTTAATTAATTTTGCTGCTTCAACATTTGCTACAGCAGATCTAAATCCTCTGAAGACCATAGGTAAGGCAACATTTTGAAGAACAGTAAGTGAAGCAACAAGGTTAAATTGTTGAAAAACAATACCTATATCTGTCTGTCTAAAATAAGCCAATTCTTGTTTATTAAAATTTGAAATATCTTTATCATTAATTAATACTCTTCCGTTTTGAAATCTATCTATTCCTGTTATTGCATACAAAAGCGTAGTCTTTCCACAACCAGATGGGCCGAAAAAAGCTACATAATCCCCTTTTTTAATTGATAAATTAATACCTTTAAGGGCGTGTACTTCCATTGGTTTGCCAAAATCATACCAAAGGTCAACGTTCTCAACTTTAATAATTGCTTCTGTTGTGGGCATAAAAAATAAGATCTCTCTTGATTAAATTATAACATGGTAAAAATTCATAAATTTTTCTTATCCCCAAAACTCACTGTGTCATTCCCGTGAAAACGGGCGAATTAGCAAATTTGAAGCTTGGCAAATCTAGGTTAGAATTAAATAATGAAAATGTATTATGTATATTTGCTCGCAAGTGGAAGAAACGGAACTTTATATATTGGAGTTACAAATGATTTGAAAAGAAGAGTATATGAACATAA
>CAIQWN010000015.1 GCA_903875555.1 uncultured bacterium
CACAGCCACTAGCCACTAGCCACTAGGGTTTAGTAATGCGGAAATTTTTGCTTTGCAAAAATTTCCGCATTACTATTGGCTATACCCTATTGGCTAATTTACTATTTTTATTTTTCCCCTTGAAACTAAAAATAAAAACTGTAAACTGTTTGATATGTTTAACATCTGGCCATACTTACTAAGATTTGCAATCGCAATTTATTTTATTTATCCTCACGTGCAAAACTTTTTAACTGGATCAAAAAAATTAAATACTGCGATGTTTGGTTGTCTTAATGAATACATTCCAACAACTGTCGCTTTCACTTTATGGAACGCTCTGTTTATAATTCTTGGCGTTCTTATTCTTGTTCTACCAAGACCAATATTCCCTCTTATTATTTCTCTGTTTGTTTTATCAAGTGATTTGTATATACATTTCTCTACAAACAATTACACAGCAACAAATATGCTTTTGTTTGTTTTGGTGTTAGTAAATCTTGCTTTAATCATTTATCACTCAAGACCAACGTTTCGTTAGTCGTTAGTCGTTAGTCGTTAGAAAAATTTTAAACTAGAAAATACAAAACGCAACCTTAGTTGCGTTTTGTATTTAACTAAGAATTACCAACGAATAACTACAAACTAGTTAAAAGAATACCCCAGCAAAAGTAAGTGCGATACTTACCACTGCGAACACGGTTAATATAATTATCAATTTCATGAATTAAGTATAACATGAGCCCAGTTTTCAGTTTCAAGTTTTTAGTTTTTAGAAAATTCAAAAGCGACACTTAGGTGTCGCTTTTGAATTTAAACTTTGTGCATCCACCAGGACTCGAACCTGGGACCAGTTGTGTATAAGACAACGGCTCTACCAACTGAGCTATGGATGCTTTCGTTGTATAGAGATAATATCAAATTTTTATACTTAATTCCACCGATTTATTTTTACACTATATTTATTAATAATTTACTTTGAGTCATTCAGACGATGAAAAAATTCTAATCTGTCTTTAAATTCTTTTTTCATGTCATCTTTAAAATAAACAACTTTTATTCTTGATGGTGTATTTTCTAATAACTCAAAAGTCGGTACATTCGTAAATCTAAATCTAGTCTTATCAGGATTTTTACCAGCCTGTAAAGGTCTATCTTTATATTGTGATTCTAATTCACCATTAGGCATACATATTATATTTATATTTAAAATATTTAGATTGTCTCTTTCATATAAAATTGTAACAAAGTATGTTAAACATATTTTTTCATTCTCCTTACCCTTATTGTAATAAGTAGGTAGTGCTGGTTCATACATTCTTCTTGGAGAAAATGAACATCCTTTTGAATCCTTTATTTCTGATTTATAACTATTTTGATTACCGCCAACAAAAATACTAGAAACATAATCGCCAATATTTTCTGTTTGCACTGTCTTAAGATCTATGTGTATAAACGCATCTTCTACTTCAAAAAACATATCACTACCAACTGGAGCTGAGTTTGGCTGACCTATCCCTTTACCGTTAAACAATGAATAGACTATTCTTTCTGCACCGACAGCAAAATCAGAAATACCTGATTTGTATTTATCAAACCAGTCTTCCTTTATTTTTTCTTTTGTGTTGAAACCTTTCAATAGTTCATCTTCTGTGTATTTTAAAAAATAAAAAAATTTAGTTAAGTATTTATTTTCTATTTCTTCTATTTGCTTTTGAGATAATTTCATAATTATTTAAAATATTTTTCTTTATAGATTTTGCTACCTGCTCTGCCAACAAAACAGGAACAGCATTTCCTATTTGTTTATACATATTACCCAAACTCCCGCAAAAAATAAAATCATCTGGGAATGTCTGAATAATAGCACATTCTCTTACTGACATTCTTCTTTTTTTATTTGGATGAATTTCTGGACCTGTTGCGGTAATTGTATCACTTGGCTTATCCCAATTATTTATTCTTAATGATTGCTCAAATCTTATCGGTTTAAGTTCAAGCTCTGTAACTTTTTTATCATATTTACTATCAAAATCTAAAAGTTTTTTTAACTCCCACCAATCTTCTGGTGTTGGAACACTACCAGAATTATTATCTTTTCTAAACCAGTGTCCCGCAGTGTGTTTATATCCAAAATGTTTATCCACATTTTTAGTGGATATTTCTGATTTAGCTCTCCATTCTTTTAAATAATCACAAACATCATGTTGATTAACCTTATTTTTTCTACCCCAAAATACATCATGGACATTAGTTCTTGCTATATGATTGTGTATTGTTTTGTTTTTAAGTTTTATTGGATAATCACTTATTCTTACATCTGACAAATGAGAAACAACATCCTTAACTGATATATGTTTTTTTAAATCTTTACCGTGAGTTGATTTAGGAAACACATTTTCAACGCCAACTCTGTTACCCATAATTAAAACTCTTTCTCTTTGTTGTGGAACACCATAATCTGCAGAATTTACCAACTTATAATTTACTTTATAGCCAAGATCTTCAAAATCTTTAACTATCATTTCAATTATTTTACCTTGATGCATCGAAAGAAGTCCTTTAACATTTTCAGCTAAAAAAAACATTGGTCTTTTATCTTTAACAATCCTTAACATTTCTTTATATAAAAAATTCCTCTCATCTTCCATACTTCTTTTTTTATTCGCAATAGAAAAACCCTGACAAGGAAATCCTCCTAATAAAATATCAAAATTATCTGGTATGTCTTTACTTTTAATTTTAGAAATATCACCAAAGATTATATGGTCTCCTATATTTTTTTTATATGTATCAACGGCTTCTGGTAAAAAATCATTCGCCCAAACAACTTCAAACCCAGCATTAATAAAACCAAGATCTAAACCTCCACACCCAGAAAATAAACTCACGACTTTTAATTTTTTTTCTTTAGAAATAACCATATGTATAATTATATCAGTTACTTTAAAATTTGCAACACTGGCGACTTTTAATTTTTAATAAAAATCAATAACTATAAACCATTAGCCACTAACTATATTTACTCCATGTGCACAAAGTCCAATGACTCCAATTTATTTTTTATGTCTCTGTGCTTTTCTAATTCCTTATCGCTATCAATTAAATCCTTCGCTTCCCTTCTTGCGATCTCTACAAGTTTTGGATTTTTTATTGCTTCCATCGCAATATCAGAAACACCCCATTGCTTTCCTTCAAACAAAGTTCCGATTCCACGATTATTCATATCCATTTCTGCAAGTTCAAAACCATTTTTTGCACTCACTAATTGCGCGAGTCTCTTTTGCGAAACGTCGCCATTAGAATCTGAAAACAAAAAACAATACGACTGATGCTCCGCACGACCAACACGACCACGCAATTGATGAAGTTGTGAAAGACCAAATCTCTCGGCTCCTTCGATTATTATCACAGTTGCATTCGGCACATTAATACCAACTTCAACAACCGATGTTGCAACTAAGATATCTGTTTTCTTTTCTAAAAAATCTTGCATTACTTCATTTTTTTCTTCTGACTTCATTTTGCTGTGTAAAATATCAACAACATATTCTGGGAAAATTTCTTCACCTAATCTTTTCGCTTCTTCTTTCACACTTTTAAGAACCCTCTTCTGCTTTTCTTCTTCGTCTTGTTCATCGATACGCGGACAAATCACATACACCTGCCTTCCCCTTTTTAATTCTTCACGAATAAAATCATATTTTTCATTTCTTTTTGTTTTCAAAACAAATTCTGTAATAATCTTTTTTCTTTCGCTTGGCATTTGATCAATCACCACCAAATCAAGATCACCAAAGATAGAAAGTGCGAGTGTGCGAGGAATCGGTGTCGCAGTCATTGATAAAAGATGCGGAATATAATTATTAGAATTACTCTCACGAACCAGTGCTTTTCTTTGCTTCACTCCAAACCTGTGTTGCTCATCAATAATTGTTAAAGCAAGATTTTCAAACTCTACATTTTTTTGAATCAAAGAATGAGTTCCGACAACCACATTCAACCTCCCTTCTTTTATCCATTTTAATAATTGATTTTTAGAAATATTTGTCGCCTCATTACCATTTCCTTTGCTTGGAAATTTTTTACAGACCTCACTTGTAAGCAAACCAATTTCGATGTTTGTGTTTTTAAAATATTTAATAAAACTTTCAAAATGTTGCTTAGCAAGAATTGATGTTGGCGCCATATATGCAACCTGTAATGTCTTTCCGTTATTTTCAGAAACATTATTCACTGTCATATAAATCGCACATGATGCCACAAAAGTTTTTCCACTTCCTACATCACCTTCAAGAAGCATTCCTGACGGATTATTATTGTCTATATTTTTTAAAATATTTTCTATAGCATCGTTTTGCGAATCAGTTGGTTTAAATGAAAATGATTTTATAAAATCTTTTAATAATTTTTTATCAGTTTCTATTTTGTGTGCAAGTAAATTTTTTGCTTCTACTTTTTCTTTATAATTTTTAAGTTGTAAATAAAAAATTTCTTCAAAAGAAAATCTTTTTCTTGAAGCAATGGTCAATTCTTCTTTTTTTGGAAAATGAATATACAAAAGTGCGTCTTTAAGTTCTGGAAGATGGAGTCTGTCTAAAATTTCTTTTGGAATCGTATCTTTTATTTCATTTAGCACTCCACCTGCAACAATCTTTTTTAGAAGTGTATAAAGAAAAAGTGAAGTTACTCCTTTTGTTTCTTTATAAACTGGGATTAAAAATTCTTCTTTTACTCCACTGGCAAATAAACTATTTTGGTTTTCTGGAGTATCAAGTCCAATTTTTTCTATCATTGGATTAGAAAGAAGAAATCCTTTACTGTCAGACTGTATTTTCCCAGAAATTTTTACCTTGGTTCCATCTGGATACATTTTGCCAATATAAGCTTGATTAAACCAAACACATCTAATACTTCCAGTGTTATCAAACACACTCGCCTCTGTCATAGGAATGTGACCCTTGAAACTTCTGCGAACTTTTACTTTTTCCATAATTCCATAAATCGTTACAGACTGTCCGACAGATAAATTATTTGTCGGCATTGCTTCACGACTATCCGCATAGCGAGTTGGAAAATAAAAAAGTAAATCTCGGACAGTTTTTATTTTAAGTTTAGAAAGCCCTACTTCATGATCTTTATTCAAACGAGTTATTTCTTTAATTGGAGTATCAAGATTCATAAATTAAATTATAACATTTTGTATTCTTCTTCATCCTTAATCCATTATCCTTTATATCGCACTTAAAGGACGGTTGTGCGATCGAGCTCCAAGAGCGAATTTGGTAATTCGTCCGCTGAATCACTTATCCACCAATCATGTATTTACAAAAAATAAAAAAGGAGTAATATACGAACTACCTTCCAAATTTAGGAAGAGGAGATTGATTTAGGGGAGTGATATGAATACTGTTTGTGCTTATGATCAAAAATCTCCGCAATGTAACATGCGGATAACAGGAAGAACTTGTCCAGCAATGTTTACACCAAATGGTGTGTGTCCGAACAGTAAATATAACAATGACACAATGACGTCATTTGCCATAAACAGGCTTAATTTTGTCAGACAACCATCATTACAATCCTGACAGCAATCTTCTGACACCAAAGTGTGTCGATAAAGGCGACCGCGAGGCCGCCTTTTTATATTTCAAATTTAAATTTGACAATATAGCACATATGCTATATTATATATCTCTTGCCAAGCTTTGGCTATTTTTATTTTTAAGTTTTCAAAGCAAGGACGAAGAAATTTTGTTCAATATTTTTAACTTAGGGAGATGATGTATGAAAAATCACTTAAATAATATTTTGTCTACAACTGAAAGAAAATGGGGAATGCTAAATGGCAGAAGTAGCATCCCTATATCTACAACAATGACACACCACCGGCACATGCCACACCATTGCAGTCACATGGAAAATGGACGCAAACGCACCCCACAACAAACCAATTTCAAGGGGTAGAAATGAAAACATGTTCATCGGTAATACCAGGTGGAGGTGATTGCTGTAACAATATCTATTCTGGCACATGTCCAATAGTTACTAATAAAAGCAAAAACTGTGTCGGTATTACATCTCATGTCGATGCAAAAAAAGATTTTGCTGAAGGTCTTGCTTGGATACAAGTGGCTACCGAAGCTAAAGAAACAGGTGTAAAACACACAAGATCAACTGGGTGGAAAATGTCGACACGTACCTAAAACAGACTTCAACAAAGTCGATAGAAGAAACTCAACATAAGGAGACGGACAAAAGTTCGCCTCCTTTATTTTTTTTATACAATCTCTGAATCTCTCTTCTTCGGTGTAATTCCATTCAATATCAAAAGTTTCTCAAACTCCTCTCTTTCAATATTTTCTACTTTAATTAATTCTTCAGCAATAGAATTAAGTGCATCTCTTTTATCAAGAATAATTTTTCTTGCTCTGCCCCATGCTTCGTCCATAATTCTTTTTACTTCATCATCAATCTTCTCTCCGAATGCTTCACTATAACTTTTTCCATAATAAAATCTTGCTTGTTCTCCATCTCTATCTAACGCAACCGGGCCCAATGTACTCATTCCATATTTTGTAACCATAGCACGAGCCATCGATGTCGCCACTTGTAAATCATTTGATGGTCCTGTGGTTATGTCTCCAAATATTTCTTTCTCAGCGACATATCCACCAAGCGACATTGCAATATCATCCAAGAAACTTTGTTTACTCATCAACCTTCTTTCATCAAAAGGAAGTTTAAGAGTGTACCCTCCTGCATTACCACGAGCAATAATAGAAATTTTATGAACTGGATCAGCGTCAGGAAGACATGATGCAACAAGTGCATGTCCTGCTTCATGATACGCTGTTATCTTTTTTTCTTTCGGTGAAAGTATATGACTTTTTCTTTCAGGGCCCAGCATCACCTTTTCAATTGCGCGAATCAAATCAAACTGCGCAACTTTCTTTCTTCCTTCACGAGCTGCTAGTATCGCTCCTTCATTCATCAAACTATACAAATCTGCACCAGAAAATCCTGGAGTTCTTTCAGAAATAATTTTTAAATTAACATCTTCACCAAGTGGTTTATCTTTTATATGTACAGTTAATATTTCCTCACGATCATTCCTGTCTGGCATATCAAGTGTCACACGACGATCAAATCTTCCTGGACGTAGCAAGGCTGAATCAAGAACGTCTGGTCTATTTGTGGCTGCCATCACAATTAAATTTTGTGTTGGTTCGAATCCATCCATCTCCACAAGTATTTGATTTAATGTTTGCTCACGACCTTCACCTTGTCCTCCCATAGAAGAAGTTCTCGCTCTACCAACCGCATCTATTTCATCAATAAAAATAATAGCAGGTGCCTGTTTCTTTGCTTGTTCAAATAAATCTCTCACACGTGACGCTCCTACACCAACAAACATTTCTTCAAATTCAGAACCAGACAAATGAAAAAATGGTACCGCTGCTTCACCTGCCACAGCACGAGCAAGTATTGTCTTTCCTGTTCCTGGTGCACCCATAAGTAAAACACCTTTTGGAATCTGTGCTCCAATATCCAAAAACTTTTTTGGATTTTTTAAGAACTCTACTATTTCAGACAATTCTTCTTTAGCTTCTTTTGCTCCAGCAATATCTTTAAATAAAATTTTATTTTTTGTATCATCTGGATAAATTATTTTTGCTCTTGATTGTCCAAAAGACAAAGCTTGCACATTTGCTCCTTTAATACCACGAGCTAGCCACCAAATCATAAAAATTAAAAATAAAATCGGAAGAAATATTGGAATCATTGAAAACCAAAACGACGAACCACTTTCTCCTTTCACGTTCACTGTTACTATCGAAAGTGTAGTTGTACTCACTCCATAATTTTTTAAAGTTTCCAAGACCGAAACCCCTGTTTCTTTTTTAGAAACAACTTGTGTCTTGTCTATTTTCTCAGCAGAAACAGAATCGCCTTCCACTGTTACACTTTTTATTTCTCCTTTATTTACAGAAATAGCAAATTCAGAAATTGGGATCGTCTTTATATTTTTACTTGAAGACACAGAAGTATAAATAAAAATAAGTACAGCAAAAACAAATATCACAGTAAATATTTGTGAAGCAAAATCAACAACTTTCCCCTTTTTTGTTTTCTTTCCACTAATCTTACTTACTTTATTCATAATTTTATCCCTCAACAAATTTTTATTATTCATCTAATGATTATAAAGAAACAAGGAGTAAGAAGCAAGAAAGAATATTTTTTGCTAAAATGTAAAGATGAGACTTATAGAGAATAAAAAAATAGGAATGGACTATGTTGTAACTGAAACAATATCTTGCGGTATTGAACTTCTTGGTCTTGAAGTGAAATCTCTTCGAAGTAAACTTGGATCTATAGCAGGATCGAGGGTTCTTATTCGTGGAGGTGAAGCATATTTAATTGGAAGTTTCATTCCACCATATCAAGAAAATAATACTCCTAGTGATTACGATCCTTATCGCAACCGCCGTTTACTTTTAAATAAAGGTGAAATTGAAAAATTAGTTAGAGAGGAACAATCTAACCACTTGACATTAGTACCTGTTTCGTTGTATCTTAAGAATAACCTCATCAAAATAGATGTAGGACTTTGTAAGAAAAAACTTAAAGGTGATAAAAGAGAAAATATTAAAAAAGATATTGCTCGTCGTGAATTAAGAAGTAAATGAGTAAGCACATTGTATACATATTAATAAGTCTCAAAGATAATAATTTATATGTTGGTTGCACATCTAGTTTAAAGAAAAGAATTGTAAAACATACAACAGGAAAAGTTCCCGCAACCAAAAACAGAAGACCTTTAGATCTTATATATTTTGAAGTTGTAAAAAATAAAACTGACGCTTTTCAAAAAGAAAGATACTATAAAAGTTTATGGTCTTCTAATTTTAAAAAGAGTTTAAAGAAATTAAATACTCCGTAAATGTTTTTAAACATAGAAAATATTTACGGGCGATTTAGTCACTAAATTGGCTAAAATAATTTTTGCGGAATGCAATGAAGCAAAAATTATTCGCCCGAAAATTTCAAAAGAAATTTTTTAGGGGGATGTACCGGCTTTGACAAATAAATATGTTTTATATGTGCTGTGTCGAAAAATCTTGATGATTCGTAAAACTTCAAGAAAATTCGTTGCAAACAAAACAGCAACAGCAATTCCATCACCTTACAGTTTTGGACTTGTCCCAGCATTCGCTTAATTAATTAAGCCGATCTGGTGTCTTACTTTTTCGTATCTACGGAAAAGGCTAAGGCAATATAAACAGTAGAGGTAGATAATAATCTTGCATAAATTATTATTGAAACAAATTGCTTTGGTTTATTAATATTTGGTTCGCTTTATAGTTAATAAATCAAGAACACAAAAGCAAACTACATACAGTAGAGTCATATAATCATTTTATTTACACGGCGGTTCGAATCCGCCCATCTCCACAAGGGTGGACCAGTAGGTAACATTTTTCCATTTGAACCATACTCTGTAAGGAAAAGAGCAGGTTCTAATGGTTTACCTACTGTGTCTGCGACAGAAACCATTTCTTGTACCACGAGAAGTGGTTTTTCTGTATGTATGGTTAACTTCTTATCAAGAAGTACATGCTCACACCCTAGAGCAGCGATAATTGATTTCTTTTTGTCCAAAGAACCACACTTGAACTCATCAGTGACACGTTCTGCGAAGGTCATAAGGCGTTTTGCATCATGAATCCATGTTTGAACACGTGCGTCAATCATCTCTAATTGTCCTGCGAGTCTACGTTCCTCAGTTTCTAATCTTCCCTTCTCCTCCATATGCTTATCAGAATCTATTTCTCCAGCTAATCTCATTTCATAGAGACGATTTAACATATCTTTGATTTTGAAATGTTCTCGGTGCTGGTTATACAAGATAGTTGTCTTATCATTTCTTTCGCGTTCATATTCATTTGTAAGTTCCTGAATTGCCCACTCGTGAAATGATGTTGATATTTTGAATGTAGAAAAGAAATCCACCATCTGCTTTTCTAAATCACTCTGGCTGATAGATTTCTGTGTGCAGTTTGGGTTTACTTGGCCTGTACAATGGTAATAAGAGTAATGATGTACATTACCATTCTTTTGATTTTTAACTTTTTCCTCACAAGTAATACGAGCACCACACTCACCACATCTCATAAGCCCTACATAGGCATGAGTATGTGTCTTTGGACGTGGAGCGTCCTTGTGAAGTATCTGTTGAATTGTCTCAAACTCTGCTCGAGTAATGAGCGGTTTGTGTTTTCCTTTAGTCCAAATACCTGAGCCGATAGGATATTCAAATTCTCCATAATAGAATGGATTTGAAAGAATACCATACCATGCTGACTTTGATAGTGGTGTTCCTTTTGGATATCGGTGTGTCTTACGAGAACGTACACCCCACTCATCAGTGGCAATTTTCAACACCTGGAATGGTGTATGTTTTCCAGAAAGAATGTAATCAAACATCTTGCGAAGAATACTGAAATTTTCTTCATCCACCACAATGGACTCATCCATACCCTTCTCTCGATATTTAGTATTCTTATACCCCATTGGTGCAAGTCCTGGTCTGAATCCTCTACGTAGAGATTCATTCTGTCCTCGTTTGATATGCTTTTTCAAATCACGAGAATACTGAGTAGAGGTACCAAACTCAACTGACCATATCAGTGTGTGGTCATCTGTGTTCCACTCTCTATCTGTGGAGCGTATCGTCTTAATAACACCTTTCTGTAAGAAATGTTTTATGATACCTTCGTCAACTGAATTTCTAGCTAGACGGTCCATCTTGAAACAAATGATTGCATTAGCTTTGCCTGATTTAATGAACTCAATCATTTTTGCGAACTCTGGTCGTATACCTGGTTCACTTGCTGACATAGTTTCTGTAAATTCCTTAACTATGTTTTTCCCTTCTTCCAGAGCAAGTTCTTTAACTTCTCTTACTTGGGATTGGATAGATGGCACACCCTTGTCTTCTTCTGTCTTGTTTGCAACAATCGAGCGACGTGCATACAAAACATATTTTAAATTACTGTTGTTTGTCTTTGACATAGTTTTAGTTGTCGTAGTACTCAACCAACACACAATTATCTATTCCAATACTTTCGGAATCTTCCCCACAATCACTGTGAGTTTTCCGTGAGCGTACTTCATATGGGCTTCTGTACCCTCACCAAACTCACACCCCAACAATAGTTGGTTTACGAGTAGTTCTGGTTGAAACTTATTCTGTACACATCTTTTATTTGTATTGGAGATTATAATTTTTTTCATTGTATTCTGTATCAGTTGGTAATATATATACCTATTTGTAATGGTATACGGACTCCCTCTCCTGTACAGGATAAAAAAATTAGAACCTGTCTATAACGTGTGTAGTCTTTCCTTGTGACGAGATTATCTGGTAGTGAAATTGATGGTTAATTAAATGGTGGCGTATCCTCCACAAAAGTACTCATTGGTATCTTCTTAGGATTACGTTTCTTTTCTAATTCTTCTTCACGAAGATTATTAAGTATTTCTGTAAGACCATAACGTTCAACCATTTGCATGATTCTTGGTCCTTCCTTTCTAAGAGAGATATGTACCCCATGGCTATCTCGTTCCTTTGCGATACCAAGTTTATCAACGTATGTTCCTATCTTTCGTGCTGACACACGTTGTCCAGGTATAGACATTACCCCATCACGAGTATTAACTACACGTGTCTCACGTTCTGCATAGTCGTCATAAAACTGTTCATTGAAAGCATTTGCAATGAGATTCATGTGCATGATTCCTGAATTTCTAACATACTCATTAGTTTCCATGAGTCGTGCGATACATAAAAGAATATCTGCGTACATGTCAGTTGAAACTGTATTGAGTAATGACTTTTCATAGTCAACAAGAAAACCCAACACTGGTGTGAGTGCTTCTTCTCCAACTATTTTTACAACACTGGTAAGTGCAAGTGCTGTTTGTCTAAGACGTGGGAACTCAAGACCTGCGAGAGAACTCTCATCATCTTGCATTTTATAGAAGTTCTTTAATCTAAATAATTGCAACTTATTTCTAAGTATCTGTGCGTCATTATCAAATGATACTGGTAAGTGTACTGATACACTAACTTGTTTCATTGGAAACAATCGTTGAGTAATACATCTACTCTCTAGTGCTGTATCTACAAAATTGCGACGTGAACCAAGAACTTTTGGACCAAACACTCTAAAAGATGTGGGCTTCAAAACATCATTAACAAGTTCCATTCTGACAACTGGTGTGTCTTTCTTGTGACCACCATTTAACATCTTCACAATATCATCTGACATGTCTGACGATTTGAAGTCTGCTTCGTCGAACACGAGAGTGCCTTGCACAAGATCAATCGTACGAAACACTGCTGCAACTGAAATAGAACCACTGGCCATCATGGTACGGTTACATAACTTACCTACCACTTCCAGGAATCTTGATTTACCTGTACCAAGATCTCCTACCACACGTAAGTAGGGCACGGTGTTAAATCTATCAAACACCCAAGTCATGAGAATGTATCCTGTTGCTACATCGTAGAAACGAGCATCTTCAATAAGTACATACTTCTGTATGTGTTCACGAATTTGGTGGTACAAATCAGTAACTGTTCCATACTCATCCAACCCTGAAGCAACATTGATGAAGTTCTTGTTCACAAGATCACGTACTACTCTTGTTGGTATGAACTTAAACAGAGCTTTGTTAACGTTGGTAGTTAAATTACCATCTTCACCAACCATCAATTCATCCAATAGACGTATGTCATCACCACTTGCAACTGCAAATAAAGATTTGTCTATTTGTTTGACACACAACATGTCTGCGATAGTTCCATCTGGAAATACGTGTGACACTGTTTGACGAAAACTCAACCCTGAAACTGTTTTAGGAACAATGCTTTGCTCCTGATTTATTGCTGTCATATGTTTGTTTTTATGACACTTCCTTAACAATGTCTAAGACACTCCCATAAATAGCGAGGTACAGGTTAAGAAGCATACGAGATTTACGTTCTGCATCTTCGTCTGACAGAGTTTCTTGAAACTCTTCGGAATATATACTCTTGAATCTATCTAAGTCGTGAGACATTGAAGAAAGTGATTCAAGCGCGATGTATCGCTTGTTATATTAAAGTAATTCAGTGATAAATGGAGGAGGAAGTCTGGTGTAAAAACAAAAAAACTCGCATGTTACATCCCAAACAAGGTTCTGCTAAGCAGACTAATCCTTCTTCGGAAGGGCGACAAGCGAGGGATAGCGAGAAATCTTTACTGGACTTTCTCTTTTATAAACTATGACTCTAAAGCACCTACCATCATATTCAATTACTATCAGTATACACGAAATTCAGAAAAATTCAATCAAAATTTTACATGATGATGAACGAATAGTCACCCTCTCCGGTACGGAGAGGGTGCGGTATGATAAATACCTTATCATTAACCTATTCCATTACTCCTAGAGCGTCGTGTGGCCTCACACACCTTAACATAAAACATTTCTAACCATACTTTTTGATATTTACCCTGAGTGGTCTTGCAAGAGTCAACTCTAATGGGTAAAAATAGAACAGAAAGTTACTAATTACCATAAAGAGAATACAATTACATCACTTTATGTTTCCATTTTTATCGCACACTCTGATGGTACTTTTACGAACTTGCTATTTTAACTATAAGACTCATAAAAACACCTGCTATTCCCCATATAGGTATAGAAAGAAAACTAGTATATCGAGTTATTGAGTACCTGTGATATGTCCACAACCTTGTCCCCATTATTTGATGAAACCACCAACCAACAAGCCACTCCAAGATAGTTCCAAATATAGCGGCTGATATAAACACATTTAAATATGTGTACCCTAAATGCAAAACCAATACAAGTATTACTACAAATGGAACTAGTAAAGACATCAAGTATCTACTCAAAGTAAAGTGGTGTTCCTTATAATGCGATTTCGTGATTAGAAAATATATACGCTCAAAAAAAACATCAACTACTAAACTTGCAAGAAACATAAAAACGTAAATAGCTAAAATTAAATTTGGACTCATAAAAAGATTTTAAAAATATCGTAGACACTAAATTTTGTCGAGAATATGCGAAAAATTAGATTGCGGTGGCGAGCCGAGGCCTTACTCAATCGATGAACAAATTTATCCATAAAATGATTATTTATATGTATAAGTATAAATTGTAACATATAGGACATTGAAAACGTATACCCGAAACGATCCTTCCAGATTGGATAAAATCTCTTAAAGATATTTTTATTGTTGGTAACTAGATACTCATCGATAAGAGTACTTGCTATATCTGCGGAATGAAAAGCGAAGCGTATACCCTCACCAATTACAGGAGATAAATGCCCTGCCGAGTCACCAATTGCAATTAGATTTAAATGAGAATTACTTTTATTTATTCCACCAGTAAACACTTCCACATCAAGTTCATTTTCGATATTTGATATTTCAATTTTTAAATACTTGAGAAAATCTTTGAATAAGCTCGCTGTTACTAAACTAGAATCACTTAAACAAGGAGTCCAACAAGTTCCAATACGCACTTTATTTTCACTAATTGGAAAAACATAAGCGTAACCTGACGGACAAAAATTAAACCCCATATACATTTGAATTTTAGAGCTTGTAACGGTTGTATTTATATTTGCGTCAACTTGGTAACACTTAGATTTATACTTCGGTATTTTTAATCCTATTTTTGAAGCTAATGTAACACAAGACCCTGTAGAGTCCACTATTACCTTACCTCTTATTAAAGATTTCTTTCCTGTTTTTAATTCCTTAACTTCAACACCATCATAAAAACCTTCTATTTTTATAATATTCACAACCTCATGTTCCACTAAAATAGTAGAGGTGGGACTAATCTTATTTTTTATACTATTTTTAAGTCCAGGGATATCAAGTAAGACCCAAGAAAAATCATCGCCCTCAGTTGTAATACTTTCTGATTGTGAATTTATGGTTACTGAATTATAGGAGGAAATTATTAAACTTTCTGAGATATTAAACAAGGTAAAAATATCATCCTTTTTATTATAAAGAGTTGACCCAGTAGTCCTAAGTGGACCAACTAAATCACTATTTTTTTCAATTACACAAATTTTATATTTTTCTGATAACAACTGTGAGAGGTAGAGACCTGCAAAACCACAACCTACAATAATTACATCAAACTTTTCTTCAGATGTGTTTAACATTTAATTATTTTACCACTAATACATAAAGATGTTAAAGTTATACAAGATGTTCAAGTTAACATCATTAACATGATTAATGTTTCTTTACATACCCACTGGTTCTAATTGAACTCACATTTACCTCTTGGTGGATTGGTATTTCACCCCACTCGTCAACAACATTTAAAAAATGTATTGCTCGTGTTTCAATTATAGAGGTTCTAACATCCTGTAGCAGTCTCCACAAAAATAACGAGCGAAGCGACTATATTTTTGTAGGATACAGCATTATGTAATCATAATGCTGTATATCACACTAAAATATAATTCATCAAGGAATGAAAATAGCTCAAAGACAAGAATACTAGTGTGGGTTTTTCTTATTTTGTAGGATACCGTGTCGTGAGTACACGACACGGTATATCACATTTAAACAAAATATAATCACATAATGAAAATGACCTTATAAATAGGGCTTAGTGAGTTCAACAAGTAAGTGCAACACTTTAATATATTAAATATAATTAAAAGTGTATGAATTATAAGCATTTTACGATTGAAGAAAGAGAGAAAATACAAGAACTGTTCTGGCAAAAGAAATCAATTAGATACATAGCAG
>CAIQWN010000016.1 GCA_903875555.1 uncultured bacterium
AGTTACCGTACTTAAACATTTCTCTACTCCACTGAAAGTCGTACAAATGTCTCCTGTTTTTATTTGTTTAAAACCACCAATATTTATTGGTGCATAAGCATTTTCTGTTGGAGGATTACTTGTTGCTCCTGTCCAAGCATAGAGTGCTGTGGCTCCTACGGTAGCTAGTGTGATTATTAATAAGGATTTACCAAGGTAGTCTTTTTGCATATGAGTTAAGTATAACAAGAGTCTTAGTCTAAAGTTAGAAAGTAAAAAGTTTAAAGTGTGGATAACAAATTCAAAAGTGGCACCGAAGGTGCCGCTTTTGAATTACTTTATACTTTACAAACTAATTTTTATTTATTTCTCCTCTGGTCCTCTGATTCCTGTTCCAGCTGGGATTAATCTTCCTATAATTACATTTTCTTTTAGTCCTCTTAATTTATCTATTTGACCCTTTGTCGAAGCAGAAATAAGAACTCTGGTTGTGTTTTGGAATGATGCTGACGATAACCAAGAAGAAGTAGAAAGAGCAACTTCTGATATTCCGAGTACCATATGTCTTCCCTTTGCTTCTTTTTTGTTTTCACTTAAAGCATTTAGATTTTCTTGTCTGAATGTAGAAATTTCTATAACATCTCCTTGTGTAAATCTTGTTTCTCCGGCGTTTGTAATTTTTACACGTCCGAACATTTGTTTAATGATAACCTCGATGTGTTTACGAGAAATTGAAGCTCCTTGAAGTTCATATACTTTGTTAATTTCAGAAACGATGTATTCCTCAGTCGCTTCTTTTCCAGCATAAGTAAACAATTCTTCAATATCACACGAACCATCTGTAAGTAATTGCCCCTTCTTTACATTTTCTCCAACTTTCACAACTGGATTACGACGGAAAGGAATGGTGTATTCAATTTTCTTACCTGATTTATTTCCTTTTGCTTCAACGTCGTCAGCAAGAAGAACAATGACTTTTTCTTTATTCTCTTCTCTGATTTCCATTATCTCTCCAGATTCATGAGCAATAATCGCTGGATTCTTTGGCATACGACGTTCGAAGATTTCTTCAATACGAGGAAGACCTTGAGTGATGTCTGTTCCCGCAACACCTCCAGAGTGGAAAGTACGCATAGTAAGCTGTGTTCCTGGTTCACCAATAGCTTGAGCAGCCACAATACCGACAGCTTCACCATGTTTAACTTGAGAGTTACGTCCCATATCAAGACCATAACACTTTTGACAAATACCATGTATTGATTGACATGTAAGTGGTGAATAAACTCTTACTTCAATTATTCCTGCTTTTTCAATCTCGAGAGCATCATCTTTATTTATTAAATGATTTTTTGCGAACATAACAGATCCATCTTCTCTTTTAATGTCTTCAGCAAGAACACGCCCACGAATATTTTTTGAAATTGGAACTTCTATACCTAGGGCGTTTTCTTTGTGAATAACTTTACTTTCTTTTGTTTTACAATCTACTTCTGTGATGATTGCATCTTGTGCCACATCTACAAGACGACGTGTAAGGTATCCAGCTTGAGCTGTTTTAAGAGCGGTATCCGATGAACCTTTACGAGCACCATAAGTTGTAATGAAGTATTCAAGAGGGTTTAGACCTTCTTTGTAAGAAGAAATAACTGGGAAGTCGATGTTACGTCCTGAGTTGTTCACGATGATACCCTTCATACCAGCCATCTGAATAACTTGTGCCATAGAACCTCTGGCACCTGATGTAATTAAATCGTAAACAGATTTATGTTTTTCAAGTGTTTCTGGAATTAATTTTTCAATTCTTCCTCTAATCGCTTGCCAGTTTTCAATAGTCTTTCTATATCTTTCTTCTTCTGTAAGTAAACCTTCTTCAAAGTCGATCTTAATGTTCTTTGCTTGTTCGAAGCCTTCAGCAATCAGAATAGGTTTTTCTTTCGGAACTTTAACAGCATCAATATTCCAAGTTACTCCAGAAATAGTTGCATACTTGTAACCGAATGTTTTTATCTTATCTATAATTTTTGGAGCAGTGTCTAGACCATAAGTTAAGATTACTTCATCGATAAGAAGCGCCATTCTCTTTTGGTTTACTTCATCATTTATATATGGGAAGTCACTTGGGAAAACAGAGTTGAAAAGTAAACGTCCTACAGTTGTTTCGAAAACTTTACCATCAAACTTCGCATACTTTGGTTTGTCAGAAGGCATAACTTTTATTTTTGCGCGGAATGATACGAGATTAAAGTCGTAAGCAGTAATTGCTTCGTTTGGTGATGCAAAATATTTATCTTGCCCCTTTTCATTATCAATTTGTGTTGTCATCCAATAAACACCAAGCACCATATCCATACGAGGGTTTACAATTGAGTCTCCAGATCCAGGCTTAAGTAAGTTTCTATTTGCCGCCATAAGTGTTCTTGCTTCTTCTTGGGCTGCAACAGAAAGTGGAAGATGAACAGCCATTTGGTCTCCATCGAAGTCAGCGTTGAAAGCCTGACAAACTAGTGGGTGAAGAGAAATAGCGTTACCTTCAATTAGTTTTGGATTGAAAGCTTGAATACCAAGACGGTGAAGTGTTGGGGCACGGTTAAGTAGAACATATTTTCCTTCAATAACTTCTTCAAGTATTGACCACACCTCCGCAATTCCATCCTCGATTAATTTATTTGCTCCACGAATGTTGAAAGCAAGTTCTCTTTCTAGTAATTTTGAAATAATAAATGGTTTGAAAAGTTCAAGAGCCATATGTTTTGGAAGACCACATTCATTTAAGTTAAGATCAGGTCCGATAACGATAACTGAACGAGCAGAATAGTCTACACGCTTACCTAGAAGATTTCCACGAAGAAGACCTTGTTTACCTTTTAGGTTATCTGACAGAGATTTTAGTTGTCTTTTTTGTGATTGACTCATTACAGCATCTTGTCCACGTCTTGATGAGTTATCAATAAGAGCATCAACAGCTTCTTGTAGAATTCTTTTTTCATTTCTCAAAATTACATCAGGTGCTCCAATTTCTTTTAATTTCTTTAGACGATTATTACGATTGATCACACGACGATAAAGATCGTTAACATCAGAAGCAGCATAGCGCCCCCCTTCAAGTGCAACCATTGGACGAATTCCTGGTGGGATTATTGGAATCACTGTCAAGAACATCCATTCTGGACGAATGTTTGCATTTATGAACGAACGAACAAGAGAAAGTCTCTTTTCCATTTTTTCTCTTTCAATTGCGCCAGCTTTTTCTAGACGTAAAACAATTTCCCCTTCTAGTGTTTTAAGGTCTATGGTTTTGAAAATATCATAAATTGCTTCTGCTCCAATACCTGCATCAAAACAAGTACCATACTTCATAGAAAATCTATGATAAGTAATTTCATCTAATATTTTCCAAGGTCTAAGTTCAGCAATTTCTTTTTTAGTTGAAGATAAAAGATCGCGAAGTTTATCTTGAGTTTTTTCATCTGTTGCTGATTTAATTTTTGCTTTGAATTCACTGTCTAGATTTTTCAAAACTTCTTCTTTAGCTGTTTCATTTACTGATTTAATAATGTATCCAGCAAAATAAACAACTTTCTCTACTTCTGAAACAGGAGCAGCAAGTATTGAAGAAATTCTTGAAGGAACATTTCTTAAGAACCAGATATGAGCAACAGGAGAAGCAAGTTCTAAGTGTCCCATTCTTTCACGACGAACAATAGATTTTGTTACTTCTACTCCACATTTTTCACACACAATATCTTTATAACGAATACGACGGTATTTACCACAATAACATTCATAATCTTTCTCAGGTCCGAATATTCTTTCATCAAAAAGACCATATCTTTCTGATCGTCCTGTTCTGTAATTAATTGTTTCAGGTTTGGTTACTTCTCCGAATGACCAAGAGAGTATTGCTTCAGGTGAGGCTATTTTGATTGCAAGTGCATCAAAGTTATTTGTATCGATTGTTTTCATAGTTTTTATTTAAGATAATAAATAATTAATTTGTACTCTCGCCTATTAAAGTTTCTCCTTCTGTACTAGCCTTTCTTGGAACAACATCAAGACCTAGACCACGTAATGTATTTAACATCACCGTAAATGATGCAGGAGTATTTGGTTCTTTAACATCCTCACCTTTAATAATAGAATCAAATGCTTGTGAACGACCAACAATATCATCTGATTTCACTGTTAGCATTTCGCGAAGTATATGTGATGCCCCGTAACCTTCAAGTGCCCACACTTCCATTTCCCCGAATCTTTGTCCTCCGCCTTGAGCTTTACCTCCCAATGGTTGTTGTGTGATAAGTGAGTAAGGTCCGATTGAGCGCATGTGAATTTTATCTTCAACCATGTGATCAAGTTTAAGGATATACATAACACCCACAGCAGTTTCTTGGTTAAATGCTTCTCCTGTTCTTCCGTCGAATAATTGCATTGTTCCAGAATCTTCAAATCCAGCTTTAACTAATTCTTCTTTAATTTCATCTTCTGTTGCTCCTTGGAATGGTGGAACCACAGCTTGGTATCCAAGTTTTTGAGCAGACATACCTAAGTGCATTTCTAGTATTTGTCCTAGGTTCATACGAGAAGGCACACCAAGTGGAGTCAAAATAATATCTATTGGTGTTCCATCCGCCATGTATGGCATTTCTTCAACTGGAAGAATTGTCGAGATAACACCTTTGTTACCATGACGTCCTGCAAGCTTATCTCCAACAGAAATATTTCTTACTTGAGCAATTTCAATGTGTATTCTTTTTATAATACCTGAATCAAGTTGGTCTCCTTTTTCACGAGAGAATACTTTCACACCAATAATACGTCCACGCTTTCCATGATTAAGACGGAGTGATGAGTCTTTTACATCACGAACTTTTTCTCCAAAGATAGAACGAAGAAGTCTTTCTTCTGGTGTAAGTTCTGTTTCACCTTTAGGTGTAATTTTACCAACAAGAATATCTCCTGGGCGAACTTCAGCACCGATACGAACAATACCATCTTCATCTAGATTTTTTAATTTATTTTCTCCAACGTTTGGAATGTCGTGAGTAGTTACTTCTGCTCCAAGTTTTGTGTCGCGTACATTACACACCATTTCTTCAATATGTATAGACGAGAATTTACTTTTCTCAACTAATTTTTCAGAAAGAATGATCGCGTCTTCATAGTTGGCACCGTTCCATGACATGAAAGCCACAGTCACGTTGTGACCAAGAGCAATTTGTCCATGATCTGATGTTGATGAGTCAGCAAGCACTTGACCTTTTTTTACTTTATCTCCCATGGAAACAATTGGTCTTTGGTGGAAAACGTTGAAAGCGTTTGTTCTAGCAAAGTTAATTAAAGTATATTCTTTATCTTTCTTTCCTCCTTCATTTACGAGAATTTTCTTTGAGTCAACATATGTAACCTCACCTGCTTCAACAGCAAGAACAAGACGTCCAATATGTTTTGCTGCTTGGGCTTCCATTCCAGTTGCTACAAGTGGAGCCTCTGGACACATAAGTGGAACAGCTTGTTTTTGCATGTTCGAACCCATCAGTGCGCGAGTAGCGTCATTATGTTCCAAGAATGGAATCATGGATGCCGCAACAGAGAAAGCTTGGTTTGTTGCAACGTCTATAAAGCTAACATCTTTCACAGGAACAAGTACTGGTTGACCATTAAGACGCACTTCAATTTCTTTCTTTTTAAATTTACCATCATTATCATATTCATTTCCAGCATGAGCAATAGCAAACTTCTCTTCTTCAAGAGCGTTCATATAAACAATTTCTTTTGTAATTTTTCCATTTTCAACTTTTACATATGGAGTTTCAATAATACCGAAATCATTTGTTCTAGCATAAATAGACATACGTAAGATAAGACCAATGTTTGGACCGTCTGGAGTATGGATTGGACAAACACGACCATAGTGTGATGTGTGCACGTCACGAACTTCAAAACCAGCTCTTTCACGAGTAAGACCTCCAGGACCAAGGGCTGAAAGAGTTCTTAGATGTTCAACTTCAGCAACAAGGTTTATTTGGTTCATAAACTGTGATAGTTGGTTTGTTGTAAAGAATTCCTTAATACGAGCCTGAAGAGGTCTTTGATTAACTATTGTAATAGGAAGAGTCGTGTCAGTATCAATAACAGACATTTTATCTTGAATGTTACGCTTCATTTGCATCATACCTGTTCTGATTTTTGAAGACATCATTTCTCCAACATAACGAACACGTCTTGATCCAAGGTGATCAATATCATCTTCTACTGCATTTGGATTAGCGTTAAGTTCAATTAAATGATTTACAATTTCAACAATATCATCTTTTGAAAGAGTTCTTTTCTCAACTTCTTTTCCTTCGGTTTTCTTTCCAAATCTTTTATTTAGACGGAAGCGTCCAACTGGTGAGAGGTCATATCTTTCAGCAGATAAGATAGAATCAATATATTCTTTTGCGTTTTCTGGCGTTGCAAGATCTCCGTCACGAAGTTTCTTATAAACTTCAACATAAGCCTCTGTTAGAGATTTTATTTCATCAGCATCAACTAATTTGTTGATGATTTCCCCAGATTTTTCAAATGAAGAAAAGGCTTTTTTGATTTGATCATCAGAAGTAAGACCAATAATACGTAGAAGAGTAATAATTGAGAACTTTCTTTTTTTATCGATGCGAACGAAGATATTTCCTGATGCATCTGATTCTATTTCAATCCAAACACCACGAGCTGGCATTATTTTAGCACTGAAATATTTCTTACCTTTTGTTTCTTCAAAGTCAAAAAACACGCCAGATGATCTAGCAAGTTGAGGAATAACCACACGTTCAATACCGTTAATGATAAAAGTACCGTGAACGGTCATCAAAGGAAAATCAGCCATGAAGATTTCTTGTTCTTTGACAGTATTTAATATTTTATTTGTTAGTCTAACGCGGGCACGAAGTGGTGCTTCGTAAGTAAGTTTGTTTTCCTTAACATAAACCTCGTCATGTTTTGGAGCAGAGATTTCAAAAGAAACGAATTCTAATTGAAACTTTTTTTCTGAATAGTCACTAAGTGGTGAAAATTCTTTTAGAATTTCTGCGATACCGTGGTCGCATAATTCTTTGTATGAAAATAATTGGTTTTCTACAAGGTTAGGTAATTTTGTAAGTGGCTCTCTGTATCTAGAGAAAGTTTTTACTGGTAAAGGACCAGTTCTCTTTGTTGTTTTTGACATAAGAATAAAAAATAGATAACCAAAAACGCTCTTCTTCGTTTTTGGAATTCTAAGAAACTAATATTTGATTATACCCACTTTAATAATTTGCAAATTATTGCCCTTTTCTTAACTAAATCGGAGTCTCGGTCAATTGCTAAGTATCATAACACACAATATTAAAAAAGCAAAATTAAGGGGCATTATCAAATGTAGCTGATAATGCCCCGTTACTGGTTACCGAATGATAATTGCAAAATTCATTCCAAGAATTATTATGGTCCACAAAGTCATAACTATTTTTATTCGCCAATCTCCATTGTGCATTGCACCAAGCCAGCCACTGCTATTCACTAAAAACATTAAAGGCCATGTTGGTGTTCTAAAAGCCTCTATGTTTTTTGCTGTCCACACAACCCATAACGTTGGTAGGAAGGTTAGTGGACCTAAAAGTACAATAGATAGGAAAAGTTTTCCTGAATGAGTTTTTACAAAATTTTCAGTCGCGGATTTTACTTTATCTCCCCATTTATTCACAAACATTGGAATTCGTCTCAAGATTTTACCCTCCTGTTTTTAATTTTAAAGCGATTAGTTATTATATTACCACAAATAAAAATTTAGACAAGTGTTTTTTGGAGCGAAGCGAACCAAAACCATGATTGAGACTTTAAAATAAAACTAACTCTCGCAGGCGGACGCGCCGAGAGTGAAGCGAATTTCTAGCAAGAAATTACGCTGTTTAGTTTTATTTTAAAGTCGAATGAACTTTTATCCACACAATCCACCGAAAATATCCTACGTCAATCTCGTTTATATTTTTTAAATTAGTTACAATATAGAAATGTTAATGCCTGGCGCCACAAAATCAAATAACGACAGAAAAGGTAAAGGTCAGTATAATTCTTTTAAAAAAGAAAATACTAATCCTGATCCATTTCGTGGTCCTCGTGTTCCCCCACAAGATTTAGAAAGTGAGAAGGCGTTACTCGGTTCACTTATACTTTCTGGTGAAGCAATTTTTGATATTTCAGATATCGTAACTCATGCTAGTTTTTATGCATCAAAGCATCAGGTTATTTATCAAGTGATTGAAGATTTGGTAAACACAAAAGAGCCAGTTGATTTACTAACTGTTTCTGCTCGTCTTCGCGAAATGAAAGAACTCGAACAAGTTGGTGGTTCTTCGTATCTAGCTGAGATGCTTGGACTTGTTGGATCATCCGCTAATATAAAATATTATGCAAATATTGTTCGCAAGAAAGAATTGCTTCGTCGCTTGATTGAAGCTGGAACCCACATCGCAGAAATTTCTTATGAAGAAACTGATACTATCGAATCAATTTTAGAAGAATCAGAAAAAATTGTTTATGATATAACCACGAAAGGATCTGGCTCACAGAGGCTTATCGCCTTTCAAGAAATGATTGAAGAAACTTGGGAGAGAATAGAAAAACTTTCTGAAAACAACGGAGAGATTCGTGGTGTACCATCTGGATTTAAAGATTTAGATAATAAATTAGCTGGCTTTCAAAAATCTGATCTTATTATTTTGGCAGCGCGTCCATCTGTTGGTAAGACTTCTCTTGCTCTAGACTTCGCGCGTAATGCCGCAGTTAAACATAATATTCCCGTAGCTATGTTTTCTTTGGAAATGAGTAAGGAGCAACTTGTAGACAGAATGCTTTCGGCTCAATCCCAAGTCGACAGTTGGAAACTTCGTACTTCTCGCCTATCTCTCGATGAAGAATTCTCAAGACTTCAACAAGGTATGAATGATCTTATGAAGGCTCCACTTTTTATTGATGATACACCAGCGAATACAATACTTAACATGCGTTCAGTTCTTCGTCGTCTTAATTCTGACAAACCAATTGGGCTTATTATTGTCGATTACTTACAACTTATGGGAACATCAAAAAATTATGACAATATGGTAAATCAAGTGACAGAAATTTCTCGCTCACTCAAAGGTCTAGCTAAAGAGTTTAAAGTTCCTGTGATTGCTCTTTCACAGCTTTCTCGTGCTGTGGAATCTCGTGGAGGTCGTCCTCGTCTTTCTGATCTTCGTGACTCTGGATCTATCGAACAAGATGCCGACGTAGTTATTTTTATTCACCGTGAAGATAAATATGGAGAGAATACAGAAAAGAAAAATGTAGTCGAACTTTTGATTGAAAAACATCGTAACGGTCCAACAGGTGTGGTTTCTCTAGCTTTCGATGATAAGAAAACCTCTTTTCTTTCTGTTGAGAAAAGTGAGTTTGGTGATTTTTCAATTCCAGCGATGAACGTACCTGAATTTTAAGCGTAAAATTCATACCAGAATCAGCAGATTCTGGTACAAGTTTTAAGCGTAAAAATCACATCTGAATTAGCAAATTCATGTCTTGGACACAATCCAGCAGATTCTGACGCGAGTTTTACTTTATAAACTTTTTATTATGTTCGTGTATACTAGGTTTACTTATTAATTTATTTTTTTAATATATGAATATACTTATTTGGACAAAGACAAGCGCTGAATCAAATGCAAAATTAATTACAGACACAATCGAACAAATTCATTTAGCAAAAGGAGATACTGTCTATAAATTAATAGCTGAGGATATAACTTTTAATGAATCAGGAATTAAGTCATGCCAAGAAGAAATTTCAAAAGCAGAAATGATATACGTAACTTATTCGATTGAATGGGGTTCGTACCCTTTTAAGTTTAAGGAATCAATTGATAAAATTCTTACTTATGGTTTTGCTTACACGTATGACGGTGGAAGTATCAAAGCATTATTGATAAATAAGAAAGCAAAAATTATTACCACATCAGGACATCCAAATGATTTTTATAAAGAGCAAATTAAAGCGATACATTATTTAACAAAGAAAACAATTTTAGAATTTGTTGGTATAGAAGAAGTTGGTTCAATCAATTTTGGTGGGCGTAGTCATGGAAAGACTGAAGGATTCCCAATTGATGAGTTGAAATCTTTTATTGGTTAGGTTTTTAGAAAAAACCTTTGTTTATATAAATAAAAATTACAAGAATTATTAATAAGGAAACACCATAAGCCATATGCTTCCAGTGTTGTTTTTTGTATTCAATTAAAATCATTGTAAAGAAAGCAATAGCTACAATAAGAATTAATATTTTATATATCATGTCTACATAACGTGACCCTTTAAATAATAAGAGATCTTTCCAGCTGGAATATTTCTCTACTGTTATTTTTGATGATTTAGAAGTCTCTATTTCTGAATTATTTTTAACAATAGCTAGTTGTTTTGTTGTGATGATTGATTCTAGGGATGATGTTGCTTCAGTTGAGTCACCTTTCACCATCGGTGTTGTTGTGGCTTTTAATGTAACTTTATTTGATTCTGTTCTTTTTGAAGAAGTCGCCGCCGTATTTTCATTAGATAAATTTTCCAAATGTGTAATAGCTGGTGTACCGAACATTTGTACAACATAAATTGTAGGATTATTTTCATATATACCGTCTATGGCACCTATTCCTATTTCTCTAAAGTTTACATTAAGAAGGTTTGCTTTATGTTCTGGAGAGTCGAGCCACGCTTGATGTACATCAGCTGATTCTGTAAAATTAATAGCTAAATTTTCTCCAGCATACAAAAAATTATAACCAACTTCTTTAAACCAGTGCCATGGAGTTACACCCTCAGGACTATTATGTGAAAAATATCCTTCTTTTGCCATATTTTTACCTTTTAAAGTAGCCGCCAAATCTAACTTATCATTTCTAAGAAGAGGTTCCTCATTGTAAGCCAGACGACTTACATTAGCATCATCAATTAAAACCGACGCGGTAATATTTGCACCAAGAACGGTCTTATGTATAAAAAAAGAACTACCCATAGAAGCACCAAGTAGAAAAATACTAAGGAATAAAATAATAGCAACAGAAAGTTCTCTAAAAAAATGTGGTTTATAATCATTTTTATCGTGAGGAATAAATACATGTTTTAAAATAGTAACTAATTTCATTTTTATAGTATATAACAAGAATATTAAAAACACACTTTTTCAGTGTGTTTTTAATTGTTTTTATTTTATTGAGTTTTTACTTTGTTTAAAAGTTCTCGTGTCATCTGTCCAAAATATCCAGTCGCTGGAAGATTATTTTTAGCTTGCCATTTTGCTAACGCAGACTTAGTTGCGTTTCCAAAATATCCAGTTATCTCTGTTTTTAGTAGTCCTTCAGTTAGTAATATTTTTTGAAGTTCTTTGACTTCATCGTTTTGAAAACCTAAACGTAAATCTCTTGTGAAATTAAATACTGTAGTTTTTGCTTTTGAAACTTTATCAGCAATAGATGTTGGTTTAATTATAGATGAAGAAATTAATTCTCGTGTCATCTGTCCAAAATATCCAGTCGCTGGAAGATTATTTTTAGCTTGCCATTTTGCTAGTGCAGACTTAGTTGCGTTTCCAAAATATCCTGTCGCTTCATCTTTTAGAAATCCATCGGCTATTAATATTTTTTGTAATTCTAAAACATCATTACCTGTAGATTTTAATTTTAAATCTCTTATGAAATTAATTGTCGAAGCTCCAAGAACCATTCCTTTTGGTTTTTCTTGTGTGGTTGTTGTTTGTGTAGTAGTAGAAGTTGTTGTTTGTGTTGATGAAGCAAAAACGTTTGGATTATAATATGTTTGAATTGCTCCACTCCAAGTGCCACCTGATCCACCCCCACCACCATAATAAACTGGTGTTGGTGCAACCACTACAGGATTAGTTGTCTGTGTATACGCTGCAAATGTAGTAAAGTGTTTTGTCCAAATCACTAAATCAGAACCTACATCTTTTTTACATTCACCCCCCGCATTTAGAGAGTCTCCTGTTGCTTGATCGTCTGATGCACAGCTTGATGTGATTTCAGTAAATGTAGATGTTGCTATATAACCAACTCTCTTACCTGCTTGATTAGGAAGTAATAATCTAACAGCTTTACTAAAAATTAGTGAGTCACCAGAGAAACCAACCTCAATTGCTGTGCTTAATGTTTTTGTTTGTCCAGATTCAACTGGTAGTGTAACTGTTGTAATAGTTGGAGCAGAAATTATTCCATTCCATGTTGTACTAGCGCTTGTTACAACTGTAGATGCTGGTATTGCTACTGTTACATTGTTTGCATTTGATGATGTAATGTTGATTGCAGGGAGGGTTCCTGTTCCCCCACTAATGAATGCACTAATGTTGATGGTCGGATTAACTGTGTCACTGCTAATAGTTAGAGTAGTTGTAGCTGTTGGGTCTACAATAACAACCTCAGGAGTTGAAGTACTCATTGTAGCAGTTCCGGCAACTGGAGATATTTGTGTTGCTGTTAAAACATTTACAGTCACTATATAATTGTGAGTTGATCCATTTCCTGCAGTTACTGTATATGTAATTGGTGACGAAAAATCATTTACTGTTACTCCACTTGTTTGTGGTGTACCAGTAATTGCTATACTTGCACCTGTTTTTGTAAATATCGCTGTCAGAGAAGTTAAATTTGTACCAAATGGAACATTTACTGAGATTGTGCTTGATGCTTCATTAATAATACCAACTCCTTCAGTAAAATTAAATGCAGTAATAGTTTTTGGTGATACGACAAGATTTGCTTTTTCAGTAAGAATTAATGCCAGAGCATTACTAATATTTGTAACTGTTGCATTCAAATCTGATTCAACAACAATCGCAGATGCAATCGCATTAACATAAGCAGTCCATGTTCCAACTGTGTAATCAGTTTGCGTTAATACATATACTGGTGAGCCGTGAGTTACACCAATTTCAGTTGTAATACCAGATGTAAGAGCGGTTCTATTTGCAATCAATACAAGTCCTGCGATTACTGTATTGATATTTGTAGTCTTTGTAACAATTTCTGCCTGAGTTGTTTCAGGAAGTGCTAGAGCCGTTGTTAAATCAGTAGAAAAAGTTGTCCAACTTGTTGGTGTGTAGTCAGTTTGTACTTTACTATTAGCTGTTGATGATGCAGTGTCGAGTGCTGATCTTCCTGCGAACACTAACCCACTAATCGCGGTTGTGATAGCAGATGTTTTTGTAAGGATCTCTGCATTTGTTACTTCTGCTAAAGCAAGTGCTGTTGTTACTCCACTAAAACTTACATAATCAGATGGAGTCAAACCATTCGCAGTTGAT
>CAIQWN010000017.1 GCA_903875555.1 uncultured bacterium
AGTTACCGTACTTAAACATTTCTCTACTCCACTGAAAGTCGTACAAATGTCTCCTGTTTTTATTTGTTTAAAACCACCAATATTTATTGGTGCATAAGCATTTTCTGTTGGAGGATTACTTGTTGCTCCTGTCCAAGCATAAAGTGCTGTTGCTCCTACGGTAGCGAGTGTAATTATTAATAGAGATTTACCTAGGTAGTCTTTTTGCATATGTTTTAATTATATACTAAACTAGTTTAAATATTTATAAGTTGTCCACAGTAATATAAAAACAACACCATTTTCTGGTGTTGTTTTTATATTGTTTAAAATTAGATTACTACGCTTTTTTGAAAGGAATACCGATCAACTCAAAAAATCTAGTTGCCTCTTCTTTAGTTTTAGCTGTTGTCCCAAGAGTTATAGCCATTCCAAAAACATCTTTCAATTCTTCATCTTTAATTTCTGGGAAAATAGTATGCTCTTTAATTCCAAAAGTCATGTTACCGATAGCATCAACAGATGTTCTGTTTAAACCACGGAAGTCTTTTGTACGAGGAAGTGACACATTCAAAACTTTATCCAAAAATCCATACATTCTTTTTCCACGAAGTGTAACTGCAACTCCAATTGGATCCCCTTGTCTTGTCTTAAATGACGCCACGGCTTTCTTCGCTTTACGAATAGTTGGCTTTTGACCTGTAATTTTAGCAAGTCTATCCATAACTAATTCATTAAACTTACGATCTCTTTTGATAGCTGTTCCTGTAGCAACCGAAACCGAAATTTTTACAAGTTTCGGTGAAGCCATTACATTTTTATAACCAAACTCTTTTGACATAACAGCAAAAGAAGTCTTTTCAATTTCTTGTATATTTGTATTTTTCATATTTTTTAGAGCATGATTAGTCCTTAGGAATTTCCAATCGGTACGTTATACATCGCTCAATTAAGTTAATAATCTATGTATATTACTATAAATTCAATAATTAATACATATTGACAAATTACCATAATTATGCTATATTATACGAGTCTGGTTTACGACTGCTTTTTTATCTAACCAAATATCGAAAGGAGAATTAAATTGAAAAACCAACAAAGTAATAACGTTGTTCAGCTTAATGTCGGCAGGCCAGCCAAAAAAATGGACACCGACCAAAGAAACGTTCTCATCTTCGCTGTTGTCGTCACAGTTGTTGTGTTCTTGAATAACATATTCAACTCATCAGCGGAGATAACTCACAGCAGAATTATTTTGAAGATCATGTTTGGCTTAAGCGTTGTGTCCACCATAGCCGTGGGCATAATTGGATACATTCGAACTAAAAAAGTTTGGTCGAATGACATATTCAAGATCAGTCTCGCTTTGTCTACATACTTCTGCTACAGAATATTCTTCAACTAAATATTAACATAACCCAGCCACTGCAATTTATTGCGGTGGCTGTTATACTTTATAAACTTTCAAATTTACAAACCTTATAAATTACCTCTTATAATTCTCTAACTTTGCCACAACAAACCCCTCTTGATCTTCCGTTATTGGAGTATTAGAATATATTTTTATTTTATCTCCTTTTTTTGTTTTAATCGCTAAATTATTTATAGTTTTGTTATCTAAATAAGCAAAAAAAGTTTTAACGTCATCTGGTTTACCATCTGAATCATTCTCTACTTTAAAATTAATAGACTCTTTGTTAAGAGAAACAAATTCAGCAACAAAAGAATAACTCTCTACACCTGTCGTACTTAATACACTATTTCTAGTTAAAGATCTATATTTAACAATATTTAAATAATAAATTGTAACCAATACAAAAGAAGCAACACTAATAATAGAAATTATTATAACTTTACGAAGATGTAATTGATTTTTTCTAAAGTCTTCCAAGATTTCTTCCATAGAAATAGTATAGCAGAAAAAATACACACAGATAATTAATGGCTGTGTACTAATTAAAAATATTAGTATCAAAGAAAAGACCTAGCCGATTACGACTAGGAATTTCCTTTGATATAACTTTATTTTTTCTTCTTTTGTACTACTTTCTTAACTTTAACTTTTGAATTCTTTTCTGTTTGCTTTTTGATTTGAGCATCTGTGTTAGCGTTTGTTGTTACAATTGTTTTCACTTCGCCACCTAATGCTACAATTTTTTCTTTTGCTGTATCCGAGACTTTACATCCCTCAACCATAATCTTCACAGTTAATTCTCCTGTACCTAAAATTTTTATTCTTGGATTCTTTCCAAAAATAACAGGTATTAAACTTTTTGCCACAAGTGAAGTTGGATTAACCATTTCTCCATTTGAAAATACATTAAGAGCAGAAACATTAACTACTGCCTCTGGTTTGCGAACAAACACAGACTTAGCACGATTCTTTCCGTGACCTCTTAACTTTGGAAGCTTCTTGATAATATCGCGCATCGCTGGACGAACACTGTGACCAGCACGAGCTGTTTGTCCCTTTCCTCCACGACCTGCTGTCTTACCACGCTTTCCTCCACGTGCAACTGTTTTACTTTTCTTTAGAGGGTGAACTCTTTTTATTTCGTGTACTTGCATATTATTTATTTTCTAATTTTATTTCTTCACTTGCGACCTTTGTTGCTTTAACAGGAGCTTTTCCATGTTCATAAGCGATTTGACCTAAAGCTGCCATAGTAACACGTGCGTTATTTAGCTTGTTCTTTGTTTTAGAAAAGAATTTTGATGTAACATTATTCACACCAGCCAAGTTCAAAATAATACGTGCAGATGATCCAGCAATAAGACCTCTTCCTTTGTTTGGCATAATCATAACTTGCGCAGTTTTATACTTTGCAGAAATATCATGTGAAAGAGACTTATCTTTATTCAATTTAATATGAATCATATTTTTCTTAGCGGCTTTCAAAGCTTTTTCAATAGCCACTTGTGTGTCCATTGCTTTACCTGTTCCAAGACCAATACGTCCATTTCTATCACCAGCAACGAGTGCAACGGAAAGAGAAAATCTTCTTCCTCCTTTTACCACACGAGTCACGCGACGAATAGAAATAGTTTTTGAATCAAACTCTGGCTTCTCACGTGGAGCACGAGGACCTCTTCCTCCTTTTCCAGCAAATTTACTTTTACCAGCAGAACCTCCTTGTCCGCGTCCTCCACGAGTAGTACGAGCAGGAGCATCTTGTGCCACAGCAACATTACCTATTGCTACAACATCTTCTGTTTTTTTAGTTTCTTGTGTCATATATTTAGAAGTTAAGACCGCCTTCTCTTGCGGCATCCGCTAATGCTTGTACTCGACCACGATATGCAAAACCACCACGATCAAAGACAACCGCAGAAATCTTTTTTGCTTTTGCATTTTCGGCAATCTTCTTACCAACATTTTTTGCTCTTTCAATTTTTGAAATCTTTGCAGCATCCCCAATATCTGAAGCTGAGGCCAGTGTTATACATTTATTATCATCTATGATTTGTGCATAGATAAATTTATTTGAGCGAAATACGCAAAGTCTTGGGCGAGATTCTGTTCCAGAAACTCTAGAACGAATTTTCTTATGAAGACGTGCGCGCTTTTCTGTTTTAATATTTGTTTTCATATTTTTATTTTAAAGCTTATGCAGACTTCTTACCTTGCTTACGACGAATAACTTCGGTACTGTAACGAATACCCTTTCCTTTATATGGTTCAGGTTTCTTAAGTGAACGAACTTTATTAGCAAAAAGACCGACTAATTCTTTATTAATACCAACGATTGTCAGTGAACCTTTTTCTGCTGTTACTGTTAACCCTTGTGGAATAGCAAGAACAACTGGATGAGAAAATCCAAGAGCGAGATTTAAATTATCACCCTTAACCTCCCATTTAAAACCAACCCCTTCTACAAGAAGTTTTTTCTCGAAAGGAGTAACCACTCCTTTTATCATGTTCTTTAAATGAGACATGTATGTTCCCCATAGAGAACGTGAGAACTTATCATTACGACGAGGCTCTGATGTTATGATTCCATTTTCTTGTTTGAAATCTATTTCTTCACGAATAGGACGAATGATTTCGCCTTTTGGACCCTTCACACGTACAGCATGGGCATCAAATGTTACTTCGACACCTGCTGGAATACTTAATTGTTGTTTTCCGATTCTGCTCATACGATTTTAATTACCAAATTTTGAATAATACCTCACCTCCGACCATTTCTTTACGAGCTTCCTTTTCTGTCATGATTCCTTTCGGTGTAGACAGTACCGCTATACCAAACCCGTACTTAACTGGATTAATTTCTTTTACGCCAGTGTAAATACGTCTTGATGGTTTTGAAACTCTTTTTATATCTGTAATTCTTGGAGTTTTACCTCTATATTCAAGAACGATATTTATAGTTGGTTTGATTTCTCCTTCTACTTTATACGCCTTGACATATCCTTCTTTTTTTAAGAGCTCAAGTATTGCTATCTTCATCTTTGAAGATGGAATATTTAGATTTGTTTTATTAACAAGTCCAGCATTCTTGATAGCAACGAGCATGTTTGCAATTGTATCCATATTATTTTTTATTTATATGTAGTTTATAAACTACCAAGATGCTTTTTTAATTCCAGGAAGCATGCCTTCGTTAGCAAGCTCACGAAAACATATTCTGCAAAGACCAAAGTCACGCATAAATCCATGCTTTCGACCACATTTGAAGCAACGACTAGATTTACGAGTACTAAACTTTGGCACTTTATTCGCTCTCGCGATAACTGATGTTTTTGCCATTGTTATAATTTAGTTATTAGATATTAGACGTTAGATATTAGATAAATACTCAAGAAAAATTTGCAAAGCAAATTTTTCTCTTTCTCTAAAATCTAATACCTAATTTCTAAAGTCTACTTATTGAATTGATAAACTATTCCCAATATCACGTTTATTTTCTTAAAAACATCTTAACAAAAAGAAATCTTAAGGAGACAAATGGATTAAGAAACAGTTCTAGTATATTAACACAAAAACTAAACAGAAGCAAGAAAATAGGACTAGTGTCTTAAAAAGACACTAGTCCTATTTTCTTGCTTCTTTATATACTCTTTGGCGCAGGACTCACATCTACGGTTGTTGATGCCACACTTATTAATTTACCAACTTCATTATAAATACCTAAATTAAATATAACACTTTGTGTAAACCAACCATTATTAGTAACCTTAACAGGTATTTCGTTTTGTGTGTAATTTGATGTTTGTGGCATAGAAAATTCTTGACCACAATTCATTCCACCAACACTTACAGAAACACCGGAAGGACATATGGCTGAAACACCTAATGAATATTTATTTATTTGATTAGAATACAATACTGGATTCGAAGCGTTTATATAAAGTTTAAATATTTCACCAGAATTAACAGGTGTCTTGCTTGCAGAAATATTGGCGTTACCTAATATTGAAATATTTCTTTTTATCATTACAGGAAAAACTCGTGCTTTTAAATTAGAAACATTTCCTGTTGTATCTTTAACTGGTGTAACTATAGCGATATTAAAATTAGCTTGTTTATAATCATCACAAACAGAAGAGCAAACAGAATCTAATATTTCTTTAGTTAAAACAATGCGTGCATTGTTTGAAGAAGTAACAACTAATTCTTTACTTTCTCCAGTTATTGTATTCTCAAGTAGTACTTGATAATTAGAGACATTTAAATTTGTAGCGAACCAAGAAATGTTTACAGTGTCACCTTCATTAAATACTGAATTTGTTGGAGGAGAAGTAACTGTAACACTTCCAGATTTTGGAGTAATGCCATAAGTATAACCAATTGCCGGATTATAAAAAACACTTGTGTTTGTTGTTGATTGGTCAATAAGTGTGGCTGGTGTTGTAACAGCAAAACTTTGAATAATATTTGAGTTATTTATGTTTTGATTATTAGTATTTGAATTATTTGAGAAAGATCCTGCTTGAGTACTGTTTTGATTAGCTACATATTTGTCACTTTCTGCGTTTACAATCTTAACAAAAGGATCAATTGGATCTACAACAGTCATACCAACAACAGAACCATTGTTTGAAGAACTGAATCCACAAATTCTTTGATTTAAAGAATCCATTGTATATTGACCAACCTTTCCTGTTTGCAAAAGATTATTATCTCTTTGAAAAAGAGTGAGTGCTTGAATTGTAGAATTATCAAAATAACCATTTGGAACTTCTCTAAAATAACCTTCTTTGTTTAATTCATTTTGCATAAACAAAACCTCATCTGAAGTATTACCCGAAGTTAAAAATGAAGTAATCATTTGAGGACAAGCTCTTTTAGCGTCAGTAAGAAAATAACCTGCGTAGGCATTATTTATAAAAGAGGCAAAAACCACAGAAATTGCCAAAGTTGATATAATTCTTTTCATACCGCCACCCTACACTATTTCATACAATATGTCAAGAGCTAGTTAGAAAAAGTGGCGCCAAAATGGCGCCATGTATATACCTCCTTCTTTTATTTACTACTATCGAAAAAATACCTTGTCGAACCCAGAATTAATTTTTGCTAGGGATACAAGATCGTTAAAACCACCATAAACTATTTCGGAATTTTTATTTCCCGAAGAATTCATAACAACCACACCACAACCTTTTCCATTTCTTATGTTTATGTGAAAAGGAGTAAGATGATAATCATCATAAATTATGATTGTAAACTCTTCAACAGTTGCTGGGTTTATTTTTTCATCAATATTTCTCGTTCGAATTTCGTAATTATAACTTTCTGCAAAGAAAATCAAGTCTTTGAAAAAGATCACCCTTTCTTGGCAATTATTATCCGCCAGAGAATTAAAAGATATTACTAAAAGCAATATTACAGTTACAATTTTTTGAAACATATAAAACCCCCAAAAAAGAACATTCATCAAAAACGATGAATGTTCCATAATAGCAAATTAAATATTTTTTGCAAAATTTAAAGCGCGAACCTTCGGTTCGCGCTTTAAATTTATTTTGCTTTCTTTGTTGTTTTCTTTACTTTCTTTTCTACTTTAACTTTTTTATCAGCCAGTTTTACATTTGAAACATTAATCGGCATAGCGATTGGTATTAAACCACCTTTATCACCTGCTTTCTTTGCCTTCACATGTTTCTTCATCATATTCAAACCATCAAGAACAACCTTGTTTAAAGATGGAATAGCACGAACAACAGTAGAAGTCTTTCCTTTCTCTTTTCCTGCTATCACTATTACCTTGTCGCCTTTTTTTATGTGCATATATTTATTATTAAAATTATTAAACAACTTCTGGTGCAAGAGAAGTAATTTTTTTGTAACCTTCAATACCTGTTTCTGAAATTTCACGAGGAATAGGTCCAAACACACGTCCAGCCTTTGGTTCTTTCTTTACTTTATCAACAATTACCACAGCATTATCATCAAAAGAAATATATGATCCATCTTTTCTACGAACTTGTTTTGTTGTACGAACAACAACACCATAAACAACATCTTTCTTTTTTACTTGCTTACGAGGTTCAGCAATTTTAATTGAAAGAACAACCATATCTCCAAGAGAAGCATAGTGACGCTTACTTCCACCAAGCACTTTGAAAACTCTTCCGAATTTTGCTCCAGAGTTATCTGCTACTTTTACATTTGTTCCTGCTTGAATCATAGTTGTGTTTAATTATTTATAATATTTATTATTGGCGACCAATAACAATAAAGTTTTTATCTTTTGACATTGGTGGACATTCCTCAATCATTACTTTATCTCCTACCTTATACTCATTATTTTCATTATGAGCTTTGTAACGTTTGTCAATTTTATAAAATTTACCGTATTTTTTATGTGCAACGAAACGAGTAACATTAACGACGACTGTTTTTTCCATTTTGTCGCTAACTACTACGCCTGCCAATTTCTTTTTAATTATGTTTGCTTTTTTCATATATTTATTAACGAGTTATTATCCTTGTCTTAACTGGGAGTTTTGTTCCGGCTTTACGGAGAGCTTCGCGAGCGACTGCTTCTGTCACACCATCAACCTCAAACAAAACACGACCTGGACGAACTTCAAAACAATATCCTTCTGGATTACCTTTACCTTTACCCATAGGTACTTCTGCTGCTTTTTGTGTAAATGGACGGTCTGGGAAAATACGAATCCAAACCTTTGCTGTTTTTCCAGCACACCTTGTCATAGCACGACGAGCTGCTTCTATTTGACGAGAATCAACACGAGCAGGTGTTTCTGCTTTAAGCCCAAAAGAACCAAAAGCAACAGTGATACCTCTTGTTTCTGGACGAGCAAGTTTAGCCTCTGATAGACGAGCCGTTTGCCATTTTCTGTGTTTTACTTTCTTTGGGAATAACATACTTTTAAAAATTAATTATTATTTAGACTTATTGTCTTTGTCATTAAACTTCATTCCACGATATATCCAAACCTTAATACCGATAACTCCATAAGTCATGTGTGCTTTTTCACGAGCAAAATCAATATCGGCACGAAGTGTTTGTAAAGGAATACCACCTCTTTTGATTTCTTCACGACGAGCCATTTCAGCACCACCCAGGCGACCTGATACTGCAATACGTGCACCTTTTACATCACGATTCGCCATAACTTTTTCCATTGTCATTTTAAGAACACGACGGAAAGGTAAACGTTTCTCGATTCCTTCTGAAACCATAGCTGCAACAATCATAGCATTTGCTTCTGGACTTCCAACTTCTACTATATCTAATTTCAAATCTTGAGGTATAGAAATTTTTAGACGAGTTAATTCTTTTTTAAGAGCTGTTTTTAACTTATCAATACCATCTCCACCACGACCTATAATCATACCTGGACGAGATGTATGAATAGCAACACGATATTGCTTTTCACTTCTTTCAATTTCAATTAATGCAACATAGTTACCACGAAGTTTCTTTGTTAAAAAAGTTCTAACAAGAACATCCGCACGAAGATGATTTACATAATTTTCTTTACCTCCAAACCAACGTGATTTCCAATCGCGTATAATTCCAAGTCTATGTGCATATGGGTGTACTATGTGTGTCATAAATTTATTTTATTTCTTTCTTATTTAAATTGGGTGAATACTTAGCCGCAAGTTCAATTACAACTTGACTTGTATGTTTGTGGATTGGAAAAGCACGACCCATAGCACGAGGCATTGAGCGTTTTATAACTACCCCTTTATCTACTGTCGCTGACTTAATAACAAGTTCCGAAGGAGCAACACCAGAATTAGCAATTGCTGAATCAAGAAGTTTTTTGATTGGAAGAGCTCCACGTTTAATGAGACTATGAAGCATAGCTTGAGCAATGTCTGCTCTCTTACCTTTAACTAAATCCGTAATTAAACGAACTTTGCGAGGTGCCTGTCTGTAGTTTTTTAATGATGCTTTCATGGTTTAAAAATTTATTTCTTCTTAGTATCAACTGTTGCTTTAGCAGTTTTTGCAGCATCAATTTCAGATTGCTTTTTCTTTTGGTCGATTTCTTTTTGCATTTTACCTCCGTGACGAACGAACTTACGTGTTGGAGAAAACTCACCTAGTTTATGACCAACCATATCTTCTGTTAATAAAACTTCAATATGTGTTTTTCCGTTATAAATACCAAAAGTGAAACCAACCATTTCAGGGGCAATATCACAACGACGGATCCATGTCTTAATAACACCAGTTTCTCCAGGTTTCTTTCCAAGTACTTTATTTAGTACTCTCTCATCTACATATGGTCCTTTGCTAAGTGATCTTGTCATAAAAGTTGTTTAATAGGGCTTAATTATATCAGAATTTGGCTTAAAGTAAAGCGATTATTTCTTCTTACCAACTACTCTACGTGACACAATGTGTACATCTGAGTATTTCTTTGGAGATCTTGTTTTCTTTCCTCCAGTTTTACGACCTTGTTTTGTCTTTGGGAATCTTGTTCCGCGAGGAGCTTTACCTTCACCTCCACCATATGGGTGATCCACAGGGTTACGAGCAGTAGCTCTTGTTTTTGGACGCCATCCTAAATGACGAGCGCGTCCTGCTTTACCTAAATTACGAAGTCTGTATTCTTCATTTGAAACTTCACCAATACAAGCAAAACAAGTATCTGTTACTTTACGAATTTCTGATGAAGGAAGTTTAATTGAAGCAAACCCAGCATCATGAGCAACAACTTGAGCATAAACTCCAGCTGAACGAACAAGTTTTGAACCACCACGATATTTAACTTCAACGTTATAAACAAAAGTTCCAACAGGAATATTTTTTAGAGCGATTCTGTTACCAACATTAAGATCTGCTTTTTCTGAAACAATAAAAGTATCACCTACTTTCATACTCTTTGGAATAAGAACATATCTTTTTGCTCCATCATTATAAGCAACAAGAGAAATGAAAGCTGAACGATATGGATCGTATTCTACAGTTTGAATTTTTGCAGGAATATCCATCTTGTCATACATAAAATCAACATCTCTGTATGAAATTTTGTTTCCACCTCCACGAGCTTGTGCCGTTATACGTCCAAAAGCGTTACGTCCTGATCCACGACGAAGACCTTTTGTTAAAGGTTTATGTGGCTCATTAGTTGTCAGCACACCTTTGTAGGTTACTGTTGCCATATGGCGTCTTGATGGGGTTGTTGGTTTATATGTTTTCATAATTTTTAATAATCTTAATTTGCAAGATTAATAGTGTCTCCTTTTTTAAGAAAAACTACTGCTTTTTTCATTCCTGCTGACATCCCTCTTTTACCGCGAACAAAAACTCTTTGACTAGAAATGTTTATAATGTTTACTGCTTTAGGAGTAACTTTATATGTCTTCTTAATTTCTGCAGCAATAGAAAGTTTTGTTGAGTTTTTTGAAACAACAAAAGTATACGCATTAGCATTTGATTGCAATGACGCCTTCTCTGTTATGCGAGGAGAAATAATTAATTTTCCTTCTTCCTTCTTTTCTGTATTTGCTTTTGTAATTTTTGCTTCTTTCATATTACTTTATTTTATTATTAAGATAAGCAAATGTCTCCTCTGGGTTAACAATTACTAAATATCTTGTATTAGCTAGATCAAGTGGATTTAGGTCGTCCATATTATGAAGAGTAACGAAAGGAAGATTTCTAAAAGATCTCTTTGTTTCAAGTTCTCCTTTTGGAATAGTCATATAAACATTGTTTGACTTCTTGTAAGTTAAAGTTTTGAATCCTTCTACATTTGAAAGACCTTTCATAACAACTAAAGCTTCTTTTGTTTTTCCTTTTGTTTCAGATAGTGAATCAACAAAAATAATTCTACCTTTGGCAAGTTTTGCTGAAAGAAGTGAAAACAATGCTGCGTTTTTCATTCCACGAGGAATTGTTTTCTTATAATCTTTATCATTACGAGGTCCATGAGTAACTCCTCCGTGTCTCCAAATAGGTGAACGAGAAGATCCGTGACGAGCACGTCCTGTTCCTTTTTGTTGCCAAGGTTTTTTACCACCACCAGAAACTTCACTTCTATCTTTAGCGTGGGCAATTCCAGCGCGACGGTTTGATCCTTGAGAATAAAGAACTTGAGAAACAAGGTCAGCATTCCATTTCACTCCAAAAATATCTTCAGGTAAATTAACCTTGCGAGACACTTTTCCTTCTGTTGTATATACGTTTACTTCCATAAATTTATCCTTTAATTTCTACAAGAGTTCCTCTCTTTCCTGGAACAGCTCCTTTAATAAGAATCAATCCATTTACAACATCCACATCAAGAACTCGAACCTTCTTTGTTGTAATACGATCAGAACCCATACGACCCGCCATTCTTTTTCCTTTATTAACTTTTTGTGGGCCTGTCGCACCAATAGAACCAATTTCACGAGCAGAGTGTTTTTGTCCATGTTGTCCCCATCCACCTTTCATTCCGTGTCTTTTCATTGGACCTTGGAATCCTTTACCTTTTGAAATAGCAGAAATAGTTACGTCATCTCCAGCACTAAAAATATCACAAGCAATTGTTGCTCCTATAGCCAAGTCTCCTGGTGCAGTACGGAATTCTTTTATTGTTCTAAAAGTTTCTCCTTTCAAATGTCCAAGAAGGGCTTTTGAGAGTCTTTCTTTCTTTTGTGTTCCAGTTCCAACTTGTATAGCTTCATAACCATCTGTCTCTTTAGTCTTAAGAGCTGTTACTGTTAGTGGGCCAACTGAAAGAATTGTCGCAGGATGAACTACTCCGTCTTCTCCGAAGAATTGTGTCATATTCTTTTTTGTTGCTAATGTGAATTTCATATTTCTGTATTTTTATGCCATCTTTACGTCAATATCAACACCTGATGGGAGTGATAGATTTGTTAATGCCTCAATTAATTTTGCATTTGGATTAACAATATCTATTAATCTTTTGTGCACACGCATTTCAAACTGTTCACGAGCATTTTTATAAATGAAAGTTGAACGGTTTACTGTGTAGCGCTTAATCTCTGTTGGAAGAGGAATAGGACCTAGTATAACTGCTTCGAAACGATTAGCGGTATCAATGATTTGCTTTACTGAATCATCAAGAACCTTACTCTCATACGCACGAATACGAATACGAAGTTTTTGTGTTTCTTCAGTTTTTGTTTTTCCTGCTTTAACTGTTTTATTACCTTTTGTGGCTACTTTAGTCATGAGATTTATTTTTAATTGAACAAATTATTACGCTATGATTTTTGTTACAGCGCCAGCACCAACAGTTTTACCTCCTTCACGGATAGCGAATCTTTGTTGTTCTTCAAGAGCAATTGGGGCAAGTAAACTAACTACAAGTTTTACAGTGTCTCCTGGCATAACCATTTCTACTCCTTCTGGAAGTGTACAATCACCTGTTACGTCTGTTGTACGTACATAGAATTGTGGCTTGTAACCTTTGAAGAATGGAGTATGTCTTCCACCTTCTTCTTTCTTAAGAATATAAACTTCACATTCAAATTGTGTGTGTGGTTTTACTGAACCAGGCTTACATAGAACTTGTCCACGTAGAATATCTTCTTTTTTGATACCACGTAGAAGTAGTCCAGCATTATCACCCGCCTGTCCTTCTGGAAGTGATTTGTTGAACATTTCAACACCTGTAACAATTGACTTCACTGTATCCTTAAGACCAACAATTTCAATTTCTTCGTTTATCTTGATAATACCTCTTTCAATTTTTCCTGTTACTACAGTTCCGCGTCCTTCGATTGAGAAAACGTCTTCTACTGGCATAAGGAATGGCTTTTCGATATCACGAACTGGAAGTGGAATCCAAGTATCAAGAGCATTCAAAAGTTCAACAACTTTTTGTGCCCATGGGTCATTAATATCTGTAGCTTGTGAAGCCTTAAGACCTGAACCACGGATGATTGGAGTATTAGCACCATCAAATCCATACTTTGTAAGAATTTCACGAATTTCTTCTTCCACAAGTTCGATCATTTCTTGATCTTCAACCATATCACACTTGTTTAAGAAAACCACCATTCTTGGAACGCCCACCTGCTTGGCAAGGAGAACGTGTTCACGAGTTTGTGGCATAGGACCATCAGTTGCAGCAACCACAAGAATAGCACCGTCCATTTGAGCAGCACCTGTAATCATGTTCTTGATATAGTCAGCATGCCCTGGCGCATCAATGTGTGCGTAGTGACGAGTATCTGTCCAATATTCTGAGTGAGATAGAGAAATAGTAATACCACGAGCCTTTTCTTCTGGGGCCTTGTCAATATCATCTACACCCTTCACCTTAATAGTTGAATCTTTTAGGTGAAGAACATTAAGAATACCAGCTGTTAATGTTGTCTTTCCGTGGTCTACGTGACCAATTGTTCCCACGTTTACGTGTGGTTTTGAACGATCGTATTGTTCTGCCATATGTTTTTTTAGAAGTCTTATGTCGTACTAACTAGTACTCATAGCGGACTTAGTTATATATTAAAAATTGTTAAATAAATTATTCGCGCCTAGCCAAGCAATAAATAGAATTCAGCGCTAAGCGAATAGATCAAATATTATCATATATATAAACGAAAAGCAAATTTAATAATATATCGTTGGTATACTAAACTTTAGTTTTTATAAATTAATTAAAAGCACGACCTTAAGGTCGTGCTTTTAATTAATTTACCACCAAATTACTACTTTACCATCTCCACCTTTTCTACCTTGACTACCCCCTGCACCAGCAGAGTCATTACTACCAATTCCTGATGTAGTAATAATAGGGGCTCCACCAGCTTGTCCTCCTCCAGAATTTACACAACCAACACCTGAGTTCCCAACAACAACCCCTAAACCAGAACCCCCACCTGGTGCACGATAAGAAATTGCTATAACAGGCCAAACAACACAATACCCTAAACCATTACACTGTCCACCATTACATTGCCAATTATAATTCCTGCCCCCAGCACCACCAGACACATCAACCACAACCGAATTATCAAAAGATCTAGTAATTTTAGTTGAACCACCAACTTTACCAACTGTGAGAGCAGTTGAAATAATTCCACCAGCTCCACCAGCTCCAACAGTAATATTAAATATATCACCAGGACTTACTATAAGATTTCTCTTTTGGTAACCACCACTACCACCTCCTCCACCTCCAGTAGACATAGAGGCTGTTGAATCATAATTAACAGTACTACTATTTGATCCTCCTCCACCTCCTCCACTCCAAGCTGAAATTTGAAGTGAGGTCACACCTGTTGGAACTTTAAATGTATATGCCCCTGGAACATCAAATATTGAAGGGTTCGGTGTTGGTGCTTGCCAATTAACAGTGACAGAACTACTAACAGATGAAGGTGATGATCCAGTAACACCAGTACAAGTTATATTATAAGTAACATTTTGTGGTGTTTTAGAAAGTAATCTTATGGTTCCATATGTTCCAATTGTAACTGGTGGACCATAAGTACTTATACCTGGTGTATATACACCATTAAGTGTTCCATAATTAGCATCAAAAGTGCTATCCCACCCAGATGTAACACAGGATGAAACATCAGTGGAGCTCCAAGTTAAATCTACATAGTCTGGAGTACCATTAGCTGGAACACCGGATATTGCAGTGCTTTTACTTGCGGTAATTGTTACTGTTGGTACTGGTGGTGTAATAGCTGTAACATAAAGAGGATACGGATTGGAATATAAATTACTATTACACAAAACATAATAAAGAGTTGTACCTGCTGATGAAAAAATACCTGTTGATTCAGAACCGCTAGTTGCAATATTATGCCAAGAACCAAACCAAGGAGATTGAGGGTTTGGGCTATATCCCCAACAATAACTAGTACCCGAAGATGTCCAATTAACATTTGTAGACTGTCCAGTATAAACGGATGGCAACGTTGGGTAAAATGATGTAATTGATGGTGGTGGATAAGAATAAACACTTACACTTTTTGAAATTGAATCTCCTAAAGGTCCACTACAAACAAGTGTAAAAGTATAATTTGCTCCTCCTGATAAACTACCTGTTGAAACACCAGAACTGGATGTCGCCTTTGAACCACTCCATGAACCAGACGCAGTACAAGAAGAAGCTTCTGTTGATGACCAAGAAAGTGTCGCACTTCCACCAGATGAAACTGTTGTAGGTGAAACAGCAAAAGAATTAATAACCGGTAATCTCATTTTGGCTGTACTTAAACACTTCTTTACTCCACCTTTCATAGTACACACATCACCCTGTTTTGTTTGATCTGTTGAACTTGCATTTATTGGTGCAAAAATATTCGCTTGTGTTGGTGGATTATTTGGTGCTCCTGACCAAGTAGTTGCTGCATATAAAATTGTAGCTCCTATTGTTGCTAGTACGACTATCAATAATAATTTAATTAAATAATTTTTCACGTAGTTATAAACAATTACAGTGTATTACTTAAACACTTCTTTACTCCGCCTTTCATAGTACAAATATCACCATCTTTTATTTGATCGGTTGGCCCAATGTCTAAAGGTCCACTAGGATTACCACTGCGCGGAGAGTTATTTCCTGGTCCTGTCCAAGCATAAAGTACTGTTGCTCCTATTGTGGCTAATGTGATTATTAATAATGATTTACCAAGATAATCTTTTTTCATATAAGTTAAGTATAGCAATAGAAATTAAGATTGGTTGTGGATAAATTCAGTGCAGGGTTTCGCTTCGCGAAACCC
>CAIQWN010000018.1 GCA_903875555.1 uncultured bacterium
AACACTAACCCACTAATCGCGGTTGTGATAGCAGATGTTTTTGTAAGGATCTCTGCATTTGTTACTTCTGCTAAAGCAAGTGCTGTTGTTACTCCACTAAAACTTACATAATCAGATGGAGTCAAACCATTCGCAGTTGATGTTGCAGTCGCTAAACCAGTAGCAGCCACATTTGTCACAAGAGCTGCCACAGCATTATTAATTGCAGTAGTTTTAGTAACAACTTCCGCATTTGTTGTTTCAGGAAGCGCGAGTGCTGTTGTGACTGCACTGAAATCTACGTAAGTTGCAGGATTTAAACTATTCGCTATTGATGAGGCTACATCGAGTGCTGATTTACCAGCAAACACTAATGCTGATACCGCAGAATTTATAGCAGTAGTCTTCGTAATGATTTGAGAATTTGTTACTTGAGGTAAAGATAGTGCCGTTGTTACTGCTGAGAAACTTACATAATCAGATGGAGTTAAACCATTCGCAGTTGATGTTGCGGTTGCTAAATTACCAGCATCTAAAACGGTTACAAGTAATGCTACTGATGAATTAATAGCTGTTGTCTTTGCAAGAATCTCTGAATTTGTTACTTCTGCTAAAGCAAGTGCTGATGTCACAGCTGAATAGTCTACATAATCTATTGATGTTAATCCTACTTCTACTGTTTTTGCATTTGCTAATCCTGTTGCTGCTACATTTGTCACAAGAGCTGCCACTGCATTATTGATTGCATTTGTTTTTGTAACAATCAAAGCATTTGTTGTCTCTGGTAATGCAAGTGCTGTTGTAACCGCTACATAACTTACATAATCACCATGAATTAATCCTGCTTCTACTCCTTTTGCTGTATCGAGATTTGCTTTACCTGCGAATACTAAAGAAGATAAAGCAGAATTAATCGCAGATGTTTTTGTAATAAATTGTGTGTTTGTTATCTCAGGCATTGCAAGAGCTGTTGTAAGTGTAGACCAAGTTGGAGCTGTATAATCTGTTTGAGTTAATGCTAACGCTGTTGAAGTAGCAGTTGCTAAAGCATTTGCAGCTACAACTGTAACAAGTCCTGCTACTGCTGAATTAATAGCTGACGCTTTATTAAGAATTTCCGTATTTGTTACTTCAGGTAATGCAAGAGCTGTTGTTACTGATGTGTAAGTTATATAATCTGTGGATGTTAATGCTGCATTAGCTTTTGCTGTTAATAAACTAAGAGTAGCTACATTTGTCACAAGAGCTGCCACAGCATTATTAATTGCAGTAGTTTTAGTAACAATCTCTGCTTGCGTTGTTTCAGGAAGTGCTAAAGCTGTTGTTACAGCTGAGAAACTTACATAGTCAGATGGTGTTAATCCATGAGCTGTTGATGATGCTGTATCGAGATTTGCTCTGCCTGCAAATATAAGAGTAGAGATTGCGGTAGTAATTGCAGTAGTTTTTGTTGCGAGTCCAGCATTTGATATTTCTGGTAATGCTAGTGCTGTTGTCAATGTAGTCCAAGTTGGAACAGTGTAATCAGATTGAGTTAATGTTCCCGCTGTTGTTTTTACCACATCAAGAGCTGCTTTATTTACAAACACTAATCCACTAATCGCAGTTGTGATAGCAGATGTTTTTGTAAGAATTAAAGCGTTTGTTGTTTCAGGAAGTGCGAGAGCTGTTGTAACTGGAGAATAATTTGTGTAGTCAGAATGAACTAGTGTTGCTTCTGTAGTTTTTATTGCATCAAGATTTGCTTTGCCTGCAAAAACCAAAGAAGATTTTCTGTAGGTTATTAAAAAAGTTTCTGCGTTAATAGCATCTTGTGGAGCATTAACATCTCCTTCAGTTGTGATAGCAAGAGCTATCTCAGATGCATAATTAGACCAACTTTCTATAGTGTAATCAGTTTGAGTTAAAATATACACTGGCGAGCCGTGAGTCGCACCTACTTCTGCTGTAATAACTGATGTGAGAGCACTGTAGTCTGAAGCGAATGCAGAATTTATTGTAGATAAAAATGAAACAATTGTGAATAAAGAAATTATTAAAAATTTAAACCCAATTTTATTTTTTATCATAGTATGTATTTATAGTATATAACACGAACAGTCAAAAAAACACCCCATTAATGTTTTTCTAGTGTTTTGCTTGTATATTAATTATTACAAATATTAGTTATACTAAAATCATGAACGCCACCGACAGATTAACTGAATTATTTATGAGATTCCCTGGGATTGGACCTAAACAAGCCAAGAGATTTGTTTATTTTCTTCTTCGTGAACATTTTCATTTCAAAGAACAGCTTATAAATGCACTTCAAGAACTTAAACACACAGGAAAGCAGTGTGAAAGATGTTATTCATTTTTTGGTGATAAAAATTTAAAAAATCCAAAATCAAAATGCCATATTTGTTTAAATGAAAATCGCGACGAAAAAATCTTAATGATAGTAGAAAAGGAACTTGATCTTGATGCCATAGAGAAAACTGGATCATATAATGGACAATATTTTATTTTAGGTGGGGTTCTTCCTCCTTTAACAGAGAAACCTTCTGAACTCATTCGTGTTCGTGAATTAGTTGCACGTATTTATGATGATATTACAAATGACAGTCTAGAAGAAATAATTTTTGCACTTCCTGTGACCGATTATGGAGATGTAACTAAAGAATATTTAGAAAAGACCTTAGGGCAAATTGTTGGAATGAAAAATATAAAAATGTCTACACTCGCTCGTGGTCTATCGAGTGGACTTGAACTTGAGTATGTAGATAGAGATACGTTTAAAAGTGCATTAGAAAGAAGGCAGTGACTAGCCACTAGGGTTTAGGAAAATTCAAATGCGCGACCGAAGGTCGCGCATTTGAATTTCGTATCTCACTAATGGCTATACCCTAGTGGCTAGTAACTATTAGCTACTTGATTGCTTCAATTTTTACTGCCATATATGGTTGACGGTGACCGTTTCTTTTGTGATAACGTGACTTTGCGCGGTATCTAACAACCATCACCTTGTCTAACTTTCCTGATTCAACGATTGTTGCCTCAACATTAGCGCCAGCGATGTATGGAGCCCCAAGTTCTGTAGTCTTTCCATCATCTTTCAAGATAACTGACTCAATATTTATCTTATCTCCAATCTTATAATCACCGATGATTTTTTCAATGGCAATTTCGTCACCAACGGCAACCTGATATTGTTTTCCTCCTGTTTGTATAATAGCAAATGACATAATTTAAGTATTATACACGAAATTTAAATTTTCGCAAACAAAATTAAAATAAAAAAATCCGCAACAAATCATAACTGATCGTACGGAGTTCATCTTTTGGTGGGGTATTGGTATTTCACACAGGGTATCATCCCATGAGTAACCTCAACCCCACCGCAGATATACCTGACATTCATCGCGCGACCTCCACAACCTAACGGAAGAGAGGGACACCTGCAGGGTCTTTTTTGCGATGACCTATTATAGCTCTGGCGTTAAAGCGTGAAAGAACTGTTTTCGGGTTTTCTTTTGTTTTACGTCGGAGGTCAAGAACACCTCTCTCGTCGGAACAGTATTATCCCCCACCAAGTCAGGAAAAACGGATGGGTCTAACGGATACTCTACTTAATAATTTTCTAAAAAGCAAATCATATATTTTACTCCTCCTCCAACACTGGCTTATCCAAAACTAAAGGTTCAATTCCAATAGCATCTTCACCTGTGATACGTAATACATCCTTATCCACCTTTTTAAGCTCTTTGTAAGCAGTGTTGTAGTGGTTCACTGTTGTGCCGAGTGTTGTTCCTAATTTACGCATATAATCTTCGTAAGCGATTAAATGTTTTCCAAGATCTTCCACATTTTTACGAATATGTTTAGCACTCTCTTCGATTTTGAAAGCTTTAAATCCATAAAGCACAGATTGGAGGTATGCATAAAAAGTTGTCGGCGAAACAATAATTACTTTTTTATCTTTGTAAGCATAATCAATAAGCGAACGAGTATTTACTTTTACCGCACCAATTTCATTAATTAATAAATCATAATAAATTCCTTCCGCAGGAATAAACATAAAAGCGAAAGGCAGGGTTCCCTCATCTTCACGAATATATTTCGCTGTCTCATCTATTCTTTTCTTCAAGTCATTACGAAAATCTTTTTCAAGTTCGCCACGACGAGTATCATCTTTTTCATTAACAATACGGGTGTAGTTATCAAGTGAGAATTTAGCATCTACAGGAATAATTCCTTCTTTTGTTTGAATAATCGCGTCAACTGTTTCTCCGTTTTTAAAACTATACTGCATTTTGTACGCTCCGGGTGGAAGAATGTTCGCAAGAATTAATTCAAGCGATGCCTCACCAAGATTTCCTCTTTGTTTTTGGTGTTTCAAAACTTTTTCTAGGTTTTGTAATTGTTCAGTGATAGAAAAAACTTGTTTGTTTGATTCTTTTACTTCGGTTAATTCTCGAGTGATGTCGGTAATTAATTTTTTTGCTTCACTGTCTTGATGACGAAGAACATTATGAAGTTCCGATTGTGAACGAGAAAATCTTTCTTCCATTACATTAGATAATCTTTCAACTTGATCTTGAAGCATTATAAAAGTATTGTCTTCTTTTTCGTCCACTCCATTATTTTTTCTAAAAATAATAACGAGTAAAAGCACAACAATGATTACACCAAGTAAAATAATAAGTGATTGTTCCATATTTAAATAATTATATCACGAGTCTCGTCTTGTCATTCTTGTTTTTTTCTGTCATTCCTGTGAAGACAGGAATCTAGTGTCTTTATTTTGAATATAAACACTGGATTTCTGAATCAGCAGATTCAAAGCTCGGCAAAATCAAGTTTGGAATGACACCCAAATACAAAAGAACTTAATTGGACTACAGGGCGTCTCTATTACGATATTGCCCTATTTTTACTTTTTGTATTACTTTAAAAACCTTATAAACTTTTCAACTTTATAAACTAGTTCATTATGCTATAATGAGCACACTATGCAAGAAAAAATTAAATCTGAAATTAAACAAGCAATGATGGCAAGAGACACTATTAAACTTGGTGTCCTTAGAATGCTTTCATCTGCTTTTACAAATGAACTAGTTGCGCAAGGTCGCCCTCCACAAGAACCACTCTCAGACGATGATTGTATGAAAGTTATCAAAAAATTAGCAAAACAAAGAAAAGATTCAATCGAACAATTCATTGCTGGCGGTCGTCCTGAACTTGCCGAAGACGAAAAAAATGAACTTGCTGTTCTTGAGGCATACTTACCTGCACAAATGAGTGAAGAAGAAATCGAAGCAAAAATAAAAGCGAAAATTGAGCAATCCCCGGTTGATTCTTCCAAAAAAGGTCAGTTTGTTGGTATGATGATGAAGGAACTAGGAAGTACCGCCGATGGCGCCCTAGTAAAAGCAATTATAGATAAACTCGTTGTTTAATTTTGAGGAAAATACTATGCCACCATTTAATGAAAATCCACTTGCTCGATCTTATCAAGACGAAGTAGATAATATTGTTACTCAACTACTCAGTATTACGCCTGGAGTTGGTTATGTCTCGGCTGTTGAAGAATTAAAAATGAGGTCACAAGATATACTAACTATAAGATACGGAAAAGAGGTGTGTGGTGAAATTATAGAAGATGCCATAAAAACACATCTAGAGAGAACAAGGAGAGGAAATAATCTAAATGAAGGTGGTGGTACAGATCTTTTTCCACATATTTCTCCGCGAGATCAGAATGCTCCACGATTGGGTACTGAAATAGCTGGTGATCAAGGAGAAGATAGATAGACGAAGACCCGCAATAAAAATAATAAGCGGGTTTTGTTTTTTAATTACAAATCTCTGGAACACTTACATAAATTCCATTAGCTGAATCAGGAGCTCCTTGCGCTGGTCTAAAAATAATTGAACAAGGTGTGTTTACGGGTAGTACTCCGCTTAATTTTCCATAGAATCTAACCCACCCAGGCATTGACCAGTTACTAGGACTAGTGGTTATATTATCCGCAGAAATAATTCTTCCAAATCTATCCACAACTAAAACTTGAAACACTCCATTTTTAAACATTGTGTTTTTTGCTTCACCAGTGAAAGTTAGACCTGTGTAAATATGTCCATTAGAAAATATAGAAAGATTTCTTACATAGTCTGTATCTGTATATTTTTTCGTTCCTTGGTTTAAATTAAATAAAGTATTGTTTTGAGTTGTGTTTGGACTTAACTTGTAATAGACGAGGTTTCCGTTTTTATCTACAGTCATATAACTTGCACCACCAGTTCTATTTTGATTAACACCTACCACTGTTCCGTTAATTTTCAAATCAGGAGAATTTAAAACATATGGTTTTATCTCAGGTGTTAGTCTAGGATCAGGTAATAGATCACTTAAACTACCGTTAACTTTTCCAAAAGAAAAATTAGGTGAATATTTAATGAATACAAAATAAATTAAACCAACTAAGAAAATTATGGGTATTGTTATGATTATTTTTTTGATTAAAAATTGAAGTGTTTCCATAAATTATTTAACAAGGTTAATTACTTTTTACCTGCACAAGTCTCATCTGCCCAAAGACCCCTCTTCTCATTTTTTGCAAAATTTTGTAATTCTCTAAATTCTTTTTGATATTTATATGGGGTCATATAAGTATATTCATACGCATAGCCATCTGCTACCATTTTTCTATTTACCATTTGTCCATCTTCTAAATAAATATATCCAAGCAATCTTTGATATGTGTCACGTGTTCCTTGTGTATCGTCGTATTCCAGTTTAACTATTTTTCCTTCAACCAAATCTTTCATTTTATTTGAAGCCTCTTTACCAAAGCATTCAACTGGTCTTCTTGGGTCAACTGTTTCTGGTGTATTTATTCCGATCAGTCTAACTTTTTCAAGACCACTATCCATTTGAAGAACTATCGTGTCTCCGTCAATGACACGATCAACTTTATAAAAAGTACCCACAGTGTTTTGAACAATGTTGACTGGTTTATATTTAAATATAGAAAAAAGTTTCGGTGCATCGTAATAAAAAGACAAAACAAAAGCAATAAAAGCAAGAACTAAAATTTTCTGTGCTGGTTTTGGTATAGCAGATGGTGCTGACATAAATATATTTTAACATATAAAAATGAAAACCACCGACAAGCGTGGCTTTCGGTGGTCATAATGATGTTTGAAATTTCATTTCCAGACAGACTTCCTTTGTCAATCCATAATGACTAAAAATTTCTACGAAGGTACTAGCTTTTTCTGCACCGAGTTCAGTTAATCCAAAAAGCCTACTGGTAATAAAACTTTGTGGAGTTATTGATTGATAAGCACTTTTACTGTATTGATTATAGATTAACCAGGAACAATTATTCAGTTCTTGAGCTCCGTTGGTATATATACCAGAATATCTCTGTATTGCTGCTCTATAATTAACACCATCCACTGGACTGCGAATAGTTTTAGCTTGATAGTCAGTGATCAAACCGATAGATGTTAGGATCTTTGTAATATCTCTAACGGTAACCACACCACATCTGAAGACACTGTCTTTTTTCACTGGTTCGTACTGCCAATACAAGATAAGCACCATCAGTTTAACAAAAACTTCTGGTGATAAATCCTTTATCACTGAACATTTTTTCATATTGCTCCCCTTATCAAATTTAGAAATCTAGTTGAATTGCCAAACAGTCTATTTAGAAAGATATCATTTTAAATCAGTTTAATCAAATTCAAAACTGTACCTTCGGTACAGTTTTGAATTACTTTATAAATAAACTACTTAACTTCATCACCAACTCTTTTTTTATTCAAATAATCTTCTAATTGTTTCACTTCTGTTTCTACAGCATCCTCCCATTCTTTTTCTGTTCCATTAGCAGCACGAAGTTTAGCTTTAAAATTTATATAAAGTGGATAAATTATCTCGGGATCTTTTGTTACGATAGAAGCGAAAACTCTTTGCTCATTTTCATCAAGCATTACAAGACCAGCCTCAAAAGCTCTGACTTCTTCAAAGGTTAGAGCTGATTTATTTAAAACTTCTTTTAATTCAGGGATTATGGCCATAATATAAAGGTTATATACAGGTTTACTCTCTCATATAAAGATTAAACTGTCAATATACAAGTTTATGCAGAGATTTCGTACTTCTCATCGTTTACAACTGTCATAGCTAGTCTTTTACTAGCAATAGCTACTAATCTTATCGCGTCAGCAACATCTTTTCCTCCTAATCTTTCATAACCTTCCGCAGCTTCCATCAATCTTTCAATTTGTGGTTTAGATAAATCAAATTTTACAGAACTAAGATTAAATTTTTCAACACCCATATCTACTTTTGATTCATTTGTTGATTGATTTGTTTCCATAAAATTTATTTTATATGTTTATATATTAACTATGAGTATAAACAAAACTACTACCCTCGTGCAAGCCCTATTTCTGTGGTGTAATTTTAATTTTTCTTTTTACTTGATCAATATAAAAGCATGCTATAATTTAATGATTAATTATTCATGTTTAGACTACTTGTTGTAAAGATCTATATAAGTATTTTTGCCATCATTGGTTATCTCCCTGTTCTTGTTTGTTCTAGTTTTATTAAAAAAAGTAAACGTGCATATTTTTGGAGAGCATCTTCTATTCCAATGATTAAGTTATCATTTTTTCTCTCTGGTATAAAATTAAAAACAAAGAATTTTCAAAAACAAGACAGTAAACAGAATTTTATTTATGTTTCTAATCATCCAAGTTGTTTTGATGGCTTTGTTCTTCAAATAATACTTGGCCCTAAGGCTGTTCCTGTGACTGCACCACTAAAACAGTTCCCGTTTTTAGTTAGGGTTTGGCTTAGAAACATGGGGGCTATCGATATTATTCGTGATGATATTGATAAATCAAAATATAAAGGCGCGAATTCTAAAAATAAAGCATTACATAAAGCACTTTCTATTCTTAAAAAAAGAGAATCGATTATTATTTTTCCAGAAGGTCACGAAGAGTTAATAGATGCTCTGTATAAATTTCACACTGGGCCAGCTAGACTTTCTTTTGCTTCGGGTGTTCCTATTCAAACAATAGTTTTGAAAGATGCTCATCGGGTTTTTTCAAATAATTTAAATAACACAGGAAAAGTTGTCACTGTAGAGTTTGAAAAAATTATTAAACCTGAGAAAATTTTTGACGGAGAAGTTCTTTTTACAGAGAACGAAGAAGAGCGAGAAATAGTTCAGTCGACAACAAAAGAAATTGAAGCAGTAATATTTAAAAAATTACCACTGCGACTTGTTGATGAACAAAGGTATTATTCCACAGATACAGGTGTCTTTGTTGATATTGATTTAACTTTATATCGCAGTCTGTCACAGGTTGATTTTTTATTAAATTTGACAAAGAAAGGTTTAATTTCTAAAAAACACGTTTCCTATGTGGTTTTGCTTTTTATTTTAGAAAAAATAAAAATTGTGTCTCATGATAAATTAATGAATGAATCAATCAAACTTATTGCTGGTTGGAAAGTAGAATCAGTAAATCATCTTGTTCAGAAATTTTTCCATGAACTCGCTTTACCTAAACTTGAATATGGCTTGTTTGCTATTTTAGAAGATCATTTATCGAAAGGCCATCGTCTTGTTTTTGTAACTGAAATTATACATCCTCTAGCTCAGACATTTGTAAACTTTTTCAAAGCCGAAAAAGCCATAGATACACATATTCGCGAAAGAGGACTGACTTATACCGGAGAAGTTTCTTTGCTTTGTCGTGGTGAGGAAAAGAAAAATGGAGTAGAAGAATTCGTTAAAGAAAATAATTTAGATTTATTAAAAAGTTATGCTTATGCTGACAGTTATAGTGATATACCTTTCTTATCTTTAGTTGGACATCCGACGGCTGTTCACCCTGATCATCGCTTAAAGAAATATGCTAAAGAAAATAATTTTGCCATACTTAAAACCCATATTTAATTTTTTATAAAATAAGAACTAAAAAATAAGCACCCTACCTTTTATTTCTCCGATACCTTTAGCGTCAAAATTCATCTCTTCATTAAAATTAAATTCTGAATCTTTAAGGGTGTTGTAAGTGTTACTACAAACAATAATTTGATTCGGCCCAGCAAAAGATTGTAATCTGCTACATAGGTTTATGGTATGACCAACACAATCAAAACGTCGCAAATTACTATCACCGTATTCCCCTGTAATAAATAAACCTGTGGCAATACCAACCCTTACCTGCCATGGATAATTATTTAATATGTTTAAAATATTAACCGCCGAAATTATCGCAGAATGAGCTGTGCTATTAGATTTGTTTAAACCAAAAATAACAAGAGCTCCATCACCCATAAATTTATTTACCCATCCGCCATGTTTATTTGTTATTTGGCTTATCTCAGAAAAATATTTTTGTAAATATTCATTTGCTTGGTTATCTGAATTATTTTTTGTGTATTCAGTAAAGTTAACTATATCAATAAACATTATACTACCGTAGACTTCTTCAGTTTGGAGCTTACCTCTAATCATAGCAGGCATAATATGTTTTGGTAACATTGTAGAAAGCAATTCGTCGGCCTTGTTTCTCCAATATTCTGATTCTATTTTTGCACTATTAAGTTGGTTTGTTTTATCATCAACCCTCTGTTCAAGAATTTTTATATAATCTTTTATTGCAGAGAGTGATGTGCTCAGATCTTCTTCACGTGCTTCTCTTGATATAAAAACGTGAGAAAAAACATGTTTAATCTTTTTTAGAAAAGTTGGCCTATTCCAAGAAATATTATACATAAAATGATGAGCGCTATAAATTTCTCCTGTATTTAATGTTATGTTTTTGTTAACGATAAAATCTTTGGTGATTAAAATACCTACACTCCCATCATTTTTTACGGTTAAGTTTTCGATAAATAAATCCTCATCAATTATCAGGTGTTCATGGTCATGATTTTTAAAAAGTATATTTGACCACACATCATAGTTTTGTTTATAGATTTTTTTACCAATAATTTTATTATCTATAAGAAGAAGATCATCTCTAAAATTAATTTTTTCCTTAGGAATGCTTCCAAATTTATCAAGAAGAAGTATTAGATCAGATTCGTTGCTCAGCACAGTCACTTTAGCTGGTGGTAAATTAAAGTTTTGTGGAATACTTGAAAGCATTCCACGAATATATGCGTCGCTGTGATAATCGTTAAGCGGATTAACATCATCATTAAATTTTATTTTCAATATACATTTACTTTTATCATGTCTAATGAGTTCTACTTTTTTAGTATTATTAAAAAGTGGATTGTATTCACTTACTTTTTTATAAACAATGAGCGGATCTACGGTTATCGCTAAAAAAACTTTTTGAACATATTTAAATAAACCCCAAGACTCAAGAAGCAAAGCTGACATTCCTATTTTATAAGGAGCGTTATGATCTTCTAAAATATTTATTGCCCTATTCATTATTTCGTTATAGACATGAAGAGGTATCCAATTTTTTTCATCAGTTAAATATTTAGGTGTCCAACTTAAGTTAGACAAAAGGTAGTTGGTGTTTTTATTGTGTTGTTTAACATAATTAACAATTATGTTAATGTTGCGACAAGAAACATTTTTTTCTGATTCCCTCCCATTCGTCGTATTGTGTCCCATGGTAAGCATTATAACAATTTAATCGGATTCTATAAACATCTTTGCTTCTTATTAAAAAGCAAATCACCGCAAGTAAAGATACTTACTTGCGGTGTTTTTGTCAGCCTTCTCTGAATTGGTTATTTAATTTGAATAACGATCAATGCTTGGTATGACTGCTTGAATTTTTTATCATACCACCCACCCAATCTGGCGTTGAAAGTGGAACACCGATCAACATGGTTATGTTCCGATCACCCCTCATATTATTCATAGCTTCGTACATCAAGTATATCTTCGTTACTTCCTCCGGTGTAAGCGATATACCTAACACCTCAACAGAAAAAACAAGTGATGCAAGACCGCCACCATAATGAAGTGTTTCTGCAGCTTTCACAATCTGGTCAATCGGAAGATTATTTCGCTCTTTCATTTCCTCCGTTATTTTTTCAAGCAACTTTGGATACTCTGCCGAAATTGGAACATGTGCATATCTCTCGGCGAATTTCAGATGCTCATCGCGTGTTACTTGCAAATCTATACCCCACCAATCCGGTATATCGCCGTCGGTATCAACGAGCGCAACTTTTTCTTCCGACCATGTGAAGGTTGTATCAAACAGTTGCAACATTTGTTCGGCGGAATCACAGGATTCAGCGATAACAATACCTTTACCGTCGACGACACGCATTACAACGAGATGGAAATCAGGCCTATCAATCGCATCACCTTTAGCCATGTTTACAAAAGCGTGTTTGATAGAGACTTTCTCAAGCGGAGTTAGTGCTGAAGGATTCCATACTTTTTTGCTATTCGTATCGTTTGCCATTTTGCATCCCCTTATGTTTACACATTATTTAAAATGCGTTATTTGAAAATTCCAGTTTTATCTGGGTTGAGAAATATACTACATTAAAAATCAGAAAAGTCAATTTTAATCTTACAGAATCTTACAGGCCGGGCCTGTTAATAACTCATGAAGAATAATTTTAAAATGATTAATGTTTATTTTTATTTTTATTAATTAATTCTAACTTCTTCTCCCTTTTCCAATTTTGTAACTCTGCTTCTCTTTTTCTTACTTCAGTATAAGTTTCGTAAGTTTCAAAATATTTTAGTGTCACAGGTCGTCGTATTTTTGTGTAATGCGCACCACTTTTTAAATTATTATGTTCATGTAATCTTTTTTCTAAATTATTTGTCGAGCCAACATAGAGACTAGTATCCACACATTCAAGGATATATACAAAAAACATAATTACATTGCGCGAGGTCTACCACTTTTAATCGTTGCGATATATAACTCTTCTACTTTCTCTCTAGCCCAAGGAGTTCTTCTTAAAAATTTAAGTGAAGATGAGACACTGGGATTATCTACGAAGCAGTTTATTTTTATATCTGCACCAAGTTTCTCGAATCCGTATTGTTCTACTAAATATTCAACGACTGATTTGAGAGTCTTTCCATATAGTGGGTCATTGGGGTGTTCGGACATATAATTATTTAGTTATTAACATTATCATAGGTAACTTTAGATATTTCTTGAATTGTCTTTTTAAGATTATTAAGAGAATTACCTTTTGTCATTACACAAAGCAAAAATGGATATTTTGGATGATATACAATTCCACAATCATGAAGCTGATATTCATTATTCCCTTTCAAAAAGAATTCACCAAATTTATTAGACACGATAATGTTATTCGGAATACTTTTTCGTATGCCATCTTCAAAATCTATCTTACTTAACATCTCTAATCCTTTTTCTGACATCTCGTGATTTAAATATGTGGCATTATATAAAATTCTAAACAAAAAACTATAATTACCAACAGATATGAAATCACCACTATTGTTTCCAGAGGGTAAGTTAATATCTAAATCAGAAAAAACTTTTTTTAATGTATCTTGATTAATATTTTTAAAAAGTAATACTGTTGCGTTATTATCTGAGTACTCAATCATATAATGAAGTAATTCATTTACTGTGTATGTTGCTCCCTCAACAACTGCTTTGAGTGGCTTTATAGTTTCTGCTTCATTTTCATCTTGCACAAGATTATTTGTAATCTCAGTAGAAAGTATTTTTGGATCTGTTTCTGCTTCTTTCAAATAAGTAATTAGAAGAGGTACCTTAAACAAACTTGCAGGTGTAAAAGTTTCATCTTGATTAAGACCAAACCATTTTCCAGTATTTAAATCACGATAATAAACTGCTGCTGTTGTTATTTGATTGTTATTTATATTCTCATCAATAATCTTTTTTAATTTATTTTTAAGTAAATTACCTGGTTGTGTTTCTGGGGTATTATATCCAAGTAATGGACGAATTAGTGGGGCAGATTTATCACTTTGTCTAATAGCACTAATGTTTGTTGGATAATTATTATTAGAAAAATAACTCATAAAAACCCATGTTACAACAACGCCGAAAGCAACACTAACAAAAATTACTCGAAATTTACTTTTAAATTTTTCTACCGATAATTTAAATTTCATAAATCTAAGTATAACTCATTTTTTATTATTTATTATAACCTCTGGTTATTGTTTTGTGATTTGAGATTACTGTTTTAAGTAAATCATTCATATCGTCGACTACATTTAAATTTGAAATACGTATACTGTGTTGCCTGATATTATTACTACTGAAAGGTAAAACAAAAAGTTCACCTGTCTTTGGGTCTCCACCAGAAACTATTTTAATACCTTCATTTTGAAATCTAGTAATTAATACATCTATGTCTTCTGGTGCAAAATCAGGATACTCCTCACGAAGCTCAGGATTATATTGTGCTTTTAATTCATTATAAAAATATTGATTGATTCCATTAAAAGGAAGTGGTTCTTTTATATTACAAAGTTCTTGAGCCATACCGAAGAGTTCTTCTTTTGTTGGTTCTTTGTCTAATCCTTCAATATTATTTTCTGGGGTTGGTTCATTTTCTAGCATTTTATTATAATAACATATTTATATTTTGCTATATATATGAGCGTCATTCCCGCGAAGGCCGTCCACAGGTGTCGACTCCTAATCAGTCGACCGGGAATCTAGTGTTTTTTTGCTATACATACGTCACTCATATATACTATTTAAATAATTAAATAAACATATGGATGAAGATGAAATAGAAGATGTGATTGAAGTAAGAGATAGTAATGGTAATTTGCTCAATAATGGCGACACTGTTTTTATTATTAAAGATCTAAAAGTAAAAGGAGGTGGGGTTCTTAAGCGTGGTACCAAGATTAAAAATATTCGTTTAACGGATGGTGATGAAGGTGTTTTAGGTAATTCAGATACGATGAAGGGTTTGAGTATTAAGGCGGAGTATGTAAAGAAGGGGTAGAATTTTTGCGTGTCGTATTGTCATACCTGCGAAGGCCGTCCACAGGTGTCGACTCCTAATCAGTCGATCAGGTATCCAGTGTTTAATTGTCTAACTCAAACAAAAATATAAACTGATAACTATTATCGTCTGAATAATAATCGCCAACAAAAGTTTTTTAATACTCGAAAGATTGAATAAGAATACCAACAAAGATAAAAAATATATAATCATTGCCAGCACTACAACTATTAAAAGGTTTGAACCTTCAGGATCATTTAAGGACACCAAAATGAAAAACACTTTGGAAAATATTATAGCTGTTATTCCTAAGATTATTAACGAAGTCTTTTTTGATTTGAGATACATATTGCAACTGTATCAGAAAATTAAATGTTTATAAAGCTATTTAGATTTTTTAGACTTTTTATTTTTTACATAATCCCACATTTTTTTACTTATTTGGTTTTCAGACATACTGGCATTTATATTATCTATAAAAATACTTAACATTACTCTAATTAAAATAATTGTTATGAAGATGAGAAAAACAATGTAAAGTAACTCGAACTTTTTAAAGAAATCATATAAAACACTTGCCCATAAATTACCGACAACCCCAGTTGTAATTCCAAAGAAAAATAATTTCCACGCAAATACCACGTCTTTTGCCTTACTAAAAGCTTTTATATGATTTTTCCTTATTTCT
>CAIQWN010000019.1 GCA_903875555.1 uncultured bacterium
AACTTTTTTAGTAAGTAGTCTTGTTTGATAAAGAAGATCTTGAGATTCTTTTAGATAAACAAACCCTCTAGAAATAAGATCAGGTGATTTCTTTAATGTTTTTGTTACTGAATCAATAACACCAATTACTACAAACATACCGTCTTCTTCAAGCATTTGTCTGTCTCGGATAACAATATCTTGTATCTTACCAACAGATGTTCCATCAACCACAATGATGTCATTAGGAGCCTTTTCTTTTAATTGAATCATCTTATTACCACTATCTTGAATTTCTATAATCATTCCATTATCGGGAATAATTATATTTTCTTCAGGCATACCAAGTCTCTTCTCTATATCAGCATGTATACTAAGCATATAGTGATATCCATGAACAGGAATAAAAAACTTTGGATGAATTTTTTTATGAATCCAGACTAGTTCTTCGTAGTTTGCGTGTCCAGATGAGTGTACATCTGATGTTTTGTAGTGGATTATATGAGGTCCTTGGCGTGATAGTTTATCTTTCAGATTTTGTACAGGCTTTTCATTTCCCGGAACAATTGAAGATGACATAAGTATAGTATCTCTCTTTGAGAGCTTAATAAATTTATGTGTCTTGTTAGATATTCTTCCAAGTGTTGCAAATTCTTCTCCTTGTCCTCCTGTTACCAATAAAGCTATTCTATTTTCTGGATAGTTTTGCATTTCATCAAGAGTGATTAATGTTTCTGGTCGAATTTTTAGTATACCTGCCATTTTAGCCACTTCGAGATTCGTCTTCATACTACGCCCATCGATAATAACTTTTTTTCCATGTTTTTCTATTGAACTAAGTATGTAAAGCATTCTCTCTACTTGTGAAGCAAAAGAGGCGATAAGTAATCTACCTGGTGTATCACGAATAGCATTATCTATATTTTTAAACACAATACGGTCAGACATAGAGAATCCTGGGTTCTCACAGTTTGTAGAATCTGTTAATAAAAGTAAAATCTTTCTATTTTCAAAAAATTTAAATCTTTCAACTTCTTCGTCACTAGGTATCCCTCCATCGTGATCAAGACGCATGTCTCCCGTGTGAACAATATCTCCATAGGGTGTTTCTATAACCACACCCATAGAGTCTGGAATAGCATGATTAACACCAAAGAAGTGAATTTTGAATTCACCGAGGGTTATTGTTTCGCCTTGTTCTATAACATTAATAGTTATCGGATCTAAATGTGGAAATTCTTCTTGACGCTTTTTAATCATTAATGATGTAAATAGACGAGCATAAATTTGTGGGTTACCAATTCTTGGTAAAATATATGGAATAGCTCCAATATGATCTAAGTGTCCATGTGTGACAACCATCCCTTTAATTTTATGTTTATGTTCTTCTAAATATTTTGTGTTCGGTAAAATATAATCAATACCAGGGGTATGTTTTTCTGTAAATTGAAAACCACAATCAATAACCAAGATCGTATCTTTATATTCAACCATACTCATATTTTTTCCAATTTCTTCAACTCCTCCTAGGTTGATGATACGAATGTTTCCATCTTTTAGTGGGGGGATATGATCCGTTTCTATTTTTGTAGATACAGTAGTATCAAATTTAGGTCCAGTCATAGACCTTGGTGGTCTAGAGAATTTACCTCTACTACCACTTTGGTATGGTCTTTTTTTGTATGGAGTAGTTACTGCTGGTGTCGTTGATACACTCATTGTATTGTTGCTCGGTATGTTATTTTGGTTGTTGTTGTCTGTGTTCATAAATTTTAATGGATAAACCATTCTATTTTTTTAATAATCGGTTCGTAGTCTGTTTTTAACCAAACTCTTTCTGTGTTTTTATACCAGTATTCAGCCAGTAAAAATCTATCAGAGTTATCAAAACTATTTTTTGGTAATATTGTTTTTATTTTGTCAGTCACTACGTAAATCATTTTTGGTGCATATAAAAATATACTTGGTGTTTCTTCTTCCCATTCTTTTTTTACATTTTCATAAGCATCTATTCTATCTAGTTCATCACCATCTTCTCGTAAAACCTCTAATTGTTTATCAAGTTTTTGGCTTGCGTAATTAGAAATATTTAATCCAGGGTAATTTCTTTGACTTGAATGCCAAAAGGCATAAAGATCAGCAGGGGTACTAGTAATACTTCCAAAAAGTAATACTTGAAAATTTCTATCTTTAATAATTGATTGATTAAGATCAGATGGTTCATAAACAGAAATATTTGTCTCTATACCAATTTCTTCCCAATATTTTTTAATCATTTCTGCGGTTTTTTTCATCTCGTCAGTATTTACAGTGGCAAGATTTAGTGAAATTTTACTATCCTTCTTTTTAAAATATTTAGAATCAGAAAGAGTTTTCTTTGCTTCTTCTACTTGGTAAGTGTTATCAGTATTGCCTTCTTCAAATGGGTAAGGTGAGTTAATTATTTTTCCATAACCATTTAAAACATTTTTTACAATAGAATCTTTATTTATTGCTAAATTTAATGCAAGGCGAATATTTTTATCTGATAAAAAGTCTGCTTTGTTTGGATTAAAGAATATGGTTATTGTTCTTGGAAGTAAAGAAGTCTGAATTTTATTTTCAGGAATAGATAATGATTTTACTTTTTCTGGAGTGATTCCGTGTATTCTGTCTATGTCACCGTTATCATATGCTTGTAATAAATATTTTTCATTTTGATAAGCAAAAATATTTATTTCATCTAAATAAGGACGATGCAAAGTATAATTTTTGAAAGATTTTAAAGAAATAGAAACAGGTATACCAGAATCTCTTTTGACATCACTTATCATAAAAGGACCACTTCCTATTGCATTAATATTGTAGTCACTTAAACTAAACTGATCATCATTTAAATTTTTCCAAACATGTTTAGGTAAAATTCCGATAGATAAAACATTCATGAAAAGGGGATAAGGTTTTTTTAGAGAGAAGATCAATTCTCTATCGGTTTTCTTTTCTATTGTTACACCTTCAAACTCAACTTTGTGAGGGCTTTTTATTAAAGAATTTTGTATTAAAGAAATAGTATAAATAATATCATCGCTTGTAACTTTTTTTCCATCATGAAATTCAGCGTCTTCTTTTATAGTGACGTCATAATGTAAATTATCGTTACTTGTATCTATTTTTTCAGCCATATCTAGAATTACAGAACCAGTTTCATCTCTTTTTGTTAGACCAGCAAAAACAAGTGTGGTTAAATCGTTATCTTGATCAGTAGATGCTAATACCGGATTTATAAATCTTGGAGTGCCAATGATTCCTTCGTTTATGCTTCCACCTAGGGTTGGAATAACTTTTGTAATTTTTTGATTGAGAACAAGAACCGCTGAAAAAAGTAGAATAATTCCGACAGAAATAAGAAACCAAAAAGCCATCACTTTTTCTGGTGTAAGTGTTTTATAAAGTTTCTTTATCTTGTTAGAAAAAGAATTTATTTCTATTTTGATTTTTTTTGTGTCCATCTTTTTAAGAACAGGAACACTTTGCTAAATTTATTTTAGGAAGATTGGAAGAGCGAGAGAGACAGCAAAAACTACAGCTACTAAAATAGTTGCTCTAAAAATATTTTTTTCAGCACCACGCTTTTGTGTTGCGATACTCATTCCTCCGTCTGCACTTAGTGCACCTGACGCGTCAGTGTTAGCTTTTTGTACTAAAACCAAAACGATAAGAAGAATTGCTGAAATTATTTGCACAATAGATAGCAAGTGAACCATGGATATATAATACACAATAATTAAAAAATCTGCAATAGCAAAAAGTAAAACTCCGTGTAAGAAGGCGGAAATATTTATTTTAGTGGTTTTATTTCATTAATAATCATCATTTTTTCTCCGTTACGAATAGAGACTTTTCCTTTAACTACAAGTGGAATATCTAATACAACTAAATCTTTATATTTTTTGTAACTTTCTGGGAAGAGTGCGACCTCTAGTGTGTTTGAATAATCACGAAGTTTAAGTAGCGCCATCTTGTCTCCTTTTTTTGTAATAGTCGTTTTTATGTTTTCTATAATTACTGCGATGGTAACTTCTGTTTTGTCAGCAACAGACGATCTTATTTTTTCAATATCCATTTTTCTTTCTTCAATTTTTTCTTTCCATTTATCAAGAGGGAAACCAGAAACGAAAAGACCAAGCAATTCTTTCTCCCAAGTTAGTTTTTGTTCCTTAGAAACCTCAGGAACTTTTTTCATGTAAAAAGATGACATTTCTTCAATACCAAAAAGACTGTGTTGTGTAGAATTATCTTTGATAACTTTTTTATGAAAGTCTAGGATTTCTTCTAGATTGCCGAGTATTTGTCCGCGCTCAGTAAATTCATCAAATGCTCCACATTTTGTTAATGCTTCAATTGATCTTTTGTTTAAATTTTTGTGAGTCACACGACGAATGAAATCTTCAAATGATTTAAATTTTCCATTTTTATCTCTTTCTTCTATGATCGCGTTTGAAATATCTTCACCAAGACCTTTGATGGTGTAAAGTCCGAAGCGAATTTCTTCTTTTTCGTCTGCGTCTTTTATGATAGAGAAAGCGCCTATACTAAAATTAACATTTGGTGGTAAAACATTTATTTTCATACGACGACACTCAGAAACAATTTCAGAAATTTTTTCTACATCACCTGATTCATTTGTCATAACTGCAGTCATATAAGCAAAAGGAAAATTTGCTTTCATGTATGCTGTCTGATACGCTACACGACCATAACTTGCGGCATGAGCTTTGTTAAATCCATATGCAGCAAACGGCTCGATTAATCTCCAAAGTTCATGAGCTTTTTTTTCTGAGAGTCCGTTATCTATAAATCCTTTAAATAATTTTTCTTTTTGTGCTTCCATTTCTGCGGGGATTTTTTTACCCATAGCTTTACGAAGTTTGTCCGCTTCTAGCCAAGAATAACCACCAAGATGTATTGCTGTTAACATCACGTCGTCCTGATATGTAATCACACCGTATGATTGGTCAAGAATAGTTTCAAGTCTAGGATCCAAATATTTAATAAGTTCAGGATTGTGTTTTCTTTTAATATATTCTGGAATCATTTCTATTGGTCCAGGACGATAAAGTGCCACCATGGCGTTGATGTCAAAGATAACGGTTGGCTTTAGTTCTTTCAAAAAGTGAGTCATACCAGAACCGTTAAGCTGAAAAAGTCCCATTGTCTCACCACGCGCTAGCATTTCAAAAGTTTTTTTATCATCAAGTGGAATATTTTCTATATCAATATCTAGGTTATATTTTTCTTTAACAAGTTCACAGGCGTCACCAAGAATTGTTAAGTTACGAATACCAAGAAAGTCGAATTTAAGAAGACCAGCTTCTTCAATCGTGTACATATCGTATTGCGTAATTATTTTCCCACCTTTAGGATCTTTTTGTATTGGTGTGAAATCCCAAAGCGGTGAGGGAGAGATAACTGTTCCGGCAGCATGAACAGAAATATGTCTTGCACAACCTTCTACTTGCATAGCCATATCAAGTATTGTTTGCACTTCTCTGTCGTTTGTATATTGTTCTTTAAGTTCTGGTATTTCTTCTAGTGCACCAGCTATTGTCACAGGAAAACCTTGTTTACCCATAGGTATCATTTTACTAATCCTGTCACCAACCATATATGGATATTTCATTGCACGAGCCACATCTCTCACAGCACCTTTGGCCATCATTGTTCCAAATGTTCCAATTTGTGCTACATTTCCCGATCCATATTTTCTTCTAGCATAATCAATAACATCATCACGACGATTATCAGCAAAGTCCATATCAATATCTGGAGCAGAAGGACGTTCTGGATTTAGAAATCTCTCGAAGGGTAGTTTATAAGCTAAAGGGTCACATTTTGTAATCTGTAATAGATAAGTTACAAGAGATCCAGCAACAGAACCTCTAATATTTGTTAAGATTTTATGTTCACGAGCAAAACGAAGCAAGTCATATACCACAAGGAAGTAAGGGGAGAACCCTTTATCAGAAATAACTTTTAATTCATATTCAAGGCGGGTCTTAACCACATCCGTTAATTCCATTTTTCTAACTTCAAGCCCAGCATAGGCTAGTTTACGAACATCTTCATCGTAAGATTTTCTAAAATCAATGTTTGGAAACACCCAACTACCAAGTTTTAGTTTTAAATCAACTTTATCAGCGATTTTTTGTGTATTTTCTATAGCTTCTGGTATATTTTCAGATAATTTTCTAGTCTCTTCTTCATTTCCAAAATGAAAATCTCCTTTTTGGTACTTTTCTGCATATAATTCCCCAGTATCTGCATTACCTTGAACCATAAATAAAGTTTTTTGTGCTGGTTTATCTTGAGACATTAAATAATGACTATTCCAAGTAGTAACTAAAGGAATATTATTCTTTTTGGCAAATGAAATAGTCTTTTCTTTCATTTCAAGACCTCTCTCCATAAAAGTATGGGGGCTAATTTCTAAATAAAAGTCATCTTTAAAATTCTCTTCATAAAATTTATACCTCTTGTGAGCCTCATTTTCGTCTATAGTTAGTAGATTACTGATATCACCCCATGGTCCACCAGATAAAACAATAAGACCATCTTTAAACTCAGTTAGAGTTTCTGATTTAAGTAATGGATTTTCTGGATTTTCCATGTTTACAACAGATGTAATACGCATTAAATTTTTATATCCAACCTCGTTTTTTGCTAATAAGACAATTTGAAATATTCTATCTTGTAAAGATAATGAAAATTCAACACCTATAATTGGTTTTAGTCCTTCTTTTTCACAAGATTTATAGAATTCAATAGCACCGTACATATTACTGTAATCGGTAAGAGCAACAGCAGTCATATTATATTGCTTAGCTTTTTTAACTAAAGCTGGTACTTTTGGTAACGCCCTAAGTAGGGAATAGTGGCTGTGATTTCTAAGATTTATAAACATAGTTAGTTATTATTTTATCATATAAGATGTATAATTTGCTTATGAAAACCTTAATTGGAATTGATGAGGTAGGTAGGGGTCCACTTGCTGGACCAGTAACTGTATGTGCTGTGTGTATTTTTAGCGAAAAAATTATCTTAAAGGACATATTTAATCAAACTATTAGAGATAGTAAGAAACTTAAAAAAGAATTGAGAAATAACATTAATCAAACTATTAGAAATAACAGTAAGTATAAAGAGGTGGTAAAGTTTGCAATTTCTTCACGAAGTGCAAAGTTCATAGATGATCATGGAATAAATAAAGCAATTAAAAGTTCTATTAGTTCTTGTTTGAATAATTTAAAAAAACAAGGTGTGAATATTTACAAAATAGACATACAACTCGATGGAGGACTTCACTTAAATAAAAAATTTAAAAAACAAGGAACTTATATTAAAGGAGATGAAAAATTTGCTTCAATTGCATTAGCATCTATACTTGCTAAGGTTTATCGCGATAATTATATGGAAAAATTATCAAAAAAGTTTCCAGATTATGGTTGGGATAAAAATTCCGGCTACGGAACCAAAAAACATATTGATTCTATTAAGAAATATGGTAAAACAGAATATCATCGAAATAGTTTTATACACATATAGGAGTTATCCTATTGCTAAAAAACTAAAAATAATATAGTATATAAGAATTATGGTAGTACGAATGAGACACACAAGAGCACACACTGCAAATCGCAGAAGTCATCATGCTCTAAAAGCTGCAAATATAGTTGCCTGCAAAGATTGTGGAGCAATGAAAACACCACACAAAGTATGTGATGCTTGTGGTATGTATCGCGGTAAACAAGTATTAAAAGTAAAAACTTCTAAAACTGTTAAATAAATTATAAATTAAGTTCACTAAGTTCTTTAAAAAATAAATCAAACACAAACTATGAGTCCTCGTCACATTGCACGAACACTAGCATTACAAACACTTTTCGAATTAGATTTGAAGAGTTTGTTTGCTATTCCAGCAGATGATGTAGAAAATATTATTTCTCGTAATCAATTAGAGTTTGGTGAAGGTTTAAAGGATCTTTCTTTTGCTAAAAATTTAGTTTCAGTCATTCTTTCAAGAAAAATAACTATTGATGATATTATTGTGCGTGCTGCTCCTGATTGGCCACTAGATAAGATTGGAAATGTAGATAGAAATATTTTACGTATCGGATTGTGTGAACTTTTGTTTGGTGATAGAAAAGATGTACCACCAAAGGTTGCAATTGACGAAGCTATTGAACTTGCAAAGACTTTTGGAGGAGAAACATCGGGTAAATTTATAAACGGAGTATTAGGTGCTATTTATAAAGAAATGGGTGAGCCTGACAAAGAGCAGGTATCTAAAGAAAATAAAAATATAAATCCAAAAGAATCACTTGTCGGGGCTGTGGTTATTGCTTCTTGTGAAGATGGTTTGAAAACTGCATTAGTTCATGATGTGTTTGGACACTGGACTTTAACTAAAGGAAAAATAGACGGTGATGGCGACATAAAAGAACTAGCAAAGAAAAAAATAAAAAGTGAAATCGGTATAGATACTGAAATAATAAAAGTTCTTGGAGAAAACGAATATATCGCTAACAAACCAGAAAAAGGTAAAGTGATAAGACACGTTACTTATTTTTTGGCTAGAAGCCAGTTTTCTCCTCTTGTATTAGAAAAGAAAGGAGGTCTTGATGATGTAAGATGGTTTTCTTTCGAAGAGTTATCTTCATTAAAAATGTATGATGATGTTAAAGATATATTAAAGAAAGCCTTTGCAGAAATAAAATAATATGAATTTGGATGATTTAGAAAAAAAAATAGGTATAAATTTTTATAACAAAGATTTATTAAAACAAGCTTTTGTACATAGAAGTTTTATAAATGAAAATTACAAAACAGGACTTAATCATAATGAAAGGCTTGAGTTTTTGGGTGATGCTGTGCTTGAGCTTGTGACTACAAATTTCCTTTATAAAAAATATCCAAGTCATAGTGAAGGAGATTTAACCGCGTATAGATCGGCACTAGTTAATACTGTTAATTTAAGTGAAGTCGCAAACAGACTTTCTTTTAATGATTTTATTATGCTTTCAAAAGGTGAAGCAAAAGATGTTTCGAGAGCAAGAAGTTCTATATTAGCTGATGCGTACGAGGCTTTCGTTGGGGCTATTTATTTAGATCAAGGATTTGAAAAAGCGAACGAATTTATTTCTAAAACAGTTCTTATTGGAATAGATGAAATTATTCGTAAAGGATTATATAAAGATGCAAAAAGTTTTGTTCAAGAAAAAGCTCAAGAAATTTTTGGAGTAACTCCAGCATATAAAATTATAGAAGAGTCAGGACCTGATCATGATAAAATTTTCGTAGTTGGTATATATTTTGGAAATGATGAGATAGCAAAAGGTGAAGGTAAATCAAAACAAGAAGCAGAGACAGAATCCGCAAGAAATGCACTTGTTGTAAAAGGCTGGGTTGGGAAATAGTAAAATTTACTATTTTTTAAATAAAAATACCCTAACCTCGGAGTGATACAGCGTTAGTGCGCTATGAGGTTAGGGGGATTCCATGAGTCTTTGTCTTTAACTACCCAAGTGGTAAAAAGTGGGTTTTACATCAACTGAGCCTAGGGGGAAGCACAGCTGGTATTGTTTTCAGAAAAAGAGGATCCTTAACAACCATAACACACTTAAATAAAAAAGCAAGGTTTATTTGAAAACGTTAAACCCGCGCCGTAAGGCGCGGGTTTAACGTTTTTCACTCTGTCTTAATTAAAAACTACGACGAGGTCTTTCTTCGCGAGCAACCATTGGACGAGCAATGTTTACTGTTAGACTACGACCCATGAAATCTTGTCCATGGAACATAGCTATAGCTTTGTTTGCCCCTTCTTCACTTTCCATTTCAACGAATCCAAATCCTTTTGAACGATTTGTCATTTTGTCGATAATGATTTGTGCTGAAACAACAGCTCCTGCTTGCGCAAAGTGGTTTTTAAGATCATCGTTTGATGATGTGTAAGGGACTCCCCCTACGTATAATTTTGTACTCATTTTGTAACTATTTAATTAATTAAAAGTAAGGCACACAATCTACAAACATTTCGTCAGAAACTGGAGTTGCTTACTTGTTGTTATAATAGCACATATCTTGTCTTAAAGATAGAGGAAAACCAGATTCTAAAGTTTTCCTAAATCAAGTGTTTCTGTAATTCCTAATCCTCTAACAAATTCCCCAACGTGAGATACTATAATAACTGGGCCCTCAAAGTTTTTAATGGCTTCTTGTATTGCAGGAATATGACGAAAGTTTATATGGTTTGTTGGTTCATCTAGAATAAGTAGTCCAGGAATTTGTAATCTAAGATATGCAAACATAAGTAGACCTTTTTGTCCTTCTGAAAGAGAACCAATTTTTGCTTTCATTACTTCAGGACCAAGTAACATACTTGCGGCTGTTTTACGAACAAGTTCATCGTCTAATCTTTTTAAAATTTTTGCTAATTCTTGATAAGAACTTTTATCGAAATCAAGAGTAGAAAAATCTTGACGATAATAACCTATATTTATATTATCTTGTATACTTACACCTTTAACTTTTCGATGTGCTAATTTTTCAAGTAATGTTGTTTTTCCGATTCCATTTGGCCCAATGATATGTAATTTATCTCCTTTACGAAGCTCTATGCTAACTTTTTTGTTTACAGGTTTTCCGTCTTTTAATATTTCTACACTTTCAAATTTAACTATTACACTACCAATATCCTCCTGACATTTTATAGAAAAAGGGCGAAGAGTTTTATCTTCTTTGCGAACATCAACCTTATCTTCTTCCATTTCTTCAATTTCATCACGAAGTTTCGAAGCCAGTCTTCTCATTTTTCCTCCTTTAAGAGCAAAGAAGTTTACTTTATCTTTGTTGTCTTGTATTTCTCTTTCAAGTTGAGCGTTGGCACGTTTTTCTTTTTCTATACGAGCAGCAATATCTTCTACTACCTTATAATAGTTTCCAACATACTGTTCTATTTGATAATTTTGAGTATTGATATATAAAACACCATGAGTAAAAGCATTTAAGAAAGGAGCGTCGTGAGAAATAACAATTACAGTACCTTTGTACTCCTTCATGAAGTTAGTCAAAAGCTCCACACCAGCTTTGTCTAGGTTGTTTGTTGGCTCATCAAGTAATAAAATATCTGGTTTTTGTATTAATGCTTGAGCAATAAGTAAACGACCTTTTTGTCCACCGGATAAATCTTTAAGATTTTTATCAAGCGATACATCAAATTTAACAATATCAAAAATTTCTTTAGCTTTTTTGTCTATATCATAAACGGTTTCTGTAAAAGCTTCTTGTAAAAAGTCACGCACTGTAATATTCCATTTAGTGTGAGGGATAAATTGTTTGGCGATAGCAACTTTTAGACCTTGTCCAATAATTACTCTTCCTTCTTCGACTTGTCTTTCTCCCATGATTAAAGAGAACAGTGTAGATTTACCAGCACCATTTTGTCCCATAAGTGTTAATTTACTTCCTTTGCGTATAACGAAGTTGGTATCTGTTAAGATGGGTTTATTTTCTCCATATAAAAAGGTAACGTCTTCGAAACGAAGAACAGCTTCACCTCCTTGCTTGATTTCTTTTTCTACTGCCATATGATTTTTAGATGCTTAACTTCAATTTAAAAATTAAAGTAACACAATTTAACTATACTAACAAAAAAATTACTTTTTCTCAATCTTGTTATGTTATAATTTATTTATGAATGAAACTGTAAATGAATTAAAAGATGTTGTGGTTATATATCATGCTCATTGTATAGATGGATTTGCAGCAGCTTGGGTTACTCATAGAAAGTTTGGAGACGTAGCAAGTTATGTACCACTTAAAAGAGGAGAAGGAATACCTGTCGGATTAGAAGGAAAAGAAATTTATGTGGTTGATTACGCTTGGGATGGAGAATTAATGTTTGACCTTGAAAAAATTGTAAAAAAGTTAGTAGTTATTGATCATCATGAAAGCTCAGAAAAAAGTGTTAGAGGTTTGAAGGAGTATTGTTTTGATTTAAATCATTCAGGTGCGTATCTTACTTTTCAATATTTTTTTCCTGATGAGAAAATTCCTGAGTTTATAAAATACATAAGTGAAATGGACATATATAAACCCGTATCTAAAAATGTAGAAAAATATTTTGCATATATTAGAGGTAGAGAAAAAACATTTTATGAATATTACGCTTTATATGAATTACTCGAGACGGAAAAAGGGAAAGAAAAAGCTATAGAGGTTGCTAATGAATTAGAAAAATATTTAAAAATTATTTTAGAACCAATAATCGATGGTATTAATTTTGTAGAATTTGAGGGATATAAAATTCCTGCGGTAAATTTATGTTTACCAATAAGTGAAAGATCAGAAGTGCTTAGGTTGATTTATGGTATGTATCCACCCGTAGCAATGTCTTACAGATACGATGAAGGGCAATGGAAGGTTTCTTTAAGAAGCGATAATAATAGTAATTTTGATTGTGCAAAATTAGCAGAGAGATATGGAGGAGGTGGACATAAGGGTTCAGCTGGGTTTGCTGTGAGTGCGAAAGATTTTAATTTGCCGTTCGCAAAAATTATAAAAGAAGAATAGTTTATGAGCAATTTATTAGGCACAGATAAAAATATTTTAGTTATATACCACGGGAATTGTCGTGATGGTTTTATTTCGGCATATGTTGCATGGAAGAAATTTGGTGATACAGCAAGTTATATACCGCAAATTTATGGTAGAGAACACGTTCCAAATAATCTTATAGGTAAAGAGGTTTATATTTTAGATTTTACTTACAGCAAAGATGAGATGTTAAATATAGAAAATATTGCAAAAAAACTTGTTGTCATTGACCACCATCATTCAGCAAAAGAAAAAGTAGAATGTCTTAAAAATCATATTTTCTCTATTGATCATTCTGCTTCATATTTAGTGTGGCAATATTTTTCCCCTGAACAAAAAGTTCCAAGATTGATTGAGTATGTTTCTGATTATGATATTTGGGCTAATAAGTTACCACACATAAAAGAAGTAGCTGCTTATCTAGATAGATATGATTTAAATGAAATGACTTTTCATAGATTAGATGATATGTTTTCTGAATTTGAAAATGACAAGACTTTTGAAATTGCTGTGAAGACTGGAAATATACTTAAAGATGTAGAAGAAAAACAAATAAATTATTTTAAAGATAAAGCACAGAAGATTTTTTTTGAAGGTATGGATGTTTATGCAGTTAATGCACCAAAGGAAATAAGAAGTGATCTTGGTTTTAAATTAGCAAATGATATAAAAACTTTTGCGATGATATTTTATTATGAGCAAGATGTTTATCGATGTTCACTACGTAGTATAAATGGTTTTGATGTTTCAAAAATTGCGGAGAAATACGGAGGAGGAGGAAGTAGAAATCAATCATCTTTTGTTGTGCCAAAAAATTTTGAATTAGTAACGTCTTTAAATAAATTATAAAAGATAGATATCCACTAGTTTTTTTCTAGAAAAAGGAGTAGATTTAATTATAGAAGTTCTATGTGTGGTTTTTATGTTTTGCATTGTTTGGTATTTGATATCTTTTCATTGGCGACGAAAGGCGAGAGAAATACAAAAGTAATCTTTTATATTTCAAAGTCAACCCAGTAGGTCATTCTACTGGATGAGGAGTCAAAAAATTTTAATTTTTACTAAATTTAATATCCTCAGCATTGCCTGAGGTAGATAAAATATATGTCACAAGTAGCTTATTATCTAACAGTTATTGGAGGTTTAAATTGGGGGCTTACTGGAATTGGTATGCTCGCAAAAACTAACTTTAATGTTATAAATCTAATTTTAGGATCATACACAACATTAGAAGCGGTTGTTTATGTGTTAGTTGGTGTTTCAGCAATCTATATGATTGTAAAGAAATAGTTTTTTAAAACAAAAACAAAAGAGTGTCGCTTTAAGCGACACTCTTTTGTTTTTATATAAAAATGCTAGAATAAGAAAATGAATTTTACATTAGATGATTTGGATAATTTGAGCAAACTTGCGCGTATTTCTATAAAAGAAGAAGAGAAAGGAAAAATGCTCGAAGATATGAAGGCGATACTTGGCTATGTTTCAGAAATAAATAATACTTCAAGCGACACGATTAAAGAAAAAGAAAAACATTATAATATAGTGCGTGATGATGTTGTTACAAATGAACAAGGATTAAATACAAAAGCAATTCTTGATAATGCTCCAGACACAGAAGATGGTTATGTGAAAGTTGCTCAAGTTTTAAAATAAAATATGAATAAAACAATAAAACAATTACATATAGAATTAACTGAGAAAAAAATTACAGTGAGAGAGCTAGTTAATAATTCTATTTCTAAAATAAAAGAAAACTCTGACATTAACGCAACATTAGGATTTTATTCTGATAATTTTATAAATGAACAAATAAAAAAAGCAGAAGAAATGTTTGCAGATGGAAAAGCTGGAGCTCTTACAGGTATTCCAATTGTTTTGAAAGATAATATTTTGGTAAAAGGTGAGAGAGCAGGGGCAGCGTCTAAAATTTTGGAAAATTATATTTCTCCATATGATGCGACAGTGGTCACAAAATTAAAAGAACAAGGTGCTGTATTAATTGCTCGTGCGAATATGGATGAATTTGGTATGGGGGCATCTACTGAAAATTCTGCATACGGTGTTACAAAAAATCCACACGATAAAACTCGTGTAGCAGGTGGTTCCTCAGGTGGTTCAGCAGCCGTTGTTGCATATGGAGGAGTGCCTGTTTCGTTTGGGTCAGATACAGGTGGATCAATTCGTCAGCCTTCATCGCTTTGTGGAGTTGTAGGAATCAAAGCAACTTATGGTGCTGTATCTCGTCACGGGCTTATGGCGATGGGTTCATCCCTCGATACAATTGGTGCTGTTACAAATTCTGTTGCTGACGCTCGTGACGTTTTTAATATTATTTCTGGAGAAGATAAAATGGACGCGACAACAATTAGAGATGAAAGTCGAAAGTCGAAAGTAGAAAGTAGGAAGAAGATTGGTGTGCCAAGAAAGTTTATTGATATGGAAGGAGTAGATAGTGAAGTTCTTAAAAACTTTAATGATTCAATTGAAAAATTTAAAAATGACGGATATGAGGTAATTGATATTGATGTTAAAAATATAGAAATAGCTCTATCTGTTTATTATGTAATCGTGTGTGCAGAAATTTCTAGTAATATGGCACGTTATGATGGTATTCGTTTCGGTCTTTCTGTTGCAGATAAAGATATTAATCAAAGTTATTTTAAAACAAGAACAGAAGGCCTAGGAGATGAAGTTCGTCGTCGTGTTTTACTTGGAACATATGTTTTGTCTTCTGGGTATTATGATGCGTATTACAACAAAGCAAATATTGTTCGTGAACAATTAAAAAAAGAATTTAAAAAAGTTTTTGAATTGGTTGATGTTATAGCACTTCCAACTTCTCCATTCCCAGCTTTTAAAATAGGAGAGAAAGCAAATGATCCACTTGCTATGTATTTGGCAGATATATTTACAGTTCCAGTTAATGTCGTTGGTGTGCCAGCAATTTCAATTCCATCAGGAAAAAATAGTGAAGGACTTCCACTTGGACTTCAACTTATTGCAGATCACGAATGTGAAGAAACTTTATTCACTTACGGAGAAGTGTTTGAGGGGTTATAATTAATAATAGTTCATAAAGTTTATAAGGTTCATAAAGTAAAAAGTTATACAGGAAATTCGCGAAGCGAATTTCCTTGGGTCACTTTATAAACTTTCAACTTTATAAACTTGTAACTAATTTTATGGTTTCCATTTCTATAGATTATCTTTTCAATAGGTTTTATGATCTTTTGCTCTGGTTAAAATACACTTGGGTTTTTACTATTAGTAGAAATAATGTTGAAGATTATCTAATTGCGATTAAATATCGTTCATATGACGGACTTCGTGATCGTGGTTGGTTTGATCAATACTTTGCAAGTAAAATTACAAAGACTAATATTAACGTTTCAAATTATCATCATTCAATTACAGAAAGATTAGCAAATCTTTTTGGTATTAAGTTAAAAGATACAGACGGTGATGGTATTCCAGACGTATCAGATATTTCTCCTTATGATCCAAGTAATTTATCTGATGCACAAATTAAAGAAAGGTTTCAACTTGATTATGGATACGGAGATAAAATTCGTGATTGGTTTGGTATTTCTCCAAAAGATAGTGATGGTGATACTGTACCAAATAGTTATGAGGAGAAACACGGAATGAATCCAAAGGATATTGATTCTGATCACGATGGAGTAATTGATGGTGTGGAATTATATAAAGGAACAGATCCACTTAATCCAGACACAGACGGCGACGGAGTTCTTGATGGACGTGATGAAGCTCCGTTTGATTCACAAATTTCTGCTTATGGTAAAGATACTGATGGAGATGGTGTTTCAGATGTTATAGAAAATAAATTAGGAACAGATATACACAAAGTAGATACTGATGGTGACGGAATACCTGATGGTATGGATACATTTCCACTTGATTCTTTGAATACGAATTATATTTCGCCAATTAATTTAGATAATTTAAATAAACAAACAGAAGGATTACATTTAGCAATACAAAATCCAGTTCTTCATTTTGTTTCGCAAATATTATCTATTATTGCAGTTTTCACTTTAATATTTTTATTAATAGTTTTAATTAAGTGGTTTATAGAATTTTATAATGCTCTTGAACATTATGACCATCATTTTAATCATGATGATGAAAATGATAGTCATGGACACAAAAAAGAATCTCATCACAAGAAACTTACTTATGAAGAATTTATAGAAGAGAAGAAGGAAGTAATTTATCCGGCTGGTGTCGCAGGTCTTCCTATTAAAGAAGAAGATTTGATTGGTCTTGAAGAGTTACCACAAGAAATAAATAATCACCCAAAGTGGGAAGTTATACAAGGTTACAGGATTTCCGACAATGAACCACTTTGGAGGATTGGAATACTTGAAGCAGATAATATGTTGCGTGAAGTTTTAGAAGAGAAGGGGTATGAAGGTGAAGATGTTGGAGCTATGTTAATGAATGCGAAATTTAATACTATTAGCCAAGCATGGGAAGCTCACAAGGTTAGAAATAAAATTGCTCATGATGGAAGTGATTATACTTTGACTGAAAGAGAGGCGAAGAAAGTTTATGCGGATTATGAGGCGGTGTTTAAGGAGTTGAAGGCTATAAATTAAAAAAACTCACAGTTGTGAGTTTTTTAATTATTATTTTTAATTTCTTCCCTAATTTCCATCCAGAGTTTTCCGAGATAATTTTCTCCATCTTTATTTGGACCCCAACCCCAGAAATCGTCACGCCAAGAATCTTCCACTAAAAGTCTATCTTCAGATTCTAATAGTTTCTTTTTTACATATGGGTGTTGGTTAACTTTTTCACGAAGTATTTCTTTCATTACACTAACTTTTATATCGTTCCAGTCTGGGCGATATTTATCTTTGTTTAAATTTGCTAACTTTTGTGAGTCGTGAGCTGACCTTGTCTGTCTGATTTCTTCTTTTAATTTTTCGTCGTCAAATTTTTCTGTATGATATGCATGTTCAGATGTCATATAAAAATGTCCTTTCCATTCAATTGCAAAAGATGAAAAATTAGAAAAAGAGTAGTATGTATTTTCATAAAATAATATAGGATCATTGTTCATAAAAATATTATAGCATTTGGTTGGTGGATTATTATGGGATTTGGTCACAAAACCACCTCGCTTTGCTCGAAGTAGTTTCGCGACCCCCGTTCAAATCCCGAAGTCTCACGCAGGTGAGACTTCTTTGTCTCCTTTGCAGAAATAAAAATATCAAGACAAGAAGTCTTGATATTTTTATTTTGCGCAGTCGATGGGATTTGAACCCACGACCCCCGCCGTGACAGGGCGGTGCTCTAACCAGCTGAGCTACGACTGCATATTACAATAATGTAGTTTTCTTATCGTCAAAGTATTTTACCACAAATCGTTGATTATTCAAGTTAAAAATTTCTACATTAATTATTTAACTCGTATGTTAAACTATAAAAATTATTTTTAATTTTTAATTTATGGCTCAATCATTTTCACCAAAAAAATATTTTTCAAAAGTTTACGCATATGATCTTTTAAAAGATCTTTATAAAAAACATAACGCAGAAGTTTTTGTCGAAGTGAACGATCAAACACCAAGAAAGGTAGCGGTTGATATGATGCTTGAGTCGTTTAATGCGATAGACACAGAACAAAAAATTGATATTGAAAAAGAATTAACAAATATTGCATCATTTTCTACTGACAATACAGCGTTGCTCGCAAAAAATCTTTTTAAGGAAATTTATAAAAAAGAATTTGAACCAGAAGTCGAGTGTGAATCAGCACACGACGTAATTTTATATTTCTTTTTGAATCACGAAGATTTAATCGACGATTTAATTTTCCTTCATGAGTTTTATTTGTCAAAAAATTATTTTAAATATAAGACAGGGGATTACAAGAAAGAAGATTTAAATAAAAATTTAAATGAATTAAAAAATGACTGGGAGAGAATTGCGAATGACAACAGTAAGGCAACAGAATGTGAGTTCACAACAAAAGAAATCGGAGATATTTTGTATGTTCGCTCTGTGTTCGAAGGTTCTTATGAAAGACAAGTAAAAATAAATAGCAAGACAGGCGAGGTGGACAGAGCAAACACAGTTAGAAAAATAGAAACAGTTAGGCTGGCGTATTTACCAAAAGAAAATATCGCTTTAATTTCTGGAAGTGTTAGCAAGCCAAAGAAATTATATTTCCTAGATTCATTTTTGCGAACAGTTTGTCAGAGTGGTTATGATGGAAAGATCGAAACGTTTGATGTGTCTCCACTTAAAAATTTATCTTTTGAATTTTTAAGTATTAACAAGGGGACACCATTAATGAAATGGAAAATAAAAAACATAACTCTCTCATACAAAGAGGGGAAAAAGAAATTAAGACTCACACTTAACTCTGACAAAAACACTTTGGGTCTTGATCCGCTTTCGGAAACACTTGAAGAACTTGGAATGAAAGAAAGATTTGAAACTTTGAATATAGAAAATATAGCACTGTCATTTTCATTCAATAACGAAGAGAAAGAAAAAAGTTTAGTGAATGTAAGCTGTTTGATTAGTAAAGGAAAGACGAATCTGTGTCCACTTTTTAAGTATGACAATTACGCTTTGAAATTATTAAAGCTTGCAGAGATTAATAAAGGGTTTGAGGAAGTGGAGGGGAAATAAGAAGTGATGAGATTTGCCTCTCACGTTACTACGCTCGAGACCTACACCCGCTCTTTGCGGACTGCCTTGGCCTCTAGGCATGATTTACTAATCACCCGCGGTTCAAATCCCACTAACATAGATAACACATTAAAATAAAATTAACCACAAGAAGTGGTTAATTTTATTTTAATGTGTCGATGGCGGGATTTGAACCTGCGACCTTCTCTTTATGAGTGAGATGCTCTAACCAGCTGAGCTACACCGACATATATGTGTTAAAAAATAATAACATAAAATTAGGTTTTAGGAAACTACTCCGCAACAAATAAAATTAAAGCACAGGCATTGCCTGTGCTTTAATTTTATTTGTTGCGGAGACAGGAATCGAACCTGTGTCCCGAGGTTATGAGCCTCGTGAGTTACCTCTACTCTACCCCGCTATATCTTAATAAATTAAGTTCTCAAATAATAACATACATCTTGACAAAAAACAATATTAATTTGACAAAGCAAACTAATTTTGTTATAGTATAAACACTATTATAAGTCTTATGTATATCATATAGAAGCGTTTGATTGCTCAGTTTTGATTTACATAACAAATAAAGTAAATTAATAACTCGATTTAAATCGAGACAATCAATAAATATATGTATACAATCACAGCTGGTGGAGCAGGGTCTTCATCTCGTTCAGGTTCTCGTTTTAGTAGTTCATCATCAAAACCTTCATTCAAAGGAAGAGGTGGTTTTTCTCCACGTGTAAATAGTGGGAGTGGTAGATCTTCTGGTGGAAGTCGTTTTCAATCTGCGAAACCTTTTGATCCAAAAAGAGGATTTAAGAAAGACAGAATTGATGAAAATCTTTTTATAAACAAAGCAACAATTTCTGAGGCTGATGTTTATATACCAAAGCATGTCTTTGCTGACTTCGGTGTTAATGCACAACTTCTTGAAAATTTAACAAAGAAAGGTTTAATTAAACCATCTGCAATTCAAGATCAAGCCATACCAGTTGCTCTAACAGGAAAAGATGTGATTGGTATTGCTTCAACAGGAACAGGAAAGACCGCAGCGTTTTTGATTCCTTTAATTAATAAAATTGTTGCTGACAAAGAACACAAAATTTTGGTTCTTGCTCCAACACGTGAACTTGCTTCACAAATTGAAGAAGCGTTCATGGACTTTTCTCGTAATATGAAATTATTTTCTGTTTGTTGTGTTGGTGGTTCTCCTATTATGAAGCAAATTCGTGAACTGGATCTTGGTGTGCATATTGTTATTGGAACTCCAGGACGTGTGAAAGATTTAATTGAAAGAAAGAAAATAAATATGAAGATGTTTGAATCAATTGTTCTTGATGAAGCAGATAGAATGCTTGATATGGGATTCATTGATGATATGAAATTTATTTTGGGTATGGCTCCAGCGAATAAACAAACAATGTTTTTCTCTGCGACATTTTCTCCAGAAATTAAATCTCTTTGTAAAAATTTCTTAAATGATCCAATTACTATTACTGTAAAGTCTCGTGATACCGCATCCGCTGTTGAACAAGAAGTTGTAAAAGTTTCAACTGATAAGGATAAAATTGAGAAATTACATGATATTCTTAATCGTCCTTATGGAAGTAAAGTTATTATTTTCCGTGAGATGAAAAGACATGTAGATGGTCTTGCTGATGAATTAAAAGTTCGTGGTTTCAAAGCACTCGCACTACATGGAGATATGCGTAATCGTGAAAGAGAAAGAGCTATTAGTGATTTAACTTCAGGTAGAGCGCAGATTGTTATCGCAACAGATGTAGCTGCTCGTGGTATCGATATTCCAGATATTTCTTTGATTGTTAACTATGACATTCCAAATAATTACGAAACATATATTCACCGTATTGGAAGAACAGGACGCGCAGGTAAGGGTGGACATGCTATTACTTTCGTTCCAGAAAGAAAGGGAGGAAGATACTAGGTCATTAGTAATTGGTCATTGGTAATTAGTTAAATACAAATTCGTATTTTGGGTGTCATCCTCGCGAAAGCGGGGATCCAGGTTTAACCTAGATTCCCGCCTTCGCGAGAATGACAATTCTAAAAATAAATTTAATCATACTACTAAAATGCGATTTGAAGACAAGATTGCAAAATTAAGAATAGAAAAACATGACGGCCGTGAGACGTCAGAGTTTTTGGTAGATGTTAAAAAATTATGTGATGGTGAAGCAATTGAATATTTGCTTGGACAAGTCGACTTTTGTGATGCAAAGGTTGATTTGTCGCTTCGTCCAATGATACCTCGTCCTGAGACGGAATTTTGGGTTAGGGAAGCAATAGAGGAGATGAATGAAGGATTAGGGATGAAGGATGAAGAAGCACGCGAACAGGTGAAGCCTGTTCGTGTTCTTGATATTTTTTCTGGGTCGGGGTGTGTTGGTCTTGCGGTGCTAAAAAATATTCCAAATAGTAATGTTACTTTTATTGAACTCGCACCACACCTAAAAGAACAAATAGAAATTTCAATTAAGAAAAATAAATTTGATGAAAATCGCATAGAGGTTTTAACTGGTGATACTTTTGATCCACTTGCAAGGTCTTTCCTTGCACTGGACCCAGCAAGGAAAGACCCCTTGGGTGTCATTCCCATGAAAATGGGAATCCAGGTTAAGAATTTAAAAAATACAGACCTGGATCCCCGCTTTCGCGAGGATGACATAAATACAGAACACAACAATAAGTTTGATTACATCTTCGCCGTCCCACCATACGTGCCACCACAAATGAAAGATGAAGTGATGAAAGAATTAACTGCCGAGACACCGCTTTGTTTCTTCGATAAAGAAGACGGTTTCTTTTATATTAAAAAAGTTTTAAATGAAGTAAGAAATTATTTAAATATCCGAGGCGAATTGTTTATAGAATTTGATATTACTCAAAGAGAAAAAATTGAAGAGTTGATTAAAGAAAATAAATTTGAAAATTATTCCTTCCTAAAAGATCCGTATGGACATGAGTGTGTAGTGAGAATAAAAATGGATTAAGAATAATGGGTGAGGGGTTAATTATAAAAAGAAAAAAGCCCCTAACTGCAGGGGCTACCAGAAATCTGGATTTTTAGAGGAATAATTCCTCTAGTCTACATAGACTCCACCACCTCTCTTTGCAATATCCTTCTCTGCATCTGAGGAGATTTCACGATTACTGAATGCTAAACCAAATTTCTCAGTAGCACGCTTCGTCTTTTCGTATAAAGCACGGCGTTCTATTTCTTCGTTGCCGCACGAGACAATCCGCTCAGTTGTGAATAGATGCCTTCTTGAGCATACGTCGTTGAACCCTCTCTCGGCGAGAATTGTTCTCATCATCAGATGGATCAACACCTCACGCACACTTTCTTCGGTGTAGTAGTTGACTGTCTCCAGAGTTGGGTTCAGTTCGTTCAGTGTCTGCCTGAAGTCTACAAGAAATTTTTCATAACCTGCCAAGGTAACAGAGTGCTCCTCCTGTTGTTTTGAGATAGGGAATGAGATCCAAATGACTGTAAGGACTACAACCAAAAACAGGGCGAGGGATAAATTATTTGGCCCAAACGCCAACACAGTCACGAATGAAAACCCAAACAATATAATTGCTGCAGAAATCAGGATGCCTAACTTTAGGTCTCCTGTATTATTTCTTCTACAAAATATTTTGTATTCCTCATTTACTTCGCTCAAGGTTAAACTGCTTCTGCTTTGATACGCTTCGAGTATGTCGGGACTAACAACCTTCAACAAGTCATCGATATTATGTTTAGCTTTCTTCATTTTCAAACTCCTTTTACAAATAACATTCTACCTTTTGGGACCACGGCCTTTCGGGCATTTTTGTAAGCTTTCGGCCGACAAAAATATGATCTGACTCATCGTGTAATCCAAAATAGCTAGGCAACTATTCCATTGATACAATAACACAGAATATAACAATATGTCAAATTCAAGAGTGGCACCGTAGGCGCCGCTCTTATGAGTTTGTATTTAACTAATTACTAATTACCTTTTTGTCTCCAGTTTGTGAGGATTATGATTCACACAACTTTTATCTGAACATCTCTCAGGAATCGTCTTTGGTCACAAATAAATTTTTGTCGTCACAAAAATTTTTCGCGACCCCCACTCGCGATTCGGCTTGCTAGCCTCATAACGCTCCGTCCGACAAAGACTATACGCAAGCAAAGCAGTTTGCTTGCTACCCGAAAGTAGATATTTTATTTAGCAATTTCTATTTTGCTAATTTATGGGGGTTGTGGTTAACACAAGATTTGTCCGAACATCTTTCTGGTATAGTCTTTGTCCCTTCCATCATCAGCTCTCCACAAATTGTTCCGTCGTCTTTTTTGTATGAACAGTAGTGTCCTGTTGGTTTTGCTTTGATAGCCATTTTACAAGTTGGATAGTTTGAACAAGAATAAAATACTCCGAAGCGTCCACGACGTTCTTCCATTTCTCCATCTTTACATTTATTACACTTCACACCAGTTAATTTCTTTTTCTTTTCTTCTTCACTTTGCTCGATGTATTTACATTTTGGATAATTAGCGCAGGCGATGAACTTGCCGTACTTTCCTTCACGTTCCATTAATTCTCCTTTCTCACACTTTGGACATTTCTTGCCAAGTAACTTTGGTCCTTCCATAACTTCACCATCCATTTTTCTTGCACCCATACAATCTGGATATTTTGAACAAGAATAAAACTTTCCATTCTTTGCAAGTTTAACAATCATTGATGATTTACAAAGTGGACATTCCATTCCTTCGGGTGCTTCACCCAGGTTTGTTGCCTTTTCTAATTTATCTTTTTCTTTGACTTCTTTTGTGAATGGTCCATAAAAATCTTTTAGAGTTTTTAGATATGTTGCGTCTCCATTTGCAATGTTGTCTAATTTGTCTTCCATTTCGGCGGTGAAAGTATCTCCAATATAATGTGCGAAGTTATCTTCTAGGAATGAGATCACAACTTCTCCTGTGTCTGTTGGGAAGAGTGCTTTATTTAATTTTTCTACATAACCACGCGCTTCGATAGTAGAAATAATAGACGCATAAGTAGAAGGGCGACCGATACCTCGCTTTTCGAGTTCTTTAATTAAACCCGCTTCAGAATATCTGTTTGGTGGTTCGGTTTGCTTTTCTGTTCCATTGATAGCGAGCAAATTTATATCATCTCCTGTGTTTAATTTTGGAAGATCAACATCTTCTCCGCGAGCTTCTGGGTCGGCTTGTAACCATCCTTCAAATACGACAATAGATCCGGTAATAGAAAAATCTGGAATAGTGTCTTTACTATTAATTATATTTGCAGTAACTTTTGTACGATGAAGAACTGCATCTTTCATTTGTGATGATATAGTTCTTTTCCAAATTAAATTATATAATCTTTTCTCGTCGTCGGTTGTGCCACCCATTTTTTCTGATGCAGGAGTTGGGCGAATTGCTTCATGGGCTTCTTGAGCGTTCTTCGATTTTGTTTTATATGTTCTAACTTCAGCTACATCTTTTCCGTAAAGAGCTTCAACTGTGTGAGCTATTTCTCCGAGTGCTTGTGTAGATATTGTTGTACTGTCTGTTCTCATATATGTAATGAGACCTTTTTCATATAATTTCTGCGCTATACCCATAGTACGTGATGGAGGATATCCAAGACGAGTGCTGGCTGTTTGTTGAAGTGTAGAAGTTGTAAACGGAGCTTTTGGTGAACGCTTCACATCTGTTCCATTTAAATCTATGACTTGCCAAGAATGTTTGCGAGCAATGTCGATAATCAAATCAGTTTCTTTTTGTGTTGCGGGTTGTTTTTCACATTCTAAAACTAATTTATATTTTTTAGATTCTTTTAATTTACCAATAGTTTCTACTTCGGCATTAATTACGAAATATGTTTCTGGAATGAACGCTCTGATTTCTCTTTCTCTTTCCATTATTATACGCAGTGCAGGGGACTGAACACGACCAGCAGAAAGTCCGTAACGAACTTTTTTCCAGATGAGTCCAGACAAATCGTAACCCACAAGTCTATCCAAAACACGACGGGCTTCTTGTGCTTCTTTTAAATTCATATCGATCTCGCGCGGATGTTTCAAAGCTTCTTTGATCGCACTCTCTGTAATTTCGTGGAAGGCAACACGTTTTGCTCCTTCTAAATTACAAGCCTCTTTGATATGCCAAGCGATAGCTTCTCCTTCGCGGTCGGGGTCAGTTGCGAGCAAGACCTCATTTGCTTTTTTAGATAAAGATTTTAATTCACTGACAACTTTCTCTTTGCCAGCAGAAATTTCGTAATGTGGAATAAAACCACCATCGATATCGATAGCTTTTTTATTTGATTTTGGTAGGTCGCGAATGTGTCCAACAGAAGCACGAACCTCGTACTCTCCGCCTAAATATTTCGCGATAGTCTTTGCTTTTGATGGTGACTCTACTATTAGTAATTTCATATGGGTAGATATTAGTTTTTAGATATTAGACTTTAGAAAATACTTGAATTAAATTTATTTAATGATTTTGTCTAGAGTCTAATATCTAATGTCTAAACTCTAATTTACACTATCTTTCTAACTTCTCCAAATGTTTCTTGAATAAGACTATTCATTTCAAGTGAAGAAATTGCTATTAAAAATTCTTGCGGGGAGAGTTTACTTTTCGATAAAAGTTCATCGGTAGACATATTTTCTGAAAGTAAATCAAAAATAATTTTTTCATTTCCGGATAAAAATAATTCTGTTTGTTTTACTTCCTCATTTTTACTTTTTGAAAGATGAAGAAGATCAAGTAGATCATTAATATTACAAATAGGGTAAGCACCTTCCTTTAATAAAGCGTTTGATCCTTTAGAATTTTCTGAAAAAATATTTGCTGGAACGACACCTATGTCTATTCCTTGTTCTAGAGACTGTCTCGCCGTGATTAATGTTCCAGATTTTTCTTTTGCTTCAATAATCAAAAGTGCGTCAGATAAAGCAGACATGATTCTGTTTCTAGAAGGGAAGGTCCATTGCTGTGCACTTGCATCATGTTCTAGTTCGGAAAGTAGTACTCCGTTATTTGCCAAGATGTCTTTTGCTAAATTAAAATGTGATTTAGGGTATAAAACAGAATCATCAAGTCCGCTTCCTGGGATTGCGATGGTGATTAAATTATTTTTTAATGCGTTGATGTGAGCAAGTCCGTCGATACCAAGAGCAAGACCTGATACAATTACAATTGGATAATTTTGAAGTTCTTTAAATAATTTTTCTATGACGTCGCGAGAATAAAAAGTATTTTTACGAGAACCAACAACTGTAAGTATTCGTGGAAGAAGTCTACCGTATTCGTCAATTGTAAATTCTGGTAACTTTCCTCGTATAAAAATTTTTTCTGGTGGTTTGTGTAAATTAAGTAAACGCGAAAGTAAAAGACTTTCAGAAAACTTTTCTTTTGAAATTTCTAAAATGTTTTCATTCATATTTTTAGTATATCAAAATAAAATAACGAGCAATGTTAATTGTGATTATATTTTATTTGACCCAGCCACAATTTCACAAAATAAAATTTAATAATGAAATAGATTTTAAAATAATTTCTTAGATAAAGAATAAAATTAATTGTATTAAATTGTGGCTGTGGAATAAA
>CAIQWN010000020.1 GCA_903875555.1 uncultured bacterium
ATTGGTGTTATTGATTCAGTAACAAAAACATTAAAGAAATCACCTGATCTTATTTCTAGAGGGTTTGTTTATCTAAAAGAATCTCAAGATCTTCTTTATCAAACAAGACTACTTACTAAAAAAGTTATTGAGGATTCACTTGCTAAAAGTGGTAGTTATCTTAACTTGGATCAAATGAAACAAGATGTTGCAGAAACAACAACAAAATTCTTACTTCAACAAACAGCAAAACGCCCTGTTATTATTCCAGTGATTATTAGTGTTTAGTAAACCAGAAGTTAACAATTAGGAGTTTAATTTAAGGTGTGAAATTTTACGTATTAAATTATTGGCTATCCCCTAGTGGCTAACTACTCCTTCTTGCTATAATTGATTTATTATGGACGTTATTATTCGAACAAAAACATTACTTATTATTTATCTACTGACAGTATTTTATGCATTAAGTTACGGAATACCACTTTATGCTACGTCATCATATTTAAGTCATTATATTAATTCTGGAAGTATTAGTTTGATATTTATGTTGGGTAGTGTTGCCACTTTAATCTTTGCAATACACTTTACAGCGTATCTTCATAGATATCACACATATAGATTTATTTCTTTAGTATTGATAACGGAAATTCTTTCAATGTTCGCTTTTGCTTTTTCAAGCAATATCATTATTATCAGTATATTTTTTGTTATTCATCTTTGTTTATCAGCAATTATATACAGTATACTTAGTATTTTTTTAGAAATGATGACACCTCACACAGAAATGGGCATAGCTCGTGGTCTATTTTCTATGATTATTGGTATCTGTTTAATTGTATCTCCTTTAATTGGTTCAGTACTTATAACTTTTACTGGATATAGAACAATGTTCATTGTTTCTGCTTTGATACTTTTACCTTTTATTTTTCTACTAAAAAAATATTTCGCAAATATGAAAGAGCCTACATATCGTGGACTGAATACTTTTAAAATAACAAGAGTCGCATGGAGAAATAAAAACTTACGTGGAATAATGGTAGGTATTTTTTTAGTTAATGTTTTTTATTCTATTATGATTATATATCTTCCTCTTTATTTAACAGACATTGGTGTTTCTCTTTCTTCATATCTTTCATTTATTGTTCCTATATCACTTATTCCTTTTATCTTACTTCCTTATGAAATAGGATTTCTTGCAGATAAAAAATGGGGCGAAAAAGAAATGTTAATATTTGGTCTTATTGTTTTATCAATAGCGACATTATCTATGGCAATTATTACTTCAACAAGTATCTTTGTTTGGATTGTTGTATTACTTATTGCTCGTATTGGTGCTGTCTTTGTAGACACAATGACCGCTACTTACTTTTATAAAAAAATAAAGGCGGAAGATGCATCTCTTGTTATGATATCTAGCAGTATAATACCTGCATTGTCTATGGTTATTGTAGGATTTTTAGGAACAATACTATTTCCTATACTTTCTACTCATCCTGGTGTAATATTCATATTACTCGGAACTATGTCATTACTTGGTGTAAGTTATATATTACCAATTAAAGATACAAGATAATCTCCTAGACTAATTAAAAATAAGCAAACTATGAAAATAATAGAAGTAGAATCTAAAGAAGAAATTAGGCTAAATAAATATTTGGCGGATATTGGGGTTGCTTCAAGACGTCTAGTTGATAAGTTGATAGATAACAAAAAAATTTTATTAAATAATAAAACAGCTACCCTTGGACAAAAAGTAAAATCTGGCGACAAAATAAAAATAGCACAAGACAATAAAGAATATATTTACGCTCTATATAATAAACCCAAAGGAGAAATCACTGGTAGAATTAAGGAATTAAAAGATTGTGAACCAATTGGTCGTCTTGATAAAGAAAGTGAGGGTTTACTTTTATACACAAACGATTACCGTGTAAATGAAAAACTTCTTCACCCAAAATATGGTAGAGAAAAAGAATATGAAGTTACTGTGCGCGAGAAAACAACACCCCGTGTAATTACACTACTTAAAAAAGGAATTTGGACGCAAGAGGCTGTATATGCACCTGTTAAGAGTGTTCAAATACTACATGACGGAAGACATTTAAGAATCATTTTAACAGAAGGAAAGAAACATGAAATTAGACGTATGTTAAACGCCTTAAATTTGACTGTGGTATCACTTAAAAGAGTTCGAATTGGTTCATTCACTGTTCGTGGATTAAAGACTGGCGAGATGCATTATTTCCTTCCAAAACAAAAGGAAACACTACTAAAAGAACTTGAGATAAATTAGGGATAAAGGATTACTGATTAAGGATTATGAAGAAGACAACCGCGCCGTAAGGCGCGGTTGTCTTCTTCATCCATCATCCTTTATCCTTCATTCTTTTAATTTCTATCTCCCCCTCTCTCCAAACTCTTCATCCTCAACATCCTCTATCGCATCAGCAATAGTTTTATGAATTCTCCCGTCGATATGATTCGCTGGTGAATAAATTGTAATTATTTTTACAACATCTTCACCTATATTTATAAAATTATGTTTTGTGTTTGGAGTAACCACAACCACATCTCCACTACTTATGGTTTTTTCTTCATCATTTAAAAGAACTTTGCAAGACCCTGAAATAAAATATAAAACCTGTTCTACGTATTTATGAGTCTCTTCACCAACCTCACCACCTACTGGTATAGACATTACGACTAGTTGTGTTTTCTCACCAGTAAAAATAACTTCTCTGAAATTATCATTCTTGAAAGCTATTTCATTTATATTTCCTGTATATGACATAAATAGTTTATAGTTATTAGTTATTAGTTATTAGTTATTAGAAAATTCTCAATCAAATGACCTACATTCACCCCAGTACTTTCTATCCCCTTCACAAATCTACTATTAAAATTAAGAGATGGTTTTAAATTAACATTTACTACTATATGTTTTCCGTTTTGATCTATAATATCTACACAAACAGGCCCTTTAACACTTAATGCTTCTGCTGTACTCTTCGCTAAATTAGAAATTTCATTTTTCTTTTTACTATTCACATTTGTTAAAAGTTTAAGTGGAGAATTTCTATTTGGAACTTCATACTTACTAAGTAACGTTTGAACAATTATCGGGGTATAAAATTCTTCGCCACGATATTTAGGAATAACCGCAACAGAATAAGTTGGTGCAGACTTATAATTTAAAATATGAACATCGTGTCCTTCATTATGAAAATCACTAACTGTCTTTACAAGTTCATTAAATCCTCGTATGAGCCTTGCTGGAAATGTAACTGTATCTACTAAAACACGAACAAGTAAAGGGGTGTGAAATATCTCCCAAACTTTTTTCAATTCTTTAATTAAATCTTTATTATCTTTTCTGACAACAAAAGTATCTGGAACAGAGATATTATTTTGACGAAGAACACGATAAATATTTTCTCTATCGAGTGACAAACTCGCAGACATATCTTCACTAAAAAGTTTTTGGAGTCCCATTTTCTTTGCAAGTTTATTATGTTCTAAATTATTATGACCTGTAGTATCTATATAACCATCAGAATTAGAGAATGTATGATGCATATCAGCACGCACACCGTCCTTAATTGCGTTTCCTTCTTCATCAACATAAACATCAGAAAAAGTTATGTTATGTTTTTTAAGATGAGAAAAAATATCTTTACCTTCCTGAACAGATTCTCCATGATTCAAACTCCCACCACGAAAAACCGTTATGTGTATATTTTTATTTTCTGCACCAATCATAAAATAATTATAACACGACTATAATCATTTCAATTTAGTCCTCAACTGCCTATGATATGAAATCGAGAATCTATGTGCTTCGTTGTTTACCAGTAGGATTTCTTTTTTATATTTATCTACGAAAACTTTATCACCTAAAATATCTTTTGGTTTATGTCTTTCATCTTTCACAACCGAAACACAAGGAATATAAAGTCCGGCTTCGGCAATAACTTTTTCTCCTACATTTTTCTGCGCTATTCCACCATCAAAAACAATTAGGTCTGGCATTCTCCATTCATTGTGTTTAAGTCTTCTACTTAAAAGTTCACGAAGCCCAGCGTAATCATCGTTTATTTTTTCTTCAAGTCTAAATTTTCTATATTCATTTTTATTTTTCTCTTTACCTTCAAGAACCGTCATCACACCTACACGCGACGTTCCTGAAATATGAGCCACATCATATCCTTCAATACGAAAATCTTTATCTTTAAATGAAAGTATTTCTTCATCTTTTATTAAATTTGTATCTCTAATATTATTTAAGGAAAAAATTCTATCACGAATCTCTTTCGCTTTTTCAAATAAATGTTTCTTCGCACAATCATTCATCTCTTTTTCTAAATTATTTTTTATACTTTCTTTTTTTCCTTCAAAAAATTTTCTAATATTGTTAATATTCTTTTTATAATCTTTTTCTGAAATCGCACCGATACAAACCCCAGGGCAAAGTCCGATCTGAGCATTAAAACATTTCTTTACAGGCCCGGCCTGTAAAGGTTCGCATTTATCACGATAAGGAAATATTCTACGAATTATTTTCATCACCTCTGTTAATTGATTTCGTGAAGAGAATGGTCCATAGACTGCAATCGTGTCTTTTTTAGAAAAAGATTTTTCATAATCTCTTATTCTAGTAATCAAAACTCTTGGGAATTTCTCTTTTGTTATCACTACACAAGAAAAACTTTTATTATCTTTTTCTTTAGTGTTATATATTGGATTATATTTCTTAATTAAAATACTTTCTAAAAGCAAAGCCTCAAGCACGCTGTCTGTTTTTTGAAAAGTTACAGTGCGAGCAATTGTAACCATGGTCTTTACTTTCAAACCACGAGAATTTATGACGTCGTCATTAAAATAACTCTTAACTCTATCATACAAAGATGTCGCTTTTCCTATATATAGAATGTTATTTTCTTTGTCACGAAAGAAGTACACCCCTGGTGCATCTGGTAATCCACAACCTTTTAGGTCTTGCTTTTTCATACTGATTATGGTATAGTAAACCTTTCCTAAGGTAATTGCAAACTAGCAAAAAACTAAGGAAATAAGAAGTTCTTTAAAATATAAGTTATGCGGGGGATGATATTATGTCTGATATTATTAGCTAAGTCCAGAACAACTAGCTTTTGCATCTGTTGTAGTTTCAATACTGGCTATAGTCATCGGAACATTTATCTTCGATAAAATTAACTCTGATTAGGGGAGAAAACATGGGTTATCCAACTCTATTTGGTATAGCAATAGTAATACTATGCGCTCTAGCTGGCGCTTTGTACAAAGTCTTCATTGGTGTAAGAACAAAAAAATACCAAGAAGCAGACGAACACTCATTTGTTGAAAATACGCAAACCTGATCTCCAAAAAAATGACAAAGGAAAACGAAATGCCAACTGTGACAATTCCAAAAAATCACGAAGTACTTGGGCCACTCTTCGGTGGTTCAACTATTACCATTTCAACGGTTATGGCGTACATACAAGAAGAAAAATACGCAGGTACACTGCGAGAACCATTTTTCTTGGCTTGGAGTAGTTTACTCCACTAACCAATTCCCGCTACGACAAAAGGCTCGGCAAAACAATGCTGAGCCTTTTTATCTTTTTTATTTTCTAATTTTATTTATTACTCTTTGATTTCTTAAATAATTTCTTTAGGTATTGTCCAGTGTAACTTTTTTCAACTGACGCAACTTGCTCTGGTGTTCCTGTTGCCACAATCTTCCCACCGGAAGCGCCACCATCTGGTCCAATATCAATAATATAATCAGCACACTTCACAATATCCAAATTATGTTCGATCAAAACAACAGTGTTTCCATGATTAACCAACTTATTTAATATTTCAATTAATTTTGCAACATCTTCGTAGTGCAGACCAATAGATGGTTCGTCCAAAAGATAAATTGTTTTTTCTGTATGGCGACGATAAAGCTCTGAAGAAATTTTTACACGTTGTGCCTCTCCACCTGAAAGAGTTGTAGCTGATTGTCCAAGTTCAAGATACGAAAGACCAACATCATCAAGTGATTTCATTCTGTCATAAATCGCAGGAATATCCGCAAAGAAAATTAATCCTTCCTCTACTGTCATTTTCAAAATATCGTAAATACTTTTCTTTTTATATTTCACTTCCAAAGTCTCTTTCATAAACCTCTTTCCATTACAAACATCACACTCAACATAAACAGTTGGCAAAAAGTGCATCTCAACTGCAATTTCACCATTCCCCTGACACGCTTCACAACGACCACCTTTCACATTGAAAGAAAATCTCGATTGCTTCCAACCACGAAGACGAGCTTCCTCTGTTTGTGTAAAAAGATCTCTGATGTGTGTCCACATACCAGTGTAAGTCGCGGGATTTGAACGAGGTGTTCTTCCGATAGCAGATTGATCAATCAAAATTGTGCGTGATAAATATTCTGTACCAGTAAAACTTTCACAATTAAATATTTTTGCGGTTCTGTGACGACGTTCAAGTTTCGCATTTAAATTTTTATATAAAATTTCATACATTAAAGATGACTTACCAGAACCAGATACACCAGTGATAACAGAAAACTTTCCAAGAGGAACATTTACATTCATGTCTTTAATATTAAAAACATTCCCCCCTTTTATTTTTAGCGAACCTTTGTCACCTTCTCTTCTTTTTGGAACTTCAATTTCTTTTTCACCGCGTAAGTAAGCAAGAGTCACACTTCCTGATTTATTTTTTGGAGCAGTTAGGAGTTCATCTAAATATCCAGAAACAATAATCTCCCCACCATGCACACCAGCTTTCGGACCGATATCAATAATAAAATCAGATGCATAAATTGTATCTTCATCGTGCTCCACGATAATAATTGTATTTCCTATATCTCTTAAATGAGTTAGCGTTTGAATTAATCTTTCATTATCTTTTTGATGAAGTCCGATAGTCGGTTCATCGAGAACATAAAGTGCACCCACGAGTTTTGAACCAAGTTGTGACGCCAGACGAATACGTTGCGCTTCTCCACCAGAAAGAGTGTCTGCTTTGCGATTAAGTTGCAAATAATCAAGACCTACATTTAACATAAAAGTTAATCTAGATTCTATTTCACGAATCACCACCTCAGCAATTTCTTTTTCTTTTTTTGTAAGAGGCAACTTTTCAAAATATTTTTGTGCTTCTTTAATTGAAAGATTTGTAATATCAACTATGTTTATTTTTTCCTTATCATCCAAATAAACAGCAAGAGCTTCTTTACGAAGACGTTTACCTTCACAATCTTCACATACATCAAGACCTCCAAAATATTTTGTCCCAAGACCATTACAAGTAGGACACGCACCATATGGTGAGTTGAAAGAAAACAAACGAGGTTCAATTTCTGGAAATGAAAATCCGCAATTTGCACAAGAAAATTTATTACTCATTATCGTTTTCTCACCCAACACAAGAACTTCTAGTAATCCATCTGATTCGGTCACCGCCCTCTCGACAGCTTCAGCAAGCCTAATCATCGCATCCTTTTGAGATTTTAAATTTTTTAATTCATCAATAGCAATAGAGTCAACAATAATAGATATTTCATGTTTTTTATTTTTTGATAAAATAATTTGTTCACGAAGTGATTTTTTTTCACCATCAATAAACGCTTCTGTATAACCCTTTCCTAAAAAATCATAGAGTAATTGGTAGTACTCTCCTTTTCTACCACGAATAACTGGTGACAAAATATGAACCTCTTCATGAGAAAATTCTACACCCATCATTTCCTTTTTTATTTTTTTATAATCAACTGCTTTTACTTTTTCTAAAATAAAATTCATTATTTCTTCATTAGAAAGTTTTTGAATTTTACTTCCACATTCTATACAGTATGGTTTGCCAACACGAGCATAAAGCACACGAAGATAGTCATAAATTTCTGTAATGGTTGCAACTGTTGAACGAGGGTTTCTTCCGGCTGACTTTTGATCAATGGAAATTGCTGGAGACAGTCCTGTAATTTCATCAACATCAGGCTTCTGCATTTGATTTAAAAATTGGCGAGCGTAAGCAGAAAGAGATTCAACATACCTACGTTGTCCTTCAGCAAAAATAGTATCAAAAGCCAGAGAAGACTTTCCGGAACCAGACAGACCAGTGAAAACAATCATCTTATGACGAGGCATTTCTACTGTTATATTCTTCAAATTGTGTGTTCTGGCCCCCTTCACAACAATTGATTCTATATGATTATTTTCGTGGTTCTTCTTCATATCAACTGCTAATTATACAATAAAATTATACTTTTGTATACGCAAAATTAATTCACTTTAAATTTAAACTACTCAGTAGTTTAAATCCATTCCCGTGTGATAATAATCCTAAATAACTCGTCAGATTCTTTTCATTAACTTTTCTAAACATTCTCCTCTTGGTTACAGTTCGTAATGTTTTATGTTTTTCAAAATGAACCCAACCCAAGAAATCCACCCCACTAGCAATTGTTTTTATAAAAACTTTATCGGGATGAAGCGAAAGTTTAAGTTCGCGTGTCAAAAAATCTTCGATTTTTTGACTCACTCCTTCCAAATAATTTCTATTTCTACTCATAAATACGAAATCGTCCGCATACCTTATATAATATTTAACTTTTAATTTATGCTTTACATATTGATCAAACTCGTTCATATAAATATTTACAAGGAGTTGCGATGTTAAGTTACCGAGTGGTAATCCCACCCCTCGTGTGTCATCCCCGCGCTTTATTTTGTCATTCCCGCGCAGGCGGGAATCTAGGTCTGTGTTTTTGTAAACCTGGATTCCCGTTTTCACGGGAATGACAACTCTCAATGTAGAAAAACTCCCAATCACATTTCCAAGCAACCACAAAATATCTTCATCTTCAATCCTCTTTTTCAAAATATCAATTAAAATTTCGTGATTGATACTTGCAAAAAATTTTCTAATATCACATTTCAATATCCAAACAGTTTTTGTATAATTTTTACTCTCCTTTCTTGCAAACAGATCAAACCTTTTCATAGCTCTATGTGTTCCTTTGTTATCACGGCAAGAATATGAATCTGCGATAAATGTTTTATCAAAAAATGGATAAAGAATTCTATATACTGCGTGATGTAATAATCTATCTCGAACAGTTGCTTTATGTATATCTCTTCTTTTTGGATCACAGATAACAAAATGTTCATATTCTCCGTGTTTGTATGTCTTATTTTTTAAATCATTATGTAAAGAAAAAATATTATTCATTAGTTGTCTTTTAAATTCCATCACATCTAACTTTTTTGTTTTTCCTTTTTGAAATTCTTGCCACGCACTCAAAAGATTTTCTACCGATATGATATCATTATATTTATGAACACAAATAATTCCCATCTGTCTAATGTTACCCCCCCCCGAGCAGTTTTGCAACCCGAAAAAGCAAAACTGCTCCCAGTTCTAGAGAAGACAAAGACAACTTATATACTTTGGTTTAATTATCGCGACACATTTCCAAAAAAATCTAGATACACTCTCGGAGATAAAATAGATAAATTATTTTTAGATATATTAGAACTTTTAAATATAGCAACCTATCAAAAACCTGACGAGAAAATAATAACTTTACGAAAAACTCTACTGCGTTTAGATTCTCTAAAATTTTTTGTAATGATAAGTTGGGAAACAAAACTATTACACACTGAAAAATATATTATTCTATCTGAACACCTACATGAGTTAGGAAAAATTATTGGCGGGTGGAAAAAAGGTTTGGAAGCAAAAGACACGCACTAGTGCGTGTCTTTTGTCTAAATAATAAAGATTTGCGAGAGAACACCCAACGCTCAGCATTAAACTGATTGCTCGGCTTGTAGACATTCACGTTCCACTTCCTGTTGTCGGAGTTCCAGTTCACGTTAACCGCGAAACAAGTGTGTGATATTCCACCCATCCCACCATCGGTTGAATAATCTCTCCCGGTTGAATTTTATTTGATACATTATAAGTATTCCAAAATACCACACCAACTATTTATTATTTTAAAAGAAGTTTCGTGATACTCTTGTGTTTTGATAGACATTACACAATTCTGATACACTGACTTCTTGAATTTGTCATACAAATCGTAATCTGTATGTACCGCAAATTCTTTTTTATTATATAAACAAAATTTAAAAAAGAAAAGGAGCTCAGTAGCGAAGTGCTAAAGAGCCCCAGTACACAAGTGTCACAAGGACACAGTACAAAAATTTCAGTTGCGAGAGAACACCCAACGCTCAGCACTAAACTGATTGCTCGGCTTGAAGACATCCACGACCCACTCCCTGTAGTCGGAGTCCCAGCGCACGCGAACCGCGAAACAAGCGGTATGATCTTCGTTCCAGACATGAAATACTTGTCCGAAACCATCGTTGCGTAAAACACCGACTTTACCACCCCATTGTTTATCGATGGCAGAAGCGATCATAGGACGAAACTCACCGATTTCGTAAGTGTGCTCAACTGGAAGTTCACCTTTAATGTTTTCGTAGGATGAATCTTTTTTGCGTAGCCACTTCGAAGATCTGATACTGCCTTTAACTTTTAAGGCCTTACCGCCAAGCAACTTATCAAAATTTGGATCAACCCAGAGACCGGTACGCGACTGCAAAAACTTATCCGCGTCAAGAGTCTGTTTGATCTTGAAAGTTACACTGCCGAGCGATTCGAGATATTCACCAACCGCTTCTGCAACTTCGGTGAGAGTAACTCTTATCTTCCCAGCCATGATGCTAGCAATTCCCTTATCTCCACCGAGAATATTCCACGCAAACTGAACATGATCAGGTACTGAATTATTTGTAGCCATTCAATCATCTCCTTGCCCATATAGAGCACTTAGGTTAAATCTTTATCCATATAGAATTAAAGACACTGGACTGAGTAGTCACAGCAATGAAAGAACAAATTTAAAAAATGTTTTTATTTTCTCATTGCTATGACGACTTTTTTTCTCGCAAATTTGTAAAAGAACAACTAGACTTCAAATATAGCACGAAAGTAACAAAAAGTCAATAGCACGTTAGCTGAATTCAACCCTGAAGTGCAACACTCATCACTTGTAATGGTGTTGACCAGTTTAATCTTTTTCTTGGTCTTGTATTAAGTATATACTCAACTCTCTGTATTTCCTCATCTGATATTTTAGTGAAGTCTGTTTTCTTTG
>CAIQWN010000021.1 GCA_903875555.1 uncultured bacterium
GGTTTTGAGGTTTTCTTTTTTGTGTTCTCGCTACATGAGATTCCAAAATTTCAAAAGGTTCTCCGTTTACAAGAATATATTTGCGAGGTTTAATTTCATCGTAATCTAGTGTTGCCATAGGGGTAGTAAATAGTTGTTAGGGTATAGGGTTTAGTAAATACAAAATACCTACACATAAAGATTATCATATCAAAAAATAAGATTAAAATCAAAAATAAATTTTGTTATTCCTATTGGCTAGTGGCTAACACCTAGTTACTACTCTGTTGGTTCTTCTTCCGCTTCCTCTTTTCCTGCGTAGGATAATCCTCCAGCTTCTAGTTGTTTTCTAATTTCTTTTTCTAATTTGTCAGCAACTTTTTTATTTTCACGTAAGAATGTACGAGCTGCGTCATAACCACGCCCAAGTTTTTCTTCTCCGTATACATAACTTGTTCCAGATTTTGTGATAATTTTAAATTTTTCACCAAGAGCAAGTAATTCTCCTTGTTTTGAAATTCCTTCGTTATACATAATATCGAATTCAGTTGTTTTAAATGGAGCGCGACTTTATTTTTTACAATTTTTACTTTTGTTCTCGCACCGACAACATCTTCTCCTTTTTTGATTTGTGCGGTCTTGCGAATATCAATACGAACAGAAGAATAAAACTTTAGAGCTTTTCCACCAGGGGTTGTTTCTGGGTTTCCAAACATAACACCGATTTGCATTCTGATTTGATTAATGAAAATAATAACAGTATTTGATTTGTGAGCGATAGCAGTTAGTTTGCGAAGTGCCTGTGACATTAACCTAGCTTGTTTACCCATGTGTTGTGCTCCCATATCACCCTCAATTTCGTCGCGTGGGGTTAGTGCCGCAACTGAATCAATAACAAGTACATCAACTTTTCCACTTCGTACAAGTGATTCCGTAATTTCCAACGCTTGTTCTCCGTTATCTGGTTGAGAAATTAAAAGTTCGTTTATGTTTACTCCAAGTTTTTTTGAATATTCTGGATCCATTGCATGTTCAGCATCAATGAAAGCACAAAGTCCTCCCATTTTTTGAGCTTCAGCAATTACATGTAAGGTAAGGGTAGTCTTTCCAGATGATTCTGGTCCATAAATTTCTATAATACGTCCACGGGGAAGACCACCAACACCGAGAGCATAATCAAGACCAAGCGATCCTGTTGGAATAACACCAACATCAACTTTAGGAGCACTTCCTAATTTCATAATTGCACCTTCACCAAATTTACCTTGTATTTCTTTTAGTAAAGCATCGGTTTCTGTCTTGTTATCTTTCGTGTCTCCTTTTACTCCCATTGTTTTTGGTGCTTTCGCAATTTTTTTCTTTAACATATTATTACTTTGCTGGAACTACTGTTATTGTCTTTATAATATCTTCATTATACTTTCCTTTTGCTTCTATTACAATAAGTGTGGATGGTTCTGAAGCAACCAATGTTTCATTGAAATTTCCGTCTGTGTCAGTAGAAATAGTCTTTCCTTGAATTTTTAATTCCGTTGCTCGTACAACTTTTCCGCTAATTTTAAACGAAGATGAGGCAACAATATCGAAATCTTTAGGGGAGTAAATAGTTATAGATGTTCCAAGCATCAAGGGGACAGCACGCCAGATACCATAACTTATAGTTAATATTATTAAAATAATAAAAAAGAATAATTTAATTTTGTCGCGTGTGACTAATTGTTCGCTCATATTTTTATTATATAATCACTATTTAAATATATCGTCGGCTGTATGATCAGAAGTAGTAACTTCTTCGCTTGTATTTTCATTGTTTTGTCCAAAGAATATTTCGCGGTATCTTTCTCCTTGTCTTGCTGGTCCGATAATGTTATATCTTTCAAGATCGTTCATAATTCTTGCTGCTTTATTATATCCCCAGCGAAAAGCTGTTTGTAGTGATGAGGTGGATGCTTTACCAGTAGACATTACATAATCTTTAGCACTCATATAATCTTCATCATCTTCCGGTTCACTACCACTGTCATTGTTTCCAACGTCACCCTGAGAAATATTTCCAACTTTTACTTTTGATATGTCTATTAAATCAGGAACATAATCAAGATGTGCTTGCTTAATCCATTTAACAACAGCTTGTACTTCTTCCATAGAAATAAAAGGGGCTTGCAGACGAAGAAGGCGAGGGTTATCAGATGCCATGTAAAGCATGTCTCCATTTCCTAATAAGTCTTCTGATCCAGATGAGTCCAAAATAGTTCTCGAGTCTATTTGTGAGGTTGTTTTTAGAGCGATACGAGCAGGTATGTTGGCTTTAATTGTTCCAGTAATAACTTTTACATCAGGTCTTTGTGTAGCAAGTATAAGGTGAATACCAGCCGCACGACCTTTTTGTGTAAGAGATGTAATAAGAGGAGAAATTTCTTTTGGATAAGAAAGCATAAAGTCGTTATATTCATCGAAGATAATAACAATGTATGGCATCTTTTCTGGAAGTTTGTTTTCCTCAGAATTTTTATTTTTCTTTGCTTTTTCAATAGCGGGAAGTAAAATTTTCTTATTATACTCACTAACATTTAATTGGCTATTTTCTGATAGAACTTCATAACGACGTTCCATCTCTTGTATCGCCCAGTTAAGTGCTTTAATAGCACTTTTCGGTTCTTTGATTATTGGCGTATAAAGATGAGGAAGGTTGTGGTAAGCGGTAAATTCTACACGCTTTGGATCAAGAATAATTAATTTCAAATCGTGAGGTGAGTTTTTATAAAGAAGAGAAATCAAAAGATTTTGTAATGTTACAGATTTACCAGTTCTAGTCGCTCCAGCGACAAGAAGGTGTGGCATTTTTTCCATGTCTCCAAACACAGGTTTACCAACAATACTTTTTCCAATTGCAACAGATAGTGGGCCAGCATTTTTAAATTCCTCAAGTTCTAGCATGGAACGAAGACCAAGCATTGATTTCTTTTCGTTTGGTATTTCTACGCCAACAAGTGTTTTTCCAGGGATGGGTGCTTCGATACGTAAAAATTCTGCACCTAGTTCCATAGCAAGGTTATCATGAAGATTAACAATCTTACCTAGGTTTACACCCTGAGCGGGTTTTAAAGTAAATTGTGTAACAGATGGCCCAACAGTAACTTCTCCCATCTCTACATTAATTTTGAAATGTTCTAAGGTTTTTTGTATGGTAGTCATCTTTGCTTTGGAGTCTCCTGCACCAGATTTACCCATATCATAATTTAGTAAATCAAATGGAGGTGGTACAAAATCTTTTGTTAAGATGATTGGTATTTGTTTTTTTTCTAATTCTTGCTTCTTATTTTTTATGTCTGATTTTTTTTCTTCTTTACCAAAAATCTCACTTCTTAAACTTGGAGAAATACTTTCTTCAACAAACTCCTCAACATTTTTTATTTCTTCTTCTACAACATCTTCGATTTTGTTTAGCTCGTCTTCATCATCGAACGATTTAATTTTTCTTGCTTGCCAAAAAATTTTAATTTTTTCAATTAACGAAGAAGTTTTTTCAAAAGCAGGAGACAGAGAAGGTTTTCTATTTAAAGAAATCATCCCACCAATAAGAGTTACCCCAAGCAAAACTGCTACGGTTGGATAAATAGAAAAATATTTAATTAACGGAGAAGATATTAGAATACCAAGGTATCCACCCCAACTTGTTCCTAGTAACGCCGTTCCTAAAGATGATACACCTAAGATAAATAAAATTTTACCAATACTATCTGTAAATCCAAACTCTGGCAATTCTTCTTTCCATAAATAGTATGCAATATAAAATAATAATAAAGGAGTTAAATAAACAAAGATACCTATCATATTTTCTATACCATTAAACAATATCTCACCACCAGATCCCCCAGCGTGTATTGCTGAAAAGAAAAGAAGAAGACCCACCATTAAAACCAATATAGATAAAACACCAAGTATTGTTTCTATTAAAATTGGTTCTTTTGTTTTCCTTCTGCGACCTTTTGTTAAAGTTAACTCATCATCATTTATTTTTGCCATATATTATAAACAGTTTAACAGAATAACTCTTTCTATATAAGTGTATAACTTATATAGAATAAGGGTTTAATTTAATCACAACACAAAGACAAAAAATCAACTTTGACATTATTTATAAAAGGCATAGAATAGACATTAATTATATTATTTTTTGTCTGAGAAATTTATATGACAATGATGGTATATATAAGACACATATAAAAATAAAAAGACAACAATAATAATAAAAATCAGAGACATATAATAGACATATGAATAGCGAAATCAAAACTGATTACGGAATATTGATGGCAAAGAAAGCTGAGAGATTGGTCACTGCTTTGTATTTGGTTACTGATTTAATTATAGATTCTGAACCAATAAAACAAAGTTTACGTAAGAATGCTATAAGTCTTTTAGCGTCAATGAACGCACTTTCTCAGATAGATATAAAAGACAGACTTATAGAATTAAAAATGTCTCTTAGGGTTGTTACAGAAATCATTTCCATGCTTAATGTTTCTATAGTGTCTGGTATCATTTCAGAAATGAATGGCGGTATTTTAATAGATGGGTTTAGAGCATTACAAGTTGTCCTTGAAAAAAGATTACCGGTGTTTACAAAAGACATGCTTGATATAGAGGAAGAAGATGCTTTAAATATAAACACTAACTCAGTAAGTGCTATTACTTCCACATCTTATGATGCGGTAACAAAAAGTAAAACATTCAAGCATGGAGGGGAAAACGTTTTTGATGTTCATAAAGGTCATTTATTGAAAACAGATGATATAAAAAACGAAGAACATAAAAGACATCATCACGTGGAAGATGTTAATTTTGATAAACATAAAGAAATTTTACAACACCACCAAGTACATAACATAAGAGAAACTCATACATCAGACACATCATTCCAATTAAGAAAGCACAATAGAAAAGATCAGATATTGGCGTTGTTTGTTCGTGGTGTAGATATAAACATAAAAGACATTTCTTCTAGGATCAGAGGGTGTAGTGAAAAAACAATACAAAGAGAATTAAACAGTCTTGTCTCTGAAGGAAAAATAAATCGTATCGGTGAAAAGAGATGGAGTAGATATATCCTTAGATAGTTGAAAGTCAAAAGTCATAAAGTCTATAAAGTAAGAAAAAGACTGTGGTTTCGCTTTGCGAAACCACAGTCTTTTTCTTTAAATTTTATGCCTACTTTAGACTTTTGACATTCTAACTTTATAGACTTCTTTTGTTGTGTTTATGTGGTATTTATGCTATAATTTTGGCTAAGTACAGATACTGTACTTCAAGTAAGTTTTATCAACTATCCACAGTTTTTGTTTGATTTTTCTTGCAAAAATTATGATAGATAATATACTTACTTGTAGACGTCTCTCTTGAGAGCGTCCTCTGGTATTTGAGATACAATTTATAGGTATCTTAGAAAAGACAGAGAGATCATTGAAAACAGAATAGTGATGCAGACAAAAGTTTTTTATTTAAAATAATTTTTAATTTAATTTAAATTACTTTAAAATTGTTTTTTATAAATAACTTCTTAATCGAAATCACATTCGGTCAACTTTGATCGTCTGTCATTAATAGCAATATGTTTAGTTAAGTCGAAACTAAATAAACATATTGCGTGGCTATATTTAGTCATCGTTTTTTCAAACTTATAAAAACTAGTTTATGAATATAATCTCAAAAAATGCCATTGTTGCAACATTGGCTATCGGAGGTATGGTTGCTGGAGCTCTTACAGCTTCAGCCGCTCTCAACCTTCAACCACAGAACTGTTCATTCGTGTTTAATTCAAACATGAAGCTCGGTTCTCGTGGAGCAGATGTTAAGAACCTACAAACAGTTCTTAACATGTTCCCACAAACAGCAGTTGCTACTTCAGGAGTAGGATCAACAGGAAAGGAATCAACAACTTTCGGTCCAGCTACTAAGGCGGCTGTTATCAAATTCCAAGACCTACATCTTACAGATCTAGGAATTGCGAAAGGTAATGGTAATGTGTTCGCACTTACTCGTGGATTATTAAATAAGGTTTGTTCAGGTGGCGCTTCAACAGCAACAACAGCAACAACACCAGCGGTTACAACAGGAACAACTCCTTCTGTAACAGTTTCAGGTCCAGTTTCAGCTTCACTTGCAGCAACACAACCAATGGGTATGATTGCAGCCGGTCAAGCAGGAGCTCTACTTGCTAACTTAACTTTCTCAGGAAATGGGACAATTACAAATCTAGAATTACAAAGAATCGGAGTATCTTTTGACTCTGAACTTACAAATGTTTACCTATATGATGGAAACAAGCGTATTTCAGATGCAGCTTCTGTAGTAACAGGAGGATTCATTCGTTTTAATAGTTCAGCAGTTGGACTATTCTCAGTGAATGGAACAAGAACAATCTCTGTTCGTGCTGACATCCTTGCAGCAACTCAAACTAACGGAGTTGTTGGTTCAGCTGTTGGTGTAAAACTAAACAGTGTAACAACAACAGGAGGAACACCTACTACATATACAAATGTAATGGGACCAGTTCTAGCAGTTTCAGGAGTTTCTCTTGCTACTGTGAACCTAGGTACAGTTGATACAAACGGTGGTTTAACACGTTACACAGATGCTGGAACACTAAACTACAACGTTTGGTCAGATTCAGTTTCTATTGGAACACGCGACACTATACTTAAGGCGGCTACATTTAAATATGTTGGTTCAGCTCCAGTAGATTCAGTACAAAATCTATCATTGTATGTAGATGGTACTAAAGTTGCTGGTCCAGCAACTGTTGATTCTTCAAACAACAATAAGGTTACATTTGATCTAGGAGCAACACCATTTGTTCTAAAGTCAGGTTCACACACTGTTGATGTTCGTGGAGATATCGTGAAGGGATCAAGTTACAATTTCTATTTCTCAATTGAAAACGTGGCTGATCTTATGATCGAAGACAGTAACTTATACGGTGTAGCTATTGCTGCAACAATTAACAGTGCGACATTTAGTTCATCAAATGCAACATATGCAACAATTGGTGTAAACAAGGGTTCAGTAACAGTGAATGTTGACCCAGCGTTTAATCCATCTACAATTACAGGTGGATCAACAAACATGCCAATCGCACAGTTCGTACTTAAAGGATACGGTGAAGATGTTAAAGTTAACACTCTAGCTGTTACACCTACAGTTTCAGGTCTAGCTCCATACAACGGAGGACTTTCAAACGTTGGTCTATTCCTAAATGGTGGACAAATTGGTACATCACAAACATGGGCATATACAGGAGGTGCTCTAACTTACACAACAGGTTCATCACTTATTATTCCAGCTGGTCAAACTGTAACTCTTACAGTTAAGGCGGATATATTGAATGCTACAAACACAACAGCTTATACAGCTGGAACTGTTACTGCTTCAATTGGTGGTGTGCCAAACAATGCACAAGGTGTTACATCTAACCAACTTGTATCAGTTGCAGGTTCTGTGGTTCTTGATCAAACAATTTCTATTGGTTCAGGAACAGGAGCTTTTGCACGTACATCAGGTTTCGTGTCAACAACAATTGCTCCAAACTCAACAGGTGTTAAGATTGGATCATTTACATTACAAGCTGGATCATCTGAAGATTCTCTTGTAAATCAAGCGTCTGTAAACTTGACATATGGTGGTAACCCAGCTATGACTTCTACAAACGTAAGTAATCTAGTACTTAAGACAAATGGAACAGTACTTGGTACTCCAGTAGGAACAGTTCCAACATCAGGTTCAAGTACATTCTCATTTAGTGATATTTCACTACCAATGAACACAACAAAGACTTTTGATGTGTATGCTGATCTTGGTTCTGCAACAGGTACAGTTTATGCAGATATGGGTCTTACAGTACGTGGTGCTGTAAGTCGTATCTCGTCTACAGTTTCAGCTCTAGGTTCAGGTGCTACAATCTCACCAGTAACAGCATCACTTACTGCTTCATCTCTAGTTGCTTCATCACCAATCGCACAATATGTAATTGGTGGAACATCAATGGGTCTTGCTACATTTAAGCTTAAGACTTCTGTTGGTGATGCAACAGTTAAGAAGCTTGGATGGGTTGTTACAGGTACAGATGCCGTAACTAAAGTTACTATTAATGGTATAGATGCAGCGGTTGTTAATGGTCAAGCCACAACAACAGGTCTATCAATTCCAGTTTCAACAAACGGATCTGATATTACTGCAAACGTAACATTCTCAGGATTTAAGAACGCTTCTGTATATCCAGGTTCTCTAACTGCCACTACAACAGTTTCACTACGTCTATCGTATGTTGAAGCTCAGTCAGGATCAGGTGCTGTTATCAACGATTCAACAGCTTCTATTAACTCAAATACAATGTCACTTGTTGCCTCAAAGCCAACAATTACAGGTATGACAGGTAATGGAACATTGAACGCTGGTAAGCAATTACTTGGTACTTTCAGAGTTGCTGCTGATCCAAATGGTGCTATCGCAGTTGCGACAACATCACTTATCATCTCAACATCAACAGGAGGTACACTTGGAGTTACAAGCATAATGTTATCTGATGATAACGGTGCTACACCTATTACGAACTCAAACACTGTTACTAATCAACTTAATGGAACAGCATTCCAAATTGGATTTACAACTCCTTACCAAATTTCAGCAGGTCAATACAAGGACTTCCAAGTTTGGGGAACTGTTTCAGGTAGTTTCGGTGCTGTAGGTACTTCACAAGTGGCAACATCACTAGATTCAACATTGTCTGCGTTCAAATGGGTTGATATTGTATCAAGTTCAACAGCTAATCAATTAACTGGTACAGGAATTCAAAATTTCCCTGTAACAAGTTACAACCTAAAGAACTAATCTGCATCACACTATTTAATCTAAAAAATTTGCTTGCAAATAATTTAAGTTAAATAAATTCTGATAAAGATTATCAAATTCGAAAGAGTTTGAAACACAAAAACACTCCCGCAAGGGAGTGTTTTTGTGTTTGGCAAGTTATAAAATTTATGTTAGTATTGTTTTATAAATCAAAGAAGTAGGCCAAGGAGTGAAGAACGACGCAGGTGTCCGAGACCAGCAGGTTGAGGACTCGAGGAGTATATAAAATGTTTTGATGTCAAATTTACTCTTAGATAATTCCTGCGGAGATAACTATTTTAAATTAAAATCGTATTTGTGCGAATTTAATTTTTCAAAATAAATCCCTTTGTTTATCAGATATGTTAGTTATCTGTTCTTTTATTAAAGTTCACTAGTGGCTAACACCTAGTGGCTAACATCTAACTAATATGGCATTAACCCGTACAAAAAAAGCGGAGTTGATCTCTAGTTATACTGATGCTCTTAAGAACGCAAAGAGTGCTGTTTATGTAAAGTTCAAAGGTCTTCCAGTAGGACAAACACTTGAACTTCGTAAATCACTTTTTAATGAAGGTTTAAATTACACTGTTGTAAAGAAAACTCTTTGGAATCGTGCTGTAGAAGCAGTTGGTATAAAAGGAGACGCTCCAGAAATTGTAGAAGAGATGGCTGTTGTGTATGGTAATGATTTACTTGCACCAGCTCGTCTTTCTTACGAATTCTCAAAAACACACAAAGATACTTTTGCTATTTTAGGTGGAATATTTGATGGACAATTTAAAGATCAAAAATCAATGATGTCTATCGCAACAATTCCTCCTCGCGAAGTATTATTATCACAACTTGCTTACTTACTAAAGTCTCCAATAACAAAATTGGCAGTGGGGCTTTCAGAAGTATCAAAGAAAAAATAATTATTAACAAGGTTTTAGACTCTAGATATTAGAAAATTTCTAATATTAATTAAAGTCTAATATCTAATATCTAACAAAAATATTATGGAAAAACACGCAGATCTTCTCACAAAAATTGAGAACATGACAGTTATTGAATTAAACGATTTAGTAAAAGCTATTGAAGAAAAATTCGGAGTATCAGCAGCAGCGGTTGCGGCAGCCCCAGCAGCGGGAGGCGCA
>CAIQWN010000022.1 GCA_903875555.1 uncultured bacterium
CTTCGGGGTCGCTCTTTTTATTGTTATTTCTTAATTTCAATCTTTAACTCTCTTAAAGTCTTCGCACTTGCTGGCGCTGGGGCTTGCATCAGTAAATCTTTTCCTTCACCTGTTTTTGGAAATGCCATCACCTCACGAATATTTGGTTCATTTAATAAAATCATAAGTAGTCTATCAAGCCCCCAAGCGATTCCTCCGTGTGGTGGAGTTCCTTCTCTAAAAGCCATGAGCATTTGTCCGAAGTTTTTTTCTATTCTTTCCTCTTCATATCCCATAATCTCAAAAACTTTTTTAAGTTCATCTGCTTTATGTAATCTAATTCCTCCTCCACCAATTTCAGAACCATTTAATGCAATATCGTACTGAGTAGAAATAATTTCTCCAATATTTTTCTTTTCTAGAAAATCATTTTTTGATTCTTCTTTCACACCTGTGAATGGATTGTGTGTAAATGTCCACTCGCCTGCTCCATCAACATTATCTTCTCCAGTTTTTTCAAACGCTGGAAAATCTATCACCCAACAAAACGCGAGTAAATTTTTATCATCTTTATTTTCGCGAATATCTGGTTTATCACTTCCGTATTTTTCCATCGCTTCTTTATAAGTCAAAACTGGAAATGGAACTTGTTGAATTTTTTTCTCTGGAAATAATTCTGTGACTAATTTAATCAGCAAATCTTCATTCACTTTCATCACATCTTTTTGTTCAACGAAACTCATTTCTATATCGAGCTGAGTGAACTCTGGCTGACGATCACCGCGAGTGTCCTCATCGCGCATACATCTAGCTATTTGAAAATATTTTTCAAAACCAGACGACATCAAAAGTTGCTTGTATTGTTGTGGTGATTGTGGAAGTGCATAAAATGTCCCTGGAGAAACTCTTGATGGCACAATGTAACTTCTTGAACCTTCTGGAGTTGGATTTGTAAGTAAAGGTGTTTCAATTTCTAAGAAATTTTCTTTATTTAAATGTTCACGAATAAATAAATTTACCTTGTGACGCATTTTTATATTTCTTTGAATACGAGCACGACGATTATCTAAATATTTTTTTGTTAAGCGAACTTCTTCACCGACTTCATAACCATCTGTGGAAATATCAAACGCTGGAGTTTCTGCTTCATTAAGAACTTCAATACCTAGAACTTCAAGTTCAATATCACCATTTATAACTCCTTCCTTTACATTTTTTGGTGGACGAGCATTAACTTGTGCAGTTACAGAAACAACCCATTCTGGACGAACTTTTTGCGCGATCTCGAGAGCTTCGGTGTGATTTGGAAGAACGACCGCCTGCACCTTTCCTGTAACATCACGAATATCCAAGAAAACCATTTTTCCTTGATCACGACGCACATCAATCCAACCTTTCACCACAACCTGTTCCCCTTTCGCACTTGATAAATCTTTAATTAAAGTTCTCATATTTTTTATTTTAGCATAAAAATAAAAAATCGCAGACTGTCGCGGAACGAACGCAGACTTACGCAGAAAAATACAGACACTGGATTCCCTTTTTCAAGGGAATGACACCACTTCGCGATTACGCTTCGCGGTGCACGCACACAAAAAAACAAAAGAGTGTTGCGAATAAATCCGCAACACCCTATTCATTAGCGTTTCCGAAAAACTACTTCGGAACACAACGATAACGCTTTTCAAGTGATTGGTCATGATCGGTCGGTTGGAGCCAGTATACTTCGATCTTCTTCTGTTTCCCTTCAGGGTCACAGAAAGATTTTTCCATAGTTCTAAGCAATCTTTTTTCAGCATTATTAACTCTGTTACTGCCATCAAAAATAAGAATGACAATAACACCCAAGAACAAAATAATTCCAATTAAATACTCTTTAGTATTCATAACTGTCTCCCTTTTAAATAATCAAATTTTGTGTTTGATTTAAAATCATACACACCTTAATTAACTCAAACCAAATACTACAAATAAATCACTAATTTGTCAATCTCGATGAATTGTTTTTGAATTTTCTACTTACTACGTGCTACTTACTACCTTCTATGTATTACCAACTACGAACTTCTTCTAAAAATTTCTTTAATGAATATTCTTTTTTCGATTTCTTAACACTTACAATTGCTTTGTCTAATTTATTTTGATACTTCAAAGAATAATCCTTGGTTTTACTTTGGATTTTTGAATTATTTATATTGATTTTTGAAGATGTCTTTAACATAATTTTATTCTAGCATTTACATTTTGTATTTTCTAGTGGCTAAAACCTAACACCTAAAATCTAGACTAGTCCTACTTGTTTTCTGATTATTTCCATTTTCTTTTCGGCGACTTCACGAGCAAGGTTTCCATTTTTTTCGAGAAGTTTAACTAGTTTATTTTCATCACTCATCAAATCATCAAATTTTTCTTTCTTTCCTTCCCTCCACTTCATTATTACTTTCAATAAATTTTCTTTTGCCTCTTTGTAACCATATCCACCATTCGAATACTTTGCTCGAAGTTTCATGTCTTCATCCTCACTTAAAAATAATCTGTGTATTTTATAAATATTATTCTCATCAGGATTCTTTTTGTCTTCTGGATTGGCACTATCTGTAACAATGCTCATTACTCTTTTTTTTAAATCTTCATTAGAACAAAATAATTCAATATGATTGTTGTAACTCTTACTCATTTTCTGCCCATCAATTCCAGGAATACTTCCTATTTCTTTTTGAATCAATTCTTTTGGTAATTTAAATTCTTCTACATTATATGCGCGATTATAAAATCCAACAATATCTCTGGCGTATTCTATATGCTGCTTTTGATCTTGTCCTACTGGAACCAAATCTCCTCCGTAAATTAAAATATCAGCAGCCATTAAAACTGGATAATCAAACAAACCAACATTCACTTCAGAATTTTTTGCTTCACTATCTTTAAAGGCATGAGCACGCATTAAAAAAGGCATTGTTATTAAATTATTAAAAATCCAAGTGAGTTCTGTAACTTGTGGTACAGATGATTGTTTAAACAAGATAACTTTATTAAGATCGAGACCACAAGCAATATATGTGGCGGCAATTTCTAGTGACTGCTTTCTTAAATTATCTGCGTTTCTTTCTGTTGTTAATGCGTGATAATCTGCAATAAAAATATAACTTTCATATTCTCCACCATTAGCAATATTTATATTTTGCTTCATAGCACCAAAATAATTTCCAAAATGAATATTGCCTGTTGGTTTTATTCCAGACACTAAAACTTTTTCACAAATATTTCTTCTTGATTTAAATGAATTAAACATATATTAATTATAACATTACATTAACTTTTCTTCCCTCTTAATAAATCTTCCTATAAACGACCCAACAATAATTCCAATCACACTTGCAAAAAACCCAAAGAAAGTTGCCGGTATAACCATATCAGGATGTGAGTGTGATAAATATTGCCAAACAGAAATTCCAGCAACAATAGAAATAAGAGCACCAAAACTATTTACTTTCTTTGAATAAAGTCCAAACGCAAGCGGAGCAAACGCAGCAACTAAAGTTACCGAATACGCACCCCCAACAAGTTCATAAATTTTTGCATCTTTATTTAAAGCAAGAATAACAGCACCTAACGCTACGAAAATAATTGCAATACGAATAATAAACAAACGCAGTGTATCAGAAATATTTTTAAAGAACGGCTTAATCACATTTTCTGCAAGTAAAGTTCCCGGAGCAAGAAGCGCGCCAGAGGCAGTAGAAACAATTGCTGATACCAAAGCACCAAAGAAAAATATTTGTATCATCACAGGTGTGTGATCTTTCACTAAAGTCAGAATTAATTGCTCTGGATTATTTGCCAAAACTTCTGGATAAAAATGACGAGCAACAAGAGCAATCATTAAAGGTATCATCACAATTGTAAAATAAAGAAGACCACCCCAGATCGACGCCCACATAGAAATTCTTTCACTCTTTCCTGACATCGCTCTTTGATAAATATCCTGCTGTGGAATACTTCCAAAGCCCATCGTCATAAGTGCAGAAATAAATACGAGCCAATCGGTTATACTATTTTTATTTTCTGGAAATATTCGCCAAAATTCTGGCGGAGTATCTGCAATCAAATTATGTATACCTCCAATTTTTGTTAATGCAAAAATTAAAACGGCAACAAGACCAATAATAATAACCGCGGATTCGATAGTATCGAGTATCGCCACCGAATACATTCCTCCAAAATATGTATAAGCAAGAACTACAGTAGCCGAAATCAAAATCGCAAAAGTAAGTGAGAGTCCTGGTATAACAGAAGAAAGTACAAGACCTAGTGCGAGGAATTGCGCAGCCACCCAACCGAAATAAGAAATAATAATCACAACAGAAAGAAATGTCGCAATCAAGTTATCATAGCGATGTTTAAAGTAGTCACCGATTGTAAGAAAATTTAAACGATAGAGTTTTCTGTTAAAAAATATACCGGCAATAATCAAACAAAGACCTGCGCCGAATGGATCTTCGATGATATTTTGAAATCCACCTTGTGCAAAAGATCCACTCGCACCCATTATCGATTCACTACCAAACCAAGTCGCAAAAACAGTCGCCAGTGCCATATAAAAAGGAAGAGACTTTCCAGCAAGAACATAATCAGAAGATGTTGAAACTTTTTTCCGAGCATAAAGTCCGATGGGGAGCATTATTAAAAGATAAGCGATGACTGAGATAGCGACTAACATAAATTAGTTGGTAGTTAATGGTTAATAGTTATTAGTTTAACACAAAAAAATACAACATTAAATATTTTATTCAAGAATTATTTTGTCTTTAAATTGCTTTAGATGCGAGGCAAAAAGAATTTTTATGAGAAGTCGTACAAGTAGTACGGCGACGAAATAAAAATTCTTTTTAACAAAGCAGATGAAGTAATTTTAAGACAAAATCGCTTTGATTCGGCGGACACCTGCTGACACTGCTTCCTCTTTTACGATTTTAAATGTTCCGAGTTCACTCGTGTTATTCACATGTGGTCCGCCACACATTTCGATAGAGAATACACCTGTGTCACTTTTATTTTTTCCGTTACCGATTATATAAACAGAAACTTTGTCTCCGTATTTATCAGTAAATAATCCAGTCGCACCACGAGAGACTGCTTCATCATAAGAAATTTCTTCGCGAGTTACTGGTAATCCTTCTTTTATTTTTTGATTTACCAAATCTTCAACCTGCTTCTTTTGTTCGTCGGTCATTTTTTCCCCATATGCGAAATCAAAACGAAGACGCTCTGGTGTAATGTTTGATCCTTTCTGTTGAACCGTGTCACCTAAAATATTTTTTAGTGCTTGATGTAGTAAGTGTGTGGCAGTATGATACTTGATTTCAATTTCTCCATCGCCACCAAGCCCACCCTTAAACTTTCCAGCACTTGCAGTGCGAGAAAGTTCTTTATGATTTTTCATAAGATATTCATATTTTATTTTATCTACATGTTTGCCATCTTCTTTTGCAATTTCTTCAAGTAACTCTATTGGGAAACCATATGTACTTACAAGCATAAAAGCTACCTCTCCAGAAACAACAAAATCAGGAGAAAACATTTTATACGATTTAATTCCCTTCTCAAGTGTTGCTCTAAATTTCTTTTCTTCTTTTTCTAATTCAGTTAAAATAATTTCTCTTTTCTCTTCTAAATTTTTATATTCATTTTTATAAACATCAATAAAACCCGTCGCAACTTCTTTTGTAAAATTAACACTCACACCTAAGTTGTGAGCAAAGCGAACTGAACGACGAATCAATCGGCGCACAAAATACATTTGATCTTTATTCCCAGGAAAAATACCATCGCCAATTAAAAATGTTGCTGCGCGAATATGATCTAAGATTACACGATATGCATAAGTTACATTTTCATTTTCTCCATATTTCTTTCTAGAAACTTTTTCAATGTGATTCTTTGCTTCATCAAACACATCAATATTAAAAATATCTTCATCATTATTTATCGCACACACATATCTTTCAAGACCTGATCCATGGTCAACATTTTTTTGTGGCAATTCCACAAACACACCGCCAACTTTTTTATATTGCATGAAAACATTGTTTCCAATTTCAAGGAAGCGACCACAATCACAGTTTGGATGACAAAAATCTTTACTCCATTTTGAATTTGCGTGCAAATTCTTTTTTAAATCAGAATCAAAATCATAAAACATTTCCGAGTCTGGTCCACCTGGTTCACCTTCTGGCATATTTACTGGCACACCACTTCTTGACCACCAATTCTTTTTTTCTCCATAAAAGAAAATTCTCTCGTCTTCTTTCATTCCTTCCTCTTCTGGATTATCTCCAATCAATGCATCAATTTCTTTATTCTTAAAAAGTTCTTTCCAAACATTTGCAGAATAGTCATCGCGAGGAATGCCGAGTGAATCATTTCCCTTAAAACAAGTTACATAAAAATTTTTTGGATTTAATTTTAATTCTTCAATTAAAAATTCCCAGATCATTGTGATTTCTTCATCTTTAAAATAATCACCGAATGACCAATTACCAAGCATTTCAAAAAAAGTTGTGTGACGATTATCTCCGATATCCTCGATATCTTGTGAACGAAAACATTTTTGCGAGTCTGCGATTCTTTTTCCGAGCGGATGAGGTTGCCCGAGTAAATATGGAACCATCGGTTGCATTCCACTGCCTGTAAATAAAGTTGTGGCATCATTTTCTGGAACAAGCGAAGAAGAAGGAATGATCACATGCCCTTTACTTTCCATATATTTTAAGAATTTTGCACGAACTTCGTTGGTTGTCATGAGGAAAATTATATCATAATTTTCCAGAAAATAGTTATGTTAAAAAGTCAGAAATTGTTTTAGGTTTTGATTTTTGGAGAAACGAATGAAGGGGATGTATTAAACATACATTGACTGAGTGAGAGAGGCTCTAAAAATCAAAAGATGAAATAATTTATGACTTTTTATTTTAGGCCGTGTTCATGAAAGCACTCAACATACTTCCTATCATTATGCATAATATGCCAAATCCACCAATCATTTATAAACGCAAAAAGTTCTTTTATAAAAAACATTAAATCACTACCCTCACTCTCAATCTTCTTTAATCTTTTTTTGAAAACATCTACCTTAAATCTATATTCATTATGTTCCGCTGTGTGTCTCTCGTTATCAACATAATGAAATTCATTAAAATATTTTTCTTCAAAACCAAAATGAACATAAGCATAATCAGTCATCTCATCTAAAATAACTTCTATGTCTTTTATTTTTCCTCCAGAGTTATACAAATCTGCGAGTCTACCAATAAAACCAATAATTCTTTTATGTTGTTCATCAATATCATGAACACCCAAACTATATTCATCTTTCCATTCTAATTTTTGAACTTTATTTATTTCTTCCATATGATTTTAATTATAATCCAAATACTTTAGAAATCCAAAAATTGTTTTAAATACTAGGAGTATAGAAATTTTTTGACGTTATGTACTCGCCTGCTGGCTCGGACATCTTCGTCGCTCTTCGCTTCCTCGAGATGTACGAATAGTACATCGCGGGAGAAAAATTTCGTAACGACAACGTAGATGAAATAATTTTTTGATTTATTATTTAAAAACCACCAAAAACGTTCCAGCTAAAATTAATAAAAGTCCAAGTCCTGCTTGTAGAGTAATACTATCTTTCAAGATTATAACAGCAAGTATTGCAGTAATCACAATCGACAATTTATCAATCACAGTTACCGAAACTGTCGGTCCATTAGCGAGGGCATAATAAAAGAAAAGCCAAGACAATGCACCGCCGAGTCCAGACAAAATTACATAAAGCCATTGCTTACTCGAAAGCGATGATAAAGCATTCACAGAAATTTTTCCAAAAGAAAACGCGACAAGTGTGACAACGAAAGCCATAATAAGTCCTCTGATGGCGGTCAACAAATTACTGTCTACACCTTTAAGTCCAAGCTTTGCAAAAATTGTTCCTACTGAAGCCATTACTGCTCCGATGATTGCGTAGATTATATACATAGAATAGTTTATGGTTAATAGTTATTAGTTTATAGTAGAATACATTTTTTACAAAATTAATTTGACGAAAATCAAAATAATTGATATTGTGTTGTGGAATGTTCCCATAACCATCTTAAAGGAAGCACCTCATGAATACTACTATTTTCAAGATTGTGTTTTTAAACTCAATAATCAGAGGACTGATGATTACATTTCTATCAGTTGGTATCGGATTTATAACGTCAGACATGTCTAGCATGATCGGCTTGCCAGAAAATCAAAAAATCGCAGTAGTTACAATTTGTATTTTGCTGATATTCTACTCATTTCAATTTAATAATCTGGAAACTTTTTTCAAAAGATCAGAAATTAAATTATTCTGGGTTGTGATAGTGACATTACCAATACCGGTTGTTTCTTTTTTGATACCATCACCACTCGCCTTATTGATCACAATGTTCCTTATTTCTGTAATCACTTCGTATCAATCACGTTTTGTCTTCTGGAAAAACGAAGCATTGAAACGAGCGATGGCAGGCACAACACCATCTCAAAGAAAACCAGAATGATTAGCAACAAATCCCGCACTTATCTAAGTGCGGGATGATTCATTTTATATAATATAAACTCGATTTACACGACTCGTTCGCCTTGAGCCTTGCGAACTTCACTGCGTGATTGAATTCAAAGTTTAATCTCGTAGAAATTAAACTTTAAACTCAATGACATCTCCATCTTTCACGATATATTCCTTCCCTTCTGTTCTCAAAACTCCTTTCGCTTTTGCTTCTGCGAAACTTCCACACTTTACTAAGTCATCATACGAAACAATTTCTGCACGAATAAATTTATCTTTGAAGTCTGTGTGAATTGCTTGTCCTGCAACTGGCGCTGTTGAATTCTTTTTTATTGTCCATGCGCGAGTTTCGATTTCCCCTGTTGTTAAAAAAGTTTCAAGACCAAGCAAGTCATATCCTGCTTTAATCAAATTATCTACACCATTATCTTGCGCATTTAATTCCTTTCTCATTTCTTCTTTCTCGGCGCCTTCGAAATCTTTTAATTCGTCTTCAATTTTCGCATCGACAACAACATATTTAAAATTATTTTCTTTAAAGTAAGCAATTAATTTTTGAAAACGATCATCATTCATCTCATCCAAATTTTTTCCACCTGATTGTTTATTTAAAACATAAAGGAAAGGCTTCATCGTAATTAAATGCAGATCACGAACAAGTTTCATTTCTTCTTCGTTAAATGAAAGTGTATTTGCGAGCCTTCCTTCATCAAAAGTTTTCTTCATTGTATCTAAAATCTCTTGCAACTTAATCGCATCTTTGTCGCCACGTTTTACATCGCGACCAATTGTTTGAGAACGCTTCTCCACTGTTTGCATATCAGCAAGAATGAGTTCCATATTTATGATTTCGATATCGCGAAGTGGATCAACGTTTCCTTCAACGTGAATCAAGTCTGCGTTTTCATAAATACGAACCACCTCGGCAATCGCATCTGTCTCGCGAATGTGTGAAAGGAATGCATTACCAAGTCCTTCACCACTTGAAGCGCCTTTTACAAGACCTGCGATGTCTACGAATTCTACGATCGCAGGAATTATTTTTCTTGCATTAGAAATTTTTGAAAGAACATCAAGTCTTTCATCTGGCACAGCAACCACACCAACTGATGGATCAATGGTACAAAACGGATAATTCTCCGCCGGCACAGATTTTTTTGTTATAGCGTTGAACAATGTTGATTTACCAACATTAGGAAGTCCAACGATCGCTACTGATAATGACATAATTGAGTTATTCTAGCACAAAAATTTAATTATTTCTGAAAAAGAGATTGCAATTCCTTTTGGTATTTCTTCATTACGTCGATGGCGGCGTACATTTCTGGTTTGCCTGCTTTTTTTAGTGCTTCAACTTCTTTTGCGATCTTGTTAAAAAGTTCTGGGTTTTGTTCCACGGCTTTAATAAGCATTTCTTGTTGCTCTTTTGGTAAATCTTTTGCACCGAACTTCACTGCTTGTTTTAAGAAAAAATCTTTAATCATTGGGGTAGTTGTTAGCCACTAGGGTATAGCCATTAGTTTAATAATAAATACATTTTAATACAAACTAAGAAAAATACAAAGTGACGCTTGTGTCACTTTGTATTTTTCTATTGGCTATACCCTAGTGGCTAATTACTAGTCTTTTGCTTTTCTATCTCTTCTTTAACCAACTTTTCTAAATCATTAAACGACTGCATTCCTTCTAATTTTTTTCCGTTTAAGAAAAATGTTGGTGTTCCCTGCACTCCAAGTTTTGTTCCTTCTGTATATTCTGCCAAAATATTATCTTCAATTGATTTATTATTTAAATCACTTTTAAATTTTTCTATATCAAGACCTAACTTTTGTGCGTAGCTTATAAATAAATCTTTTGCTAAAGGTGATTCACTCCATTCCTTTTGTCCTGCATAAATCATATCGTGCATTTCCCAATACTTTCCTTGAACACCAGCAGATTCTGCTGACTTTGCAGCAAGTAGTGCGTTCATATGCATTTGTGTTAATGGAAAATTTTTGAAAACAAATTTAATATCTTTTTCATTATCCTTGATAACTTTCTCAACAGTAGGTTCCCATCCTCCACAAGAAGGACACTGAAAATCTCCAAACTCAACAAGAGTAATTTGTGAAGTTAAATTACCTTTCACGTGGTCTGTTGCATTTATTTCAATAGTTACAGGCGCGGTCCCTTTACCTCCTGTTGCATAAAAATAATATCCAAACAAAACAATAACGATTATTATTAATATCGCTGATATTTGTCCTTCCAATGTCTCAAAAAATTTTGGTAATTTCATATGAGGAAATTATAACACAAAATAATTAATGACCATCTACAACGTTACAGCTTCAATCATCATAAACATCGGTATTTCTTTTCTGGCTTTATCTTCGGCTTTTTTACGAGGTCCTTTTTCACTTTCTTTGTGACTTGTCCATTCTTCTAACCTCGATACCGCAAAACCATTTTTATTTAAAAACTTAAAGTAAAACTGCATAGGCCTATGAAAGGAGACAGTAAACTTTTTATTAGTTTTACTTCCCGGTGTCATATCAATTTTTATTTTTGATTCAGAAATGTATTCATCAATCCTTCTGTATTGGATATCATTATCGTTAGCCCAAGAACTTTGTTTTGGTATTCTGAACGATGGATGATTTATAACAAAAATAAAACGACAATTATTTTTTAAAACTCTTTTTATTTCTTTAAAAGTTTCATTTATCTTTTCTATATTTTGTAAAGCAAGAATACAAATAACCACATCTTGTGATTTATCTTTAATCATAAAAAGATCATCAGAGACACCAACAAAATAATCTACTTTTTTATTTTTA
>CAIQWN010000023.1 GCA_903875555.1 uncultured bacterium
ACCACACCAATTATTCCACCTAAAATAGTTACCACTATGGCTTCTGCCAAAAATTGATTACTGATATCTTTCTTTCTCGCACCAATTGCTTTACGCAGACCGATCTCACGAGTTCTCTCACGCACATTTGTAAGCATCATATTCATAATTCCAATCCCTCCAACTAAAAGTGAGATGCTGGCAACTGACGAAAGAAGTATTGTGAATACTTGTGTCACCGATGAAGCAGTACTAGCAAGATCTGCTTGATTAAAAATACTAAAGTCAGCATCAGTTAAAATTTTTTTGTTATGTGTCTGAAGTAATAAATCAGTTATTTCATTTTGCATCTCGGTAAGGTCTGACTGATTGGCAGTTGTTACAGAAATAGTAGAAACATACTGGGTATTAGAAATATAACGCTGAGCGGTGGTAAGAGGAATAAATATTTCATCATCTGTGTTACCAAGTCCAGAACCACCTTTTGATTTAGTTACGCCGATAATTGTAAATTTAGCATTATTAATTTTTATACTATTCCCAACAACATCCGATTCCCCTACACCAAATAAATCATCTCTTGTTGTTGGACCAAGTATTGCAACCCTAGCACCACTCCTTGATTGTTCATCAGTAAAAAAATCTCCGAGCTCCATGTCAACAGAGTGAGCTGTTTGATATGCTGGTAAAACACCGTTAGCTTGAGTGTTAGTATTATTAGCACCCGCAATAACCTGAACCCTAGATCTTAATTCTGGAGACACATCTTTCGCGAGTGAAATTTTTTCTTGAATAGCTTTAACATCATCTAAAGTTAAAGTTTGTTGACCTCCTCTACCTAAGTTAATACCACCCTGTCTGTTTCCTCCACCTCCCGTAATTGTTAAAATATTTGAGCCAAGAGAGTTTATACTTGCCGAGATAGAAGCTTGTGCCCCATTTCCAATAGCGAGCATAACTATCACTGAAGCAATACCAATCACAATACCAAGCACAGTCAAACCTGTTCTAGTTTGATTTGCTTTCACTGATATTATTGTCTCTTCAAATAAATCTTTTATGGTCATATTTTAATCAATTAATTTTCCGTCACGCACATGGATTGTTCTATCTGCGTGTTTTGCTACATCTGGCTCGTGAGTAATCAAAACAATTGTTCTACCTTCTTCTTTATTTAATTTTTTAAAAGTTTCCAAAACTATTTCCCCTGTTTTTGTGTCAAGATTTCCTGTTGGCTCATCAGCAAATATTATACTTGGATCATTCACAAGAGCACGGGCAATTGCCACACGTTGCATTTGTCCTCCAGATAATTGATTTGATAAATTTTTCCATCTCTCTTCTGGAAAACCAACAGAAGTAAGAGCACGTTTTGCTTTTTCTTCTCTATCTTCAACACCCATATTTAAATATGTAAGAGGTAACATAACATTTCTAAGAACAGTTGTACGAGGAAGAAGATTAAAAGCTTGGAAAACAAAACCAATTTTCTTAGCTCTAATTAATGCTTGCTCATCATCATCTAATTTTGAAACATCTTTATCTTCTAAAAAATAACTTCCGGTTGTCGGTGTATCAAGTAATCCAAGTATGTGCATAATTGTAGATTTACCTGATCCAGATGGACCCATGATTGCTACGAACTCTCCTTTTTTAATAGAGAAAGACACGTTACGTAAAACATCTGTAATGTTGTCTCCATCTACATATCTTTTTGTAAGATTTTTACAATCAATCATATTATTTATTGTGTTCTATTAGAACCTGCTGTACCACCACCTGTTGCTGGTCTATTTGCTCCCTGTGGTCTTAATAATGATGTTACTGATGGTGCAGTTGTCGCCCCAGATGTTGTTGTTGTTTTTTTAGTTATAACTTTCTCACCTTCTATTAAACCACTTACAATTTCTGTTTGGGTATCGCTCTGTATTCCTATGGTTACAGGAACTCGTTTAAGAACTACATTTGTTGAAGATACTGTTGTGGTTGTACCATTTCTTTGACGACTAGATGAACCATTCTTAAATCTTTGTGATGAAGAAGCTGTACTTGAGGCAAAATTAAATGTCGAAGATGCATTATTAAATCTCCTTGTTGATGAAGCAAAATTGATCGCGGAAGTTGATGAAGCATCTTCTTCTACATAGAAACCATCTTTATCATGTTTAACTGCTTGACTTGATACATACAAAACATCATCTTTACTGTCAGAAACTACATCAACCGACACACTCATGTTTGGAAGTATACGAATATCGTCCGTTGCAAAAGCAACTTTTACTTTATAAGTAACAACCCCAGATGTTATTGTTCCTAATGTATTTATTTCTACAACATCACCATCTAGTGTAAGTCCTTCAATAGCATCAAAAGATATTTTTGCTTTTTGACTTAGGTGAACTTTTGAAATATCTGTTTCGTTTAAAGTAACTTGTGCTAATTTTTTATCTGTCACTATTGTTCCAAGTGGGGCACTACTGTTTGCTGAAGCCATAACCGCTGATGAACCAATATCAACTGAAACATTTGCCATTACCCCATCAAATGGAGCGTTGATAGAATAATATGATAAATTTTGCTGTGCATCATCTAAAGCATTTTGTCTCTGCTGTACTGTAAGTTTTGCGCTACGAACATCTAGATTGTCATCCCCTGGGGTAAGATCTGCTAATTTTTGTTTAAGACTAGTAATTGTTCTATCAGTCGTAGAATTATTTATGTCTCTGTTTGTAATCGTATTTTGCCAAGAATTATAATTCGAAGAATAACTAGTTGATTGTTTATTTGGAATATCAATAATCCAATTTGATTGAGGTGGTAATGCTGCCCATTTTATATAAAGTCCTGTATCACCAAGTGGTTGTGCAACAGTTGTATTTACACTTCCAGTACCTGTTGCTATCCCAGATAAACTAAAACTGTAACCTGTCTGACCACCTTGGTAAACGGAAACTTTAATTTGTCCTTCTATGTTTTTTAAATAACTTCCTGTGAGTGTTGGTGCTGTCTCTGTTGTATAAGAACTATCAGATACTGCTTGTAAATTTGCATTTAATAAAGTTCTGTAAGCTGTATCTACTTTCTGATCTTCATTTTTTTTACTATCCTCTGCTTGTTTTATGGAATCATTTATAGACATCAAATCTACACTTTTAGGATTTGTTAGCTTCTCTAATGCAATTTTTGCCGATTCTAATGCAATTTTTGCATCACGAACTTGTTTGTAAGCATCTGTTGCGTCTAATCTAAATAATGTTTGTCCTTGATATACCCTATCTCCTGCTTTTACATAAACAGCTGTTACATTCGC
>CAIQWN010000024.1 GCA_903875555.1 uncultured bacterium
AAGTTATTAATAATAAAATTTTCGAGTGGTTTCGCGAAGCGAAACCACTCGAAAAACAAACATAGTTGTCATTTTTTAACACCTTGACAAAATACTCAAATCGTGTATAATACGTAGTGAATTGATAGGATGTTTAAAACTATCAGAAAATTTTGTAAATTCAATTAATCATTGCCAAAATGGCAGAAGGAGGAATGATGTTTAATCAAGACAATAATCACGAATGGGTTATAAAAAACATTCCGTGGTGGATGGTTTTAATTGTTTTTGTTTTAATGTTACTTGTTCCGTCGTTGCTGTTTCCACACAACGCACAAGCCCAACAAGGTCTATCGCCCATGTATTATCTTTGTAATGGGCAATGGTATGCAGGGTCTTGTGGTGGATATCAACAAACACCATCGGTTGGACAACCTTTTGTTGCCAATGTTGATGGACGCCAAATGCAAATGGTTTGCAGTTGGGAAGATCGGCTCGTGTCTGGTCTTAGTGGTGCAGCATCTGGTTGGGTTGTAGGATATATTGCAAATCATTCCACAACCAATACTCTCGGGCAAAATGTGAAGGTGGTTAACCAAGCTGTGCCAGTGATTGCTGGTATGTTGGCTGGCGCAACAGTGATGTGTCGTCCAACTAGTGGTAAGTTCATAAAAGATTTTATTGACGGAGATGAACAACCTGTACAGCAACAACAAGCTTCACAACCTTCCACAACAAGACAGTCTTCCGGTGGTTCACGTACAGTTGATATGTGTAAGAACAATCGCACCGGAGAAATTGTCGGACCTGCTGATAATGGACCGGATCGTTGTGGTCGTTATCGTAATGTTGGAAATCAACAAAGCGAACAGTCGCAACCGCGTGTTCTTGCAACATACACCGGACTTACAACTTACCGCAATTTGTCCACACAGGAATGTAATGACAAGAAAGGAGAATATCTTGGTGGGGGACGTTGTCTCGCGCAATGATTTATGAGCTTGTTTCTTTATAACATCGGTTTTATACCGATCTGACCCGCAAAGTCTTCATGATTTGCGGGTCTTGACTTTTTTATAAAACACTATATAATTCTATTCATAGGCGATATTTGTGCGATAGAAGTTTATCGTTATTCGTTTTTTGAAATTCAACTTTTTTAGGGAGAAGCCCATGAGCATAAGTTCAATAAACAACGAAGAAATTCAGAGGCTCAAATTTATTCTTTGCCAAAGAAAGAAATCTTTAATTGGTTGTCAATTGCGTTTGCTGAAAGCTGAAAAAGATAAAAGCAATGTGGATGGATGTGTAAGTGATAGTGCACGAAGCGCTATCAACAAAAGATGTGAACTCGCGCTTTCTGACAAGATCAAGACTGAGGAACAGGTTTCCGAAACAGAGGAAGCTCTCAAGGTTTTGTTGGGTGAAAATTGGCCGTCTTTTTTGGCTGAAGTGGAAGCAGAAGTTGTCGCAAACGCAAAAGAAACCGAAAACCATCTTGGAATAAAAGGGGATGAGGCATTCGGTCCACCACCACCACTAAATATTAAAGTAAGGGAGTCTACGATGATAACGAGAAACACGCAGTGGATTATTGCTGGGATGTGTTTGGTTTTATTCATGATTGTAACTGGTTGTTTACTTATTGTTGCAAATCGACCAACACAAATAAGTCCGGCAATAAATACTTCGAAGCCAATTAACACAAGAACACCGATGTCTTCTACTCCCGTAAAGGATGGAAACGCTACCGTTCCGGCAGTGGCCTCAAATCTTCCTGATGTAGAATCAGGTGTTCCTGCCTCGGAAGTGATTGCCGAAGAAAAACTTTCTCATGGCAATATAGTTGGAAAAGGCTGTGTCTGTGTAGGATCCCCTTGCGCGTGTCTTGTTGGGGAAGCGGCACTTTTTCATGGCAGAAAAGAAGCGAAAGAAGGTGGGGGTGGTGATCATAAGAAAAACCACAAGGATGCAGAAGGTGAAGGGAAGAAGTTAAAAAAACCTTTACCTTCCTCGTCTTCTTCTTATGTTAAGCCACCCAAGGATGTCGAAGTAAAACCCGAAGTAAAGATGGGAGAAGTTGCTTTTCCTCCACAACATGAGGTTAAAAAGTTTGTGGAATCAAGAAATGTTTACGGACTTTTTCATCCTCATGCAGTAAACAGGCCTCTCCCATGTGTTTTTTCAGGGAAGATAGAAACCGGATTGAAGCTCCCAAAAGAATGTTCAGATGTTTTGGGTGTCCTACCGGATAAAAAGGGCGAGAGTGAAGAAGAATGGAGAGTTCGTGCAAAAAGAGAGGTGTACGACAAATACATCGAACTTGTTTGTGCGGACAAGAATGACAAATTCTATATTCCGTTATGTTTATAACCAAGAAGAAAGGCTTGGGAAAACCAGCAGAAATGTTTTTAACATCTGCTGGTTTTTTAATTTTAAAAATTATTGACAAATAATAGAATAGTATTGTATAATAAGTGGATTAAATAAGGGATAATTATATCTAAATATAGATGAAAAATTTTATTAGACAATTAAGTTTTGAATTATTACTCCTGTTGAGCTTTTTTTCATTTACTCAGAATGTATTAGCTCAGACTGTTTATGACATGGGAACATGGAACACATCCAACTCGTATAGTATGGGCACATGGAACCCTTCTACCTCGTATAGTATGGGCACATGGAATCCTTCGCCAACAACAGTTGATACTTATTCTGTGGTTCCTGTAACTACAACTTACCCAGCCACAACAGATACTTATTCGGTGGTTCCAGTAACATACGGCGTAACAAATACATCAAACACAGGTGGTTCTAATTATGGTTATACAAACACTCCTTCATATACGAATTCAGGATCGTCACTTTTTGGTAATGGGTTTAATTTTAGTACACCATCTTTTAGTTTTTCTCTTGGTGGAAACACAGGAGGTTATACAAATTTTGGATATACAGGTGTTACTGGTTATACAAACCTAGGTACAACAGCAGTAACTTGTGGAGTTGGACAAACTCTTGTTAATGGTGTGTGTACAACAAATGTAATCTGTGGAGCTGGTCAAACTTTAGTGAACGGTGTTTGTACTACTACAATAACTTGTGGAGTCGGAACAACTTTGATTAATGGAGTTTGTCAACCAACAACTTGTCCAGTTGGTCAAACTTTAGTTAATAACGTTTGTCAGGCGATAACATGTCCCGCAGGACAAGCTCTTCTTAATGGTGTGTGTCAAATAACATCGTGTCCAGTAAACACAACTTTAATCAACGGTGTATGTCAATCAAACTGTGGAGCAGGGACCACATTGGTGAATGGTGTTTGTCAGGCGACATCTTGTGCTGCAGGTCAAACTTTAATTAATGGTGTGTGTCAGATCAATACAATTACTTGTCCCGCTAACACAACTCTTCTTAATGGTGTTTGTCAGCCAAGTGTGGTGTGTCCTTCAGGTTCAAGTTATATAAATGGCACATGTCAGGCGTCAGTCTCTTGTCCTGCTGGCACAATTTTACTTAATGGAACTTGTCAGGGAAACTCATATACAAATCTTTATGGTTATACAGGTGGTTATACAAATTATGGTTCATATCAAACATGTTGGGATGGTTCTGTTATTTCGTCTGGACAAGTTTGTGCACAACAATACAAAACTTGTTCTAATGGATCTATGGTTCCAGCGTCACAAGTTTGTTATATGACATGTCCAAACGGTCAATCGATTCCTGAGTATATGTCTTGTCCTTATACAAACAACAGTCCTATATCATACTCTGCTCCTATAAAAATAGATTTTAATAATGTGGTTACTTCTGTTACAACACAAATTACAAAAAATTCTGCACGCTGTAATGGTATTGGTTTAATAGCAGGAGGAGCTCCGTCTACTGGATGGTTTGAATATGGAGAGACTCCAAATTTAGGACGCGACACAGCAAAAGTTTCTATTGGGTCTGATTACACAGCACCGTTTTCTAATATCTTAACTAATTTAAAAACAAACAATACATATTTCTGTCGTGCTGTTATGAGTAATCAACACGGTATTGTAAAAGGTGAGATAGTTAGATTTACAACAACAGATAAAAATATTTCTTACGTTGCTCCAAAAACAGCACAAACAATAGTGAAGAAAGTTAAAAATGAAATAACTTGTTCAGACGGAACAGTTCTAAAAACAAATCCTGCTCAGGCTTCAATTATAAATAATGGAGATAAGCTAGTAACAACTGTTTTAGAAAAAGTGACTGGAGAAATTTCTCCTGGCAATGAAATTAATTATCGTTTCAATTATAAAAATATTTCTGGTTCTCGTTTAGATGACACAATAATCAAGATTGTTGTTCCTCAAGAATTTTCTTTTGTTAATTCAAACGTGGGGTCATTTGATGACAAGACACACACACTTATTTTTAATCAAAATATATTAGACGGATCAAGCGAAGGAGTAATTTCATTTAAAGTAAAAGTGGTGGATACTGCTTCACTTGGTAAGTCGGTTGTAACAACTGGATATTTGTCATACACATTTAAATCTTCAGGTGGAAAGTTGATGGCAGATGAAGTTATTGCTTATTCAGTAGGTTCAATTATTCCAACAGAAAAAATAGGGATAAATACTGGAGCAAAGAAAGTTGTTGGTACAAGCACAGAAAGTTTCTTGCCAAGTAGTTTAGTAGAATGGTTTGCTTTGATTGCGATCATGTTTATACTCTATATTTTAGGAAGAAGTATTTATGCAACATATAACGAAGAAGAAAAGAAGCGTCACCATTAATTAGTCAAAAGTTACAAAGTTTTAAAGTCGAAAGCAGACACAATACAAATCACGGTGCCGTAGGCGCCGTGATTTGTATTACTTTACAGACTTTATGACTTTTAACTTTATAAACTTTGTTTATGTTATTATTGATCTATGGAAACAATGATTGTTAAAGAAGAAAACCTAAATTTACTCGCAAGAAAAGTTATTGATAAAGTAGAAGAAAAGAATAAAGACGAAGCATTCGTTGTGCTTTTAGAAGGTGATCTTGGTGCGGGTAAAACAACTTTTACTAAACATTTTGCTAAATGTTTAGAGGTGGCAGAAGAAGTGTCGTCACCAACTTTTATTTTGAAAAAAGAATACACGTCTCCGCATCACAAAATAAAAAAAGTAATTCATATCGATGCATATCGTTTCGACAATCCAAAAGAAGCAAAAATTTTAAGAATAGAAGACGACACAAAAAATAAAGATAATATTATTTTGATTGAGTGGCCAGCAAAGATGGGTTATATAAAAAGTGATATGGTTTTGTTTTTTGAAGTGATAGACGAAAACACCCGTGAAGTAAAAATAAAATATGACCAAGAATAAAGAAAACAAAAATTTTTCAAAAACAGTTGTACTTCTTGATGCACACGCGATACTTCATCGTTCATATCACGCGATGGGGGATTTTAGGACTCGTGATGGCAGACCAACTGGCGCGCTCTACGGATTTATTTCTATGGTGCTTCGTGTTTATAAAGAACTAAAACCAGAATACATCGCTGCATGTTTTGATTTGCCAAAGCCAACATTTAGACATCACGCATATGAAGCCTACAAAGGAACAAGAACAAAATCAGATGATGCATTAATTACACAATTAAAAGAAGCTGTGCAAATGTGTGAAGATTTAAATATTCCTGTTTATTCAAAAGAAGGCTACGAAGCAGATGATATTTTAGGAACAATTTCTACACAACTAAAAAAAGAAAAAGACATTCGCACAATTATTGCGTCAGGCGATATGGACACACTGCAACTCGTTGATGACGACAAAGTTTTTGTTTATACTTTAAAAAGAGGGAATGATGCAGCACTATTTAATGCAGATGAGGTTATAAAAAAATACGGATTCGCTCCAAAAAATATTCCAGACTATAAAGGTCTCGCGGGAGATTCGTCAGATAATATAATTGGTATCAAAGGAATAGGCGACAAAACAGCAACTGATCTTGTGAAAAATTTTGGCACACTTGAAAACTTATTTAAAGAATTAAAAAAAGATAGAGAGAAGTTTTTGAAAGTAGGAATAAAAGAAAGAATGGTTGGACTCCTTGAAGAAGGAGAAGAGGAAGCTTTGTTTTCGAAAACACTTGCGACAATTATTTGTGACGCGCCGGTTAAGTATGTTTTTCCAGTACACAAATGGAAAGAAGGAATAAATATTTCTAAATATGAAGAGATGTGTGACAAATATGAATTTAGATCTTTGAAAAATAAATTTCAATTAGATATAACTGACGAATTTACTATGTCGCCAGTCGAAGAAAAAATTGATTCAAACAAATTAGAAGAGTTAATGATAATGACAAACTTGATTCACAGTGAAGTTACTAATCCAAAAGCAGATGATATAAAAAATGTTGCGGGAACAAAAACTTTAGTCGACACAGAAGAGAAACTTTTAGAACAACTCAAAGAAAAAAAACTTTTGGAGCTTTATGAGAGCGTAGAAAAACCTCTGATGCCGATAATTAGAGAAATGGAAAAGAATGGCATCACACTTGATGTAGAAAAATTAAATAAGTTAAGCAAAAAACTTCACGAAAAGGTTACGGTTTTAGAAAAAGAAATCTATAAACTTGCCGATGAAGAATTTAATATTTCATCACCAAAGCAACTCGGAAATATTCTTTATGAAAAATTAAACCTTGGGCTAAACGCGACAGGGGATAGTGTCGCGTCGCCTGACAACCCAAAGGGTGGTTTAAGGATAAAAATAAAAAAGACAGCAGGTGGTGCGAAGAGTACCAACATAACTGAGCTTGAAAAAATAAAAGATGAAAACCCAGTTGTGGAAAAAATAATTGAATATAGAGAATTAACAAAATTACTTTCAACATATATCGACACATTGCCAACTTTTGTGAAAGAAGATGGCAAGATTCACGCACATTTTGTGCAAACAGGAACAGGGACGGGAAGATTTTCTTGTGAGAATCCAAACTTACAAACACTTCCAACGAAAGGTGAATTTGGCAAAGAAGTAAAAGAAGCGTTTGTGGTAAGTAAAGGCAAGTTACTTGTTTCACTTGATTATGCGCAGATTGATTTGCGTTCGGCGGCAATACTTTCACAAGATAAAAATTTAATTGAGATTTTTGAAAAGGGAATTGATGTGCACACAGGAACCGCGATGAAAGTTTTTGGTGTATCCGAAGATGAAGTCGACAAAGAAATGCGTCGCAAAGCAAAAGCTATTAACTTTGGAATACTTTACGGTATGGGTGTTACATCTCTCAAAGAAGCAATGAAGGTCGAAAGAAAAGAGGCACAAGAATTTTATGATCAGTATAAAAATACTTTTACAAGATTGATGGAGTATCTCGAAGAGGTAAAAGCTTATGCGTTTAAAAATGGTTTCACTGTGACTTTGCTTGGGCGTCGTCGTGAGGTTCCGTTACTTAAATCTCCACTTCCGTTTCTTCGTGCGCAAGGGGAACGTATTGCAATTAATGCACCTATACAAGGAACAAGTGCAGATATTATTAAACTTGCAATGATTGATACTTTTGATTATGTTAAAGAAAATAAATTAGAAGATAAAGTTAAACTAGTTTTACAAATTCACGATGAAATTATTTTTGAAGTCGACGAGGACATTGCCGAAAAAGTTGGAAATAAATTAAAGAAAGTTTTGGAAGAAGTTTTGAGTAAGAGAAAAATTTCTGAATTACCACTGGTAGCCTCAACTTCGGTTGGAAAGAACCTTGAGGTGATATAATCAAGTAAGTTGATGGTGTTTGGATTTCTGGGTGTCATTCCCGCGAAAGCGGGAATCCAGTGTTCAAGAATTCAAACCTAGATTCCCGCTTTCGCGGGAATGACAAAATACGAAATAAATTTATGATATACAGCATAGTCGGTACAGAAAAAAACGGAAGAGAAAAAGCATATAAAACTTTATTGAAAGATAAAGTTGTAACTGATGTTATTTATAATGAAAATTATTTACAAGCAGAAAAGTATATCGACAGTGTTGATTTGTTTGGTGGCGAACAAATAATTAATTTGGTTGGGTTTATGGAAAAACAAGAAAGTCGAGATGCTCTTATCGAATTATTTCCAAAACTAAAAGATTCAAAAAATTTTTTCATAATCGACGAACCTTTTGCAGACGCAAATAAAATTAAGAGACTGGAAAAGTATTCCGAAAAAGTTTTTGATTGTAGGGAGGATAAAGAAGGAGAGGCGAGTCCATTTCCAATGTGTAATGCGTTTGCAAAAAGAGACAAAAAAGCAGTGTTTGTGGAATGGATAAAAATAAAAGATATAAGTGAGCCACTGGAAATGATACACGGAGCATTGTGGTGGAAGATGAGAACGATTTGGGAGGACACTTTAAATGGAAAGAAAACGGGTTTTACTTTGGAGGAATGTGAAAATTTTGGAGAAGAAATTATGAAGGCAAGTATGGACGCGCATAGGGGGGAGGTGGGGCTGAAGGAGAAGCTGGAGGAGGTGTTGATAGGGGTTTAATTAACTATTTTTTTTGTATTGAAATACCCCCAAGAATTAAAGTTAGAGAACCAAAAATCATACTAAAAAATAGTAAAGCTAACATAGCATACCCACCACCTTCACCACATCGACCCAGAGTGTTTAGACATGTTAAAAAGAAAAAGGAACTATAGCAAGTAATTATCAAATTCAAAAAAGAAAACAATATAAAAACATCCTCTTTTCTCTCTGTTTTTGAAGTGTTTTTTGAAACCTTTATGTGAACTGTTCCGTATATTAAAATAGTTAGAACTACTATTATGCCACTTAGGGTAGATGTGGTATCTTGATAGACTTTACCAATAAAAAGCAAATATGACCAGCAGACAGTCCATATGATAGCTAAAATAAAATATAAATAAGAAAAA
>CAIQWN010000025.1 GCA_903875555.1 uncultured bacterium
AAGGAAAGTGAGTCCCAGGATACATTGGCTCATCTTGTTTTTCCTTTTACTGAATCTTTCTTCTTTTCTCATCAAAAAATCTGAAAACAAGATACGCCACAACAAAATACAAAACACACAGGACAGTTAGTATCTCTAATCGATAGTCCATAATCTCCCCATCTTATCAAATAATCAATCAGTCCATTAAAAATCCACACAACTAAATCAATATTACACCACAAACCCACAATTGAAAAGAAATCATTTTTTTGATATGATAATCAGCATATTGTGGTATTAACTACAAACTATTAACCATTAACTATCAACTATTTATGGCAACACTAGATTACGATGAAATTAAACCTCGCAAATATATTCTTGTAAACGGAGAACCTTTTGAAATTTTGGAATCTCATGTAGCGAGAACACAAAAAAGAAAACCTCAAAACCAAGTGAGAATGAAAAGTGCTATAACTGGTAAGGTCGTACCTGGGACATTCCACGCCTCAGACACAGCCGAAGAAGCAGATATTTCAAGAGGAGAATCTAAATTCCTTTATACAAGTAAAGGTGAGTTTTGGTTTTGTGATCCAAAAGATCCAGCGAAACGTTTTCAAATTTCAGATGAAATAATTGGTGACAAAGCAAAATTTTTAAAGCCAAATACAATTGTTGATACAAAAATATTTGAAATTGATGACGAAGAAAAAATAATTGGTATCACTCTTCCAATCAAAATGACATTCTTAGTTAAAGAAGCTCCTCCTTCAATGAAAGGAAACACTGCTGCGGGTGGTGGTAAATTAGTTACACTAGAAACTGGTGCGCAAATTACTACTCCACTATTCATCGAAGCTGGTGAAGAAATTGTGGTGAATACAGATACAGGTGAATATACAGAAAGACTCCGTAAATAGTCCATAAATTATTTCATCTGCTTCGTTGCTAAAAGTTTTTTCTTCTGCGGAATACTATTTGTATACCTTAGTCGAAAAAACTTTTATCGCCTTGCATCTAAAACAATTTCTTGACTATTTTATAGAGTCTAGTGATTATATAAATTCAAAAGAGTGATGTCTAGGACATCACTCTTTTGTCATTCCCGCGAAAGCGGGAATCCAGGTTTGTATTCTTAGGACATCAGATTCCTGAATTAACAAATTCAAAGCTCGGCAAAATTAAATTTGGAATGATAAAGTTTCTAAATGTAAACCAACTGCTTCTTTCATTTTTTTAACAACCTCTTCGTAAGATCTCGCTTATGTTGTGCAAACACCAAACAAACCAACAGCGATCGCTGAATATCCTTTTTTCTCCTTTGTTATTTGAATTGCGACAGTATTCATCTTTTTCATAATTTTATAATAACATACAGGAATTAAAAGTCTACTATTGATACTTTCTCATTATCTCCGCTTCAACTTCTGCTCTGTTTCGTCCATACTTCATATAACTTAATTCTTTTACTTTATCAATCATTGATATGTCACCTTTTGCTGGGAATGGAACCGCAATATCGAATGGCTTTCTTGGTTCACCTTTCACTAAAATTTTTGCATACGCATGAAGATTTTCTATTTTAATAATATCACTCGCCATAAATGTTGGCTCAAATTCCTGTTCCAAAACTTTTGCATCTTCTGGACTGATACGGTAGACAATTTTATTCCCAACGTTACCAAACACCGCACCTTTTATTTCGTCAGTTAATTGCGAGATATATTGATGTGCAACATTAAGAGATAATCTATATTTACGAGCCTCTGATAAGATAGAAGCGATCGTTGGTGTTGTTACATTTTGAAATTCATCTATATATAAATAAAAATCTGGCTTTTCTCTGCTGTCCACACGAGACATCGCAGCCTGAGAAATTTTACCAACAAGAATTAAACCAAGAAGTGATGAGTTAATATCACCGAGTCTTCCTTTTGCAAGATTTACTAAAAATATTTTCTTTCCATCCATTATTTCACGCATATTGAATGCAGATTTTTCTTGAGAAATTATCGGACGCATAATATCATTACTTACAAAGTTATCAAACTTAGATGTAATATGTGGTACCCAGTTTTCAAGCCCCTGTTCACCTTTTGTCTTCTCAGCATTTTGCCAAAATTGCAAAACTAAAGGATCTTTACATTTTGATAATTTATAATCACGAAAATCTTTGTCAGAAAAAACACGGCCAACGTCAATCAAAGTATTCCCACTTTCTGGATGTTCCATCACCAGACGAACCGAGTTACGGAAATACATTTCAAACCCAGGACCTCCAGCAGTCTTCATATCAAAAAGTTTATTAAAGATTCCGAGCATTTCATTTATCACAAAAGTTTTTTGCTCTGGATAATTCGGATCAAACTCAAGCATATTTAATCCCATCGGTCTTGCTGTATACCCAGGATCAAAATAAATAACGTGATCCATTCTTTCTGGTGGAATATTCGCCATAATATCCAAAATATCAGAGCCGTGCGGGTCAATAAAACAACACCCATCACCATTTTTTATATCTTGAATAATTAAATTTTTTAAGAATACGGATTTACCTGTTCCTGTTTGCCCAATAACATAAAGATGACGCATTCTTTCTTCACGACCAAGATGTATTTCCTGCTTCTCTCCTCTTGCTTCATTTGTACCAATTATTACACCTTCTGTTGCCATATCCATAGGTGCCTCAGCTGTCTTTGATTTTCCCTCTTTGATGTTTGCAAGATCTGTATCTTGTTCTGGAAAATGAAAAACTGTCGCAAGTTCTTCTAGATTAAGTGGCATTGCTTCATCATCATTCCAAAGACGGTAAGAAAATCGGTGGAGCATAGCCTTTTGTTTTCTACCGTCTAATGTTTCAAATCTAAAACTATTACCCCCAACTTCACTAAACTGTATAAACGACGCCTCTAAATCTCTTTTTATTTCTTCAACTCTCACTAAAGTTTCTGCACTTGCGATAATACGAATATTTGTTTCTACTACTGTGTGTTCCAATTTTTCTTGTACATGCTTTGTGGCGACTTCATCAACTTGTGATAATTTCTTTTTCTTTTCTTCTTCTATTTCTTCTTTTGTTTGTGAAGAAAACATTCCAGATAAAATATTTATAGATTCTTTTAAAACATTTTCTCTGTCTATAATTCTTTTTAAATTTTCTCCTTTTCTTAAATCATCAAGTATCTTCACAAATTTTTTAGCGAAAAAATCTCCTGCTGGACGAACAAGTATCTGAAGTGCTAAACCTTCTCCTTCCTTTTTTATTTTTGTAAAAGAAGAAACAATTAAAGCCATTGGATCGGCTTCTAATTTTTTATACGTCTTGATTGGAAGAGCTGGAATTGTTGCTAATGTAACAAATGAAGTCTCGGCAATAGAACGAGGTCCAAAAATATTATAGTCATCTTTACATTCTATAACTTTCGCTTTTGGAAATACACCCTGCACCACCTTTTCAAAAATATTTTTATAGTCTTTGTGAACAGCACAATAAAAAGATATAGCTGTTGTATTATTTGAAACAGCAAGTTCAAGAGAATAATAATTTTTTTCTTTATTTAAAGCATCTGATGCCAATGCTTGCATAGATGTATACCACTGCTCCATAAAACCCATCATTTGTTTTAAATCTTTATTTTTATCTCCATCCTCTTTTGGTAAAATTATTTCAAACAAAACCATGTGAAGAGATTTCCATTCTTCTTTACTTAAATTATTTTTTATTTCATGATTAGAAAGAAGATACTGAACCAAAAATCTTTCAAAGTCATCTTCAACTTCGGCGTTATTTAATTCGCCTGCCATTTGCAGTGCATTCTTCACCCCTTTCTCTGCCATAATTTGTGCAAGCATATCTACTTGTTCATCTGTTTCCTTTGGAGATAGAGTAGCTAATAATTTATATTTCTCAGAAATAGAGATTTGTTTTTCTTCTGGAATAATTTTTTCTATATTTTCTTGTTTGTATTCTCTGACCACATCATGTGCATGATCTTCTTTTTTGAAATATTGTTCAAATCCAGAAGTTTTTTCTGTTTTTTCTTCTATCTTTTGTCTTAAACTTTTTATTTCCGTTTCTAAAAAAGAATTATCATTCATTGATATATTATAACAGGAAAGAAAAAAGTAAGAAGTTTATAAGCTTCTTACTTTAATTCTTTAGAGAGTATTTCTGGTTCTCCGTCAGTTATTAAAACACTGTGCTCAAAGTGAGCAGAGTTTTTGTGATCTTTTGTAATAAAAGTATAACCATCATCCGCTAAATAAACTTCATCTGTTCCTAAATTTACCATAGGCTCAAGAGCTAGCACCATACCCGCAACAAGTTTCGGTCCTTTTATTCCATCATCAAAGTTTGGCACATTTGGTTCTTCATGTGCTTGATATCCAACACCGTGACCACACAAAATTTTCACCACCCCATATTTCTTTGGAACAGATTTTTCGATTGCTTTAGAAATATCATTTACATGGTTTCCAACACAACACATTTTAATCCCAGCAAAAAGTGCTTGTCTTGTAACCTCGAGCAATTTTTTATTTTCATCTGAAATTTCTCCAACCGGAACTGTGATTGCACAATCAGAATACATTCCTTTATGAACCAACCCGCCGTCGATTGAAACAATATCGCCATCTTTCAAAACTCTTTCACTTGGAATACCGTGAACGACTTCATCATTTACCGAAACACAAGCAGTTGCTGGGTATGGATATGGTGCACCAAACGGTTTGTAATTAAGATATGACGGCTTATCACCACCTTCAATAGTTTTCTTATAAACAAAATCATTTATCTCTTGGGTAGTTACACCAGGCTTAACAAGTTCTTTCACTTGCATCAAAATATTTGCCAAGCGACGATTTGATTCGCGTAGGTTTTCTAGATCCTTTCCTGATTTTAGTTTAATATCGTATTTCATTTAAACTATCCTACCACAAAATATAAATAATTTATATTTTTGAAATTATTTCTTGATGAACATCATCCATTCCTTTTTCTCCATTGATATGAATAAAATCATATCTCTCATCTAATTTATAAGAGTTAACTACGGGCAATACTTCTGTTTCAAACCAACTCATTCTTCTTTCTACTTCTTCCTCGACATCATCCTCTCGTCCTCTACCTGATAATCTCTCTCTTGCCCAATTTTCAGAAACATCAAGATAAATTACTTTTGGTTTTTCAAATCCAAAAAATTTTATCGCACTATTAAGCATATTTACTTCAAAAAGTTTTCTTGGAGCACCATCCAAAATCATTGAATCATTTTCTCCTAATTTATTTATAAATAAATTAGACCAATTCCATACAGCCAAAAACTCTGGCTGAAGAAAACCTTGTTCGTTTGTATATCTGGATAATGTTGCTACGTAATTTTCTTTTTTACCAAACTCTCTAA